>NZ_CP107532.1:3896250-4218333 GCF_025813715.1 Methylobacterium sp. FF17
ATGATGAGACCCGGCGATCGCGCGGGGAGCGAGGCGGAATCCCTGCGTCGGCAGATCGATGCCCTCGGCCCGTGGTTCCACAACATGAATCTCGACGGCGTCTGGACTGCGCCGGACCACTTCCTCGGGAATTACCCGGCGGTGAAGTGGCGCGGCTTCAGCGATGCCCTGCCGGCTGACCTGACGGGCCGGAGTGTCCTCGACATCGGGTGCAATGCCGGGTTCTACGCCATCGAGATGAAGCGACGGGGCGCCGCGCGCGTCCTCGGCCTCGATTCGGATGCCCGCTACCTCGCGCAGGCCCGCTTCGCCGCGCGGATGACGGGGCAGGACATCGAGTTCGCGCAAGGGTCCGTCTACGATGTCGGGGCCTTGGGCGAGCGCTTCGACATCGTCCTGTTCATGGGCGTCCTCTATCACCTGCGCCACCCGCTGCTGGCGCTCGACCTCATCCGCGAGACCGTGGCGGGAGACATGCTGGTCTTCCAGTCGATGCAGCGCGGGAGCGCCGAGGTGACCCGCCTGGAGGCCGATTACGCGTTCTTCGAGCCCGCGCCCTTCGACGCCGCGGGCTTCCCGAAGCTGCACTTCATCGAGCACCGTTACGCCGGCGACCCCACCAACTGGTGGGTTCCCAACCGCGCCTGCACCGAGGCGATGCTGCGCTCGAGCGGGTTCACTATCGTGGCCCACCCGGAGGCGGAGGTCTATCTCTGCCGATGCGCGGAGAAGCCCGAGCCTGGCGCCGTCCATCCGGCCCGTGCGCCGAGGGAGTCCCACGCGTGATCGAAGCCGTGATGCTCTGGAACGAGCCGAACAACAAATCCCACTGGGATCCGGAACTCGATCCCGATTGGCACCGCTTCGGCGCCATGGCACGGCTCGCCGGCAATGCCATTCGCGCCGAGAACCCGAGCCTGCCGCGCGTGCTCGGCGGCATCTCACCGATCGACCCGGACTTCATCCAGCGCATGGAGCGGGCCGGCGTCCTCGACGCGGTCGACGCGGTCGCGGTCCACGGCTTCCCCCTCGACTGGAACCTCTGGCAGATCCACGAATGGCCGGCCAAGATCGCGGAGATCCGCGCAGTCACAGGGCTGCCGGTCTGGGTCTCGGAGGTCGGAATCTCCACCTTCGGCGCTGAGGAGGTCCAGCTCTGGGGCGTCGAGCGGACGGCCGAACTCCTAGTCGGCCGGGCGCCCCGCATCCACTGGTACAGCCTCTACGACCTGCCCCGCGAATGGGAGGCGACCACCCGGCACCGGGAGGCCGAAGGCTCCTCCTACTACCGGCACTTCCACATGGGTCTTCTGCGGCAGGACGGGACGCCGAAGCTCGCCCTCGAAGCCTTCGCGCGACACACCCCGGCGCTCGGCCTCTGCCAGTGGTTCCACTACGAGGACCACCGCCTCGACGAGGCCGTCGCCTGGATGAAGCGCCTGGGCGTGACCTACCTGCGCACGGGCCTATCCTGGGCCGACAGCTTCCGCCCCAACGCCCTCGACTGGTTTGATCGGCAGATGAGGGCCCTGGAGGATTTCGACGTCACCGTGACGTTCTGCTTCACGCCCGAGCATCGCGGCCTCGCCCCCCACCATTCGAGCCCGCCGATCGACCCGAACGAATACGCGGAGTTCTGCGCCGCGATGGTCCGGCGCTATGCGCCGGGACGTGTCGGAGGGGCCTGAGAGCGGCGCGATGCTCGTCTACGGCAAGGCGAACCGGACGAGCGATCCGCGCGTCCTCCTCGGGGAGATCGCGCGCCTCCTGGCGGAGGCTGCCCGGGAGGTTCCGGACATCCGCCGCCACGGCCTGCTGGTGACGGCCTTCATCGAAGCGGGCGCCTTGCTCCAGGGTCTCGCGGATGCCGAATTCGAGGCTCGGGGCTGTGATGCGCCCTCCCGCGTCCAGGACGCCGCCGCGACGCTGCTGCGCCACCTCGCGGAAGCCGTGGACGGCTCGTGGCAGAGCGGTTTCCGCACCGAACTCCCGGATGTGACCGGCATTTTCGCGACACTCCACGCACTGCCGCTCCCGGCGCAGGTCACGCTGCGCTGGGCGGAGGGCTTTGCCTATTACGCCCTGTATCCGGAAGCCTACGCGATGGCCGCGCGACGCTCACGCCTCGCGCCGGACACGCACGTCCTCGGCCTGCGCAGCATCGGCGCGCCGCTGGCCGCGATGGTCGCCGCCGGCCTCGGCAGCGACCGGCTGACCACCGCCCGGCCCTGCGGCCATCCCTTCCACCGGACCTTGCGCCTCTCGAACGCCACGAAGGCACGGTTGCGCGACGCGGGCGAGGGCATCGCGGTGGTCGATGAGGGGCCGGGCCTATCCGGAAGCTCCTTCGGCGGGACGCTGGACGTCCTGCGGGATCTCGGCGTCCCCGAGGCGCGCGTCGCGCTCTTCCCCAGCCACGACGCGCCACCGGGACCGCAGGCTTCGGAAGCGCACCGCGCCCGTTGGGACCTCTTTCCACGACACGTGATGCCGTTCGAGACGCTGCTTCTCAGGCCGGAACGGCCCGAGCATGCACTGGCCAACTGGTTCGCGGACCTCGTAGGGCCCGCAGAGGGTCCGCTGGTGGATATCTCCGGCGGAGGATGGCGCCGGCACCTCTATCCGGACGCCACATCCTGGCCCCCGGTCAATGCTTGGCAGGAGCGGCGCAAGTTCCTGCTCACCGCGCGGGGCTGGACCTGGCGGCTGAAATTCGCCGGCCTCGGTACGCCGGCAGTTCGAAAGGCTGAACTCGGCGGTGCGCTCTCAGGGGCAGGCTTCGTGCCCCAGGTCGCAGGGCTGCGTCACGGCTTCCTCCTGGAGCGCTGGCACGCAGAAGCGACGCCCCTCGAATCGGATTGCGCCGGGAACATCCGGTGGCTCGAAGCCATCGGTCGCTATCTCGGGTTTCGCGCTCGGACCCTGCCGGCCTCACCGGGGACGGGGGCGCCGCTGGCGGAACTGCTCGCGATGGCGCGCCACAACACCGCCGAGGCTCTGGGGTCCGACGACCGGGACGCCTTGGCGATCTGGACCGACGATGCGGTCGCGGCCCTCGCTGTCTCCGCCCGGCCCGTTCTGATCGACGGCCGGATGCAACCCTGGAAGTGGCTCGCTCTGCCAGATGGCCGGCTCCTCAAGGGCGATGCCCTCGATCACCATGCCGGCCATGACCTTATCGGCTGTCAGGACATCGGCTGGGACATCGTCGGAGCGGTCCAGGAATTCGGATTCTCGATGGACGATCAGGATCATCTCGTCCGCATGGTCGAAGGTGCGAGCGGGCAAGCCATCGACCCGCGCCTGCTCGCGTTTCTGACACCCTGCTACCTCGCGTTTCAAGTCGGCGTCCTGACCCTGGCCCTCGGCGCGGCCACGGACCCCACCGAGGGGCAGCGAATACGGCAGCGGCTCGCACGGCAGACGGCCCGGCTTCGTCGGAACCTGTCCGACCACGCGACGTGAGAGGCGGGTAGCCCACACACGGCATCACGGCCCGCGCTTGGCCGGCCGTGATGCGGAAACGCTCGAACCCGTGCGGTCAGCGGTCGGCCTTGTCGCCCGAGGTGGTCAGGTCGATGTAGCGCAGGGTGGTCGGGCGGATGAGTTCACGCACCTTGCGGGCCATTCCCTCCTCCTCGCGCAGCGACTGCTGAAAACCGGTCAGCGCCGTCTCCTGCCCGGCCGCCTCGCCGATGGCGATCAGCGACTCGTAGGCGGCGATCTCGAAGTTCTCGAAGGCATGGTTGGCGTAGGCGTTCTTCAGGATCTCGTCCTGCGCGGGCGTATGACCCAGCGCCATCATGTTACCGACGAAGCCCAGGACGCCTTCCTTGATGGTCGAGGGGCTCTCGGAAAGCGCGTGCAGGGCCTCCTCGATCCGGGTCCGCTGGCCGTGCGTCTCCTCGATGTGCCGGCGCAGAGCGGCCTCCATCTCCGGATAGCGCTGCAGGCGCTCGACCTGCCGCTCCATGATCTGGAGCGCCTGCATCTCGAGGGCATGCGTGTTCTTCAGGGCGGTCACGTAGATTTCGCGCGTGTCGATGGCCACGTCGAAGCTCTCCTCATCGGTCGCGAATGCATTCGCTGTCGTGACGAGAAGGTACCCAGGACGGCCCCAGTTCCGCGCGGCGCGATGACGCCTACCAATCAGCGCACATGCGATCACGGATCGGCGGCCTCACCGCGCCATGTCTGTCCGAAGGCGCGCCAGCTCGGCCTCGGCGTCGAGCGCCCGCGCTTTCCAGGCATCGCGCTCGGCTTCGGCGGCCTGCACGGCGGTCTCGGCCCGTTTAGCCCGCGACGCCTGGGTTGCGGCGAGGGCCTGCGCGCGCTCGCGGGCGCGGGTCTCTCCTGCCATCTGCACCTTGAGGTCGCGGGGCGTGGCCATCCTGTCAATCCTTGGGCTCGTTTCGCACGCCTGCCTTCCCGCGCCGCATTGGCGGGGTCAAGCTCATCCGCCGAAGCAGCGCAGGCTCAGGAGATCATCGAGCCCGAGGGCGTTCCCGAAGAGGAGGGGACGCCACGCCGGAAGGGTGGCCAGGATGAGCCCCGCCGCGAGGAACAGCCACGGAAGCGCCGCACGCGCCGACGTCATGCCCGGGCCCGACGCACGAGGACGAAGCCGAAGGCCAGCATGGCGACGCCCCAGGCCAGGAAGCCGAGGTCCCAGGCGAGCCATTGCGCGCGGGGCACCCGCTCGTTGACGTGGTGCACACCCAGGATCTGGTGATCGATCAGCCCCTCCACCGTGTTGAACAGGCCCCAGCCCATCAGCAGCGATCCGGCCAGCAGGCGGTTCGACCAGCGCAGGTGGCGCCGGTGCGCGCTGCGCCAGAGGAGGAACAGGCCGAGCACCACGAAGACGTAGGTGGCGCTGTGGAAGATGCCGTCCCAGAGCGTGTTGCGCTCCAGGTTCTCGATCGAGGTGATCGGATACCAGCTGCTCAGCATGTGATGCCACTGCAGCACCTGATGCAGAACGATGCCGTCGAAGAACCCGCCGAGCCCGAGGCCGAACAGCACCCCGGCGGCCAAGGGAAATCGGGGCGTGCCCGGAAGTGATTCAGGCATGCGACGCCTCCTCCTGTTGGCGTGGGGGTGGCGCCGGCGCCCGGGAGACCAGGCGGTAGACGCAGAGGGCCGTGCCCACGAACACCACCGCGCCGAGCCCGGTCGCCGCGGAACCGAAGCCCGGCCCGACCAGCACCAGGGACGAGCCCCGCCCCGCCAGCGTATCGGCGGCGGCGACCAGCACGCCGACGATGCTCTCGCCCACGAGGAAGCCGGAGGCGATCAGCACCCCCCTGCGCCGGGCTCCGGCGCTGACCTCCTCGGGCTCGGAGGCCCCGCGCAGGCGGCGCTCCGCGAGCCATCCGATCACGCCGCCGACCGCGATCGTCACCACCACTTCGAGGGGCAGGTAGATCCCGATGCCCACCGTCAGGGCCGGGAAGGAGTGGCCGCGCCGGCGCAAGGCGGCCTCGATGGCCACGAAGACCGCCCCGAGGCCGGCGCCGATCAGTACCATGGTCCAGGGCAACTCACCGTGGACGATGCCGCTGGCGATCTGCGTCATCAGGGCCGCCTGGGGGGCGGGCAGGGCGCCAGCGGCGTCCATGCCGGGCCGGGGCAGGGCGCCGGCGAAGCCGTAGGCGTGATGGAGGAGAGACAGCAGGGGGGCGATGACCAGGGCGCCGACCGTGACGCCCGCCACCAGGGCGACCTGCTGGCGCCACGGCGTGGCATCGACGAGTTGCCCGGTCTTCAGGTCCTGGAGGTTGTCGTTGGCGATGGAGGCGGTGGTGACGATCACCGAGGCCAGGAGCAGCGCGAGGCCGATCACGAAGCGGTCGCCCTCCGGACCGGCCTCGCGGCCGATGATGAGGGGGATCAGCAGTGCGGCGAGCAGGGTGGTGAGGATGCCGATGCCGGAGATCGGGCTGCTCGACGAACCGAGGAGCCCGGCGAGGTAGCCGCAGGCCGCCGCCATCAGGAATCCGAACAGCACAGCGAACAGCGTCGCGACCGCGACCACGACGACGTGGAGACCGCCGAGATCCGCGCCCGAGGCGAAGATCCAGAACAGCCCCGCGAGCAGGAGGGCCAGGGCGAGGGCTGCGCACGCCACCCAGGTGATCGGGATGTCGCGCTCCTGGCGGGGGATCTCGGCGCCCCGGCCGCTCCCGCGCGCGGCGGAGAGGGCGGCGCGGATGCTGCCGCCGATCGCCCCGGCGAGACTCGCCACCGTCCACAGGGCACCCACCGCGATGATGCCCGCCCCGATCAGCCGGACCTGCCCGGACCAGACCTCCAGCACCACGGCGTCGGGCGCTCCCTCGGAGGCGCCCCGCAGCGCGGTGAGGATCGGCACGGCGCCGCCCCAAGCGATGGCGACACCGGTGAGCAGGGCGAGGCAGGCACCGAGGCCGACGAGATAGCCGACGCCCACCAGGGCGAGGGAGAAGCCGGTGCCGAACCGGAACAGGGCGGGGCCCGCGGCAACGGTCGCATGCATGCCGTCGGCGAGCACCCGGAACCCGGTGGTAGCGAGGCCGACGAGTCCCGCGAAGGCCGCGGCCCCGAGAAGCGGGCGCAAGCCGCCCGGCTGCGAGCCGTCCTGCGCGGCCTCGCCCGCGCGCAGCACCTCCGCTGCCGCCGTACCCTCGGGGTAGGGCAGGCCCGCCCCGATCACGAGCGCGCGGCGCAGAGGAATGGAATAGGCGATGCCGAGAAGGCCGCCGACGAGGCAGAGCCCCGTGGTCTGCCAGTAGGGGAAGTCGGTCCAATGCCCGATGAGCACGAGGCCGGGCAGGACCAGGATGACGTTGCACAGGGTGCCGGCCGCCGAGGCCTGCGTCTGCACGACGTTATTCTCGAAGATGTTGGCATTCCCGACCAGACGCAGCACGCCCATCGCCAGCATGGCGGCCGGAATCGACGTCGAGAAGGTCACCCCGGTCTTGAGGCCCATATAAAGGTTGGCCGTCATGAACACGACGGTGATCACCGCCCCGAGCAGGAGCCCGCGCAGGGTCAGTTCGGCCGCATGCGGCGCGGCGGGGGAGGGGCTCATCGCACGTCGCGATCGAGCAGGTGCATCAGGAACGGCCCGATCGGGTGCGGCGCACGGCGAAACGCAGGAGTTGATCCAAGCCTGCATCGTGCGGAACCGCGTCGAAGTGCGAAACCACATAGGTTATCACCGTCCCAGGCAGCGCCTCTGCGCAGGATCCTGAGCAGTCTGTTCAAGACTTGCCGTTCAGGACTTGCCGCTCAAGACTTGCCGATACCCCTCTGCGGGCCGGCCCGTAGGCGCCTTCGACGCAGGCAGCAGCGGAACGATCTGCTTCCACGCACTGCGCGTCGACTGGTTCGCGGCGTCACGCCTCCGCCGCAGGGGGCCAATGGCTCACCGCGTTTGCGCTGCGAAGAGGGGCCGTCGGCGACAGACCTCCGGCCTGCATCATCCATCAGGCCACCGCGCCTGGATTATCGTCCCGACAGGAAAAATAATCTCTCAGATTGGGTAATTTATAATCATTTGATTAAGAGGGTCAGACTTAAATATATGCGTCGTCCTCGTCAGTGACGCACACATACCATGATCAATTGATATAATTACAACCTGAGATAATCAATTTATCAAGTTTTTCCACGAAAACAGACTTGAGGAACACAAATATGCGCGCGTCGCGCCGCGAGTTCATGACCTGGATCACTGCGAGTGGCATTTCCCTTAGCCTCTCCCGTCTTGCCGTCGCCCAGGAACCCAGCTTTGCGACCCGCGAGACGTTGCCGGGCCGGAACCACTGGAATCCCGCGGTCGGGGGCCTCGGCCGCATCGACGGCACCCCGAAGGTGACGGGCGCGAAGCTCTACGCCTCCGACTTCCGGGCTGCCGACATGCCGGGCTGGCCGCAGAAGACGTCGCACGCGCTGCTGGTGCGGGCGCCGGACGCGTCGCATGTCTATCTCGGCCTCGACCTCAAGGGTCTGGAGGGACCGCTCAAGCCGACGGTGATCGTGACGGCGGAGGATGTCGAGAAGGCCAACCTCACGGTTCCGGAATTCTATGCCGGCGACCTGTTCTGTCCGTTGGGCAAGACGCCCCTGTATCTCGGTCAACCCGTGGCACTGCTGATCTTCGACAGCTTCGATGCCTATGACCGGGCCCGCGCGGCGTTCCGGGACGGCGCCCTGGTCAAGTTCGGCGAGGAGACCGGCCCCGTCGAGGGCGAGGATTACGGCGCCTTCCGCTTCACCCGCGTCGCCGGGCCGACCGCGCAATCGCCGGACGTCTACTCGCCGATCCTCGCCGGCTGGGTGAGCCCGGGCCGCATGCAGCATTCCCCCCTCCCGGTCTGGGAGCCCTTCGCCAAGGAGACGGCAAAGCCCTACGGCAAGGCGGCCCAGTACGGCCAGAAGATCCGCGCCGAACTGACGGAAGCAAATCCGGACCTTCTGGTGCTGGACCGGCGCTTCGAGACCCAGTCGGTCGACCCGATGTTCCTCGAGACCGAAAGCGGTCTCGGCTGGTACGACGGCAAGAGCCGCAAGCTGGAACTCGTGCTCGGCATCCAGTCGCCCTACGAGGGCGCGGAGGCGATCTCCACCCTGCTGAGCAAGGCCAAGGCCGCGTTCAAGCCCAAGCACATCGAGGCCGATTTCGCCTATATGGGCGGCGGCTTCGGAGGGCGCGACCACACGCCCTTCATCCTCTACGTCACGCTGGCGGCGATCTTCTTCCCCGGCCGCCCGGTCCGTCTGGCGCATGACCGCTTCCAGCAGTTCCAGGGCGGCATCAAACGCCACGCCTTCAAGATGCACACCCGGATCGGGGTCGACCGCCGGACGGGCAAGATCACGGCCTTCGCGGCGGACCACATCCTCGACGGCGGCGGCCTCCGGAACTTCTCGACGAACGTCGCCACCGTGGCGGCGGCGGCGGCCATCGGCATCTACGACATCCCGAAGGTCGACGTGACCACGGTGGCGCTGCACAGCCACGGCGTCACCGCCGGATCGATGCGCGGCTACGGCACCGTGCAGACCATGACCGCGCTGGAAACGCTGATCGACGAGGCGGCGACGGCGCTGCCGCTCGATCCCATCGAGTTCCGCCGGCGCAACGCCCTCGCCCCCGATGGCCGTACCATGATGGGCAATCGCTACACCGTCTCGGTGCGGACGACGGAACTCCTCGACAAGCTCGAGGCACATCCGATCTGGAAGACGCGCGCGGCGGAGAAGGCGCAGCCGAAGCGGGACGGCGTCGTCGTCGGTACGGGCGTGGCCTGCGTCACCAAGGATTATGGCACGGGCGCGGACTGCTCGATGGGCCGTATCGAGATCGACCCGCAAGGGCGGATCTCCATCGCCTGCGACCAGCCCGAGATGGGCAACGGCATGGGCACCGCCCTGGCGAGCCGGGTCGCGATTCACATCGGCGGACTCGCCGACGAGATCGCCCTTGGGCAGATCGAAGCCTTCGGCGCCTTGGCACTGATCACGTCCGGCAACTCGTACACCATGGATCAGGCGACCCAGGACGCGGTCGAGAAGAACAGCCGCTGGGTTCCGGCGATCAGCTCGGCCACCGCGGCCTCGAACGGCGCCCATGTGGGAACCCATGCGGCGGCCGAGGCGGCCCGCGTCATCTTCCGCTTCGGATTGTGGCCGGCGGCCCTCGCGCTCTGGAAGATCCCGGCCACCGATCACAGGGCCGAGCAATGGGCCGAGGCGAAGTGGCAGGCGGGCAAGCTCGTCTTCGCCGACCTGCCGCCGCTGTCCCTGCCGGATCTCGCCGCGAAGGCCCATGCGAGCCGCCTGGTGACGGGCGCGATGACCCATTGCTTCTCGCGCTGGGCGTTTGCGAGCGCCACGTTCCCGCTTCAGCAGAAGCGCTTTCACGCCGAGGTGGATGCCCTCGCGGTTCGGACCGGAACCGGCCCGTTCGAGCGGATCGCCCGTGTCGCGGTCCAATTCCCGCCCACGAGCAACAACCGGATCGGCACGACCTTCGGGGCCCAGTGCGGCACCCTCGTGCGCGTCGAGATCGACAGGGCGAGCGGTTCGATCCGGATCCTCAAGGCCTATTCGGTGGTGGAATGCGGCCGGGCGCTGGTCCCGGAGGTCGTGCGGGGCCAGGCCCAGGGCGGCTTCGCCATGGGCGTCGGCTACACCCTTCTCGAAACCCTGCCGCTGCACGAGGGCGGCCCCGGCAACGGCCAGTGGAACCTCGGCCAGTACGTCGTCGCCCGTGGATCGGACCTGCCGCTGCACGATCTGGAGATCGAGTTGCTGCCCCCGATCTCGGCCGACGAGCCGCCCAAGGGCATCGCCGAAGTGGTGATGATCCCCGTCGTGCCCGCCATCCTCAACGCCATCTTCGACGCGACCGGCCACCGCTTCAATTCGCTTCCGGTCACCCCCAGCATGCTCAAGGGAGCCCTCGCGTGACGGCACTGGTCATCACCATCAACGGAAAGGTCCACGGTCCCACGGAGGTCCGCGACGACCTGAGCATGAACGACTTCCTGCGCGAATATCTCGGGATGACGGGCACGAAGTTCGGCTGTGGCGCGGCGCAGTGCCTGAGCTGCGCGATCATCGTCGACGACCCGGACGGCACGAGTTCCACGAGCCCGACCTGCGTCGTCTCGGCCGTGAGCTTCAACGGCAAGGCCATCCGCACCGTCGAGGGCCACGCGAAGGGCGACGAGCTGTCCGTCCTGCAGAAGGCCTTCATCGAGCACTTCGCGTTTCAGTGCGGCTACTGCACCCCCGGGTTCCTCAACGAGGGACAGGTGCTGCTCGAGCGCCTGGCGAAGACGCCGGTCGCCCGGGCGGACGTGGAGACCACCATCGCCGAAGCACTCGACGGGCACCTCTGCCGCTGCACCGGCTACGTCAAGTATCACGAGGCCGTCCGCTCCGTGATCCTGGCCGAGCCGGCACGCTATCTGCTCTGAAGGCCCGGACGATGATCTCATTCCCTCGGACCGGCATGCTCGCCGCGGCGGCGGCGCTGGCGTTCTCCCTAGCGAGCGCCCGGGCGGCCGACCCGGCTCCGGCCGGCACACTGGCGCCGCCGCAGAGCTTCGACACGATCACCGACACCACCACGCGGTCGGCGGCGATCTTCACCGAACTCGGCAAAGTCCTGACCAGCCCCCGCTGCACCAATTGCCATCCGGCCAGCGACCGGCCCCGCCAGGGGGACCAGGGCCGCCCGCACCAGCCGCCTGTGACGCGCGGCCCCGATGGGCAGGGCACCGCGTCGATGCGCTGCGCGAGCTGCCACGGGGCGGGCAATTTCGCGGCCGCACGGATGCCGGGACATCCGGAATGGCACCTCGCCCCCCGGTCGATGGCCTGGGAGGGCAGGAGCATCGCCGAGATCTGCGAGCAGATCAAAGATCCGGCGCGCAACGGCCAGCGCAAGGTGGAGGATCTCCTCCACCACATCGGACAGGACACCTTGGTCGGATGGGCCTGGGCACCCGGATACGGCCGCACGCCCGCGCCCGGGACGCAGGCCGAGGCGGGGGCCCTGGTCGCGGCCTGGATCGCCAGCGGCTCGGCCTGTCCTCTGAAGTAGGACCCGCCGGCCCGGACGGACAACGAGAAGCAAAGCATCTGACCCGGGCCCCCAGATCGGGCCGGGTCAGGCTGCGCCCGCGGCCGCCACGACCGATCGACGGCGTGGGCTGGAGACGGAGGCGCGATCAGTCGAGGGGGAGAGTTTTTCATGCTCACGTGGGTGGCCCGCCCGGGCCTGCTGCTTCTGGCTTGTCTGGCGCAAGGCTTCGTTGGCGCGGCGTCAGCCGGGGAGGGCGATGTGGCGCCCCCGCGTGACCGCGCCGTATCGGCGATCCCGGTGGTTCCCCCGCCGTCGCTGTTCAGCTTCTCCGACACGATCATCAGCTACCGTTTCCAGGGCCCATCCGCGGAGCCCGGCATCGGTATCGAGCGCGCGGACGGCCGGCGGGAACCCCGCGAGGTGCCCAAGAACGTGATCAATCTCCTTCACGCGAATGCGTGGGACTATGGCACCAACCTGCTCTCCCTCGATATCCTTCGCTCCGGCTCCCAGGATCCGGCCGGGGACAAGTTCGGGAATTTCGAGGGTGTCGGCGCCACCGAGGCCTACCTCATCTACCGGGGTGTGCTGAGCCCGAACAAGATCTTCGACACCACGATCTTCAGTATTCCCGGCGTCGTCAAGGACATCGGCCTGTCCTTCGGAGCCGACATCAACACCAAGGACACGAAGTTCGATTCCGAGAAGCGCGCCGGCACCTTCGGTCTCAACTTCGCCTTCGACGTTCCGGCCGGATACTTGAACCTCAAGGTCCAGGGCTACAAGGAATTCTCGCGCAACGGATTCGCCGTCGGCCGGTTTCGCAGCGTCGAATTCCTGATGACGCCGGAATTCGAGTTGACCTACGCGCTGCCCCTGACGTTTACGGGGCTCCCCCTCTCGCTCGCCGGCTTCAACACCATCATCCTGCCGAAGGGCCGCTACGGGACGACGAACCAGAACGAGACGCAGATGGAGTTCGTCTCTCAGACCAACCTGGTGCTGGATGTCGGGGCGCTGGTCAGCGGGACGCCGAACCGGTTCGAGGTGTTCGCCGGGTTCCAGTACTGGCACAACAAGTTCGGCGCCGATCCCCGGCGGACCATCAACACCGAGGAGAAGGCGCTGATCGCCGGCGTCTCCTACCACCTGCGCTAGCTCTCCCCCTTCGACAGCCTTCGGGCGGTCGCACGCCTGCCTGGGCCGCACCCGGTCGGCCCCCAAACCGGATCTTAACGAGCCCGGTGGCCCTTAGCGCGCGCAAGCCTCCCACCGGCGTTCCGTCGGCCCTCCGTTTCTCCGGACGCTCCCCGCATGAACCCCTATCTGCTTCTCGCCTTCGCAATCAGCGCCGAAGTGACGGCGACGCTCGCGCTGAAAGCCGCGGACGGACTGACCAAGCCGGTGCCCACGATCATCACGGTCATCGGCTACGGCACCGCCTTCTGGCTGATGTCGAACAGCATGAACATGCTGCCGATCGGGGTGGTCTACGCGATCTGGGCCGGGGTCGGCATGGTCGGCGCGGCGCTCGGGGGCGCGGTCCTGTTCGGCGAGCCGATCACCCTCTCGATGATGGCCGGGATCGCGGTGATCGCCGTCGGCGTGACGATCCTTGCATCGGGTCAGACTTCGGTCCACTGATCCCCACCCCGACAACCCGTCTCCCGGTTGTGAACGCGTCCCGCCGTCAGAAGGGCTGTCCTCCGGTGCCGTCGACATCCGGGCTCCGCCTGCGTCACCCGCGATCGGTGGCCCTGGCCCTCGCGGCCGGAACCCTGGGTTGCGCGATCTGGGCAACCACGGCCCTTCTCGGCCTGCCGAATCCGCTGACCCTGGCGGCTCTGGCCATCCTCGAACCCTCCGCCGTCGGGACCTGGTTCACGAGTCGGCCGGTGGCGGCGGCGGCGTCACCACGGGCTCTGCCGGTCCAGATCCGCCCGATCCTCGATCCTGTGCCCTGGAAGGGGGCCAGTGTCCCCCTCGCCGGGATGCTGGCGGCGACCCACACCAACGCGTTCCTGGTCACGCAGAACGGGGTGCTGGTGCATGAATGGTACCGGCCCGGCTTCGGCCCGGCGACTCTGTTTCCGTCCTGGTCCGTGGCGAAGTCGGTGGTCTCGCTCCTGGTCGGACAAGCGATCGCGAAGGGGCAACTCGCCGAAACGGATCGCATCTCGACCCTGCTGCCGGACCTGAGCGAAGCGCCCGCCGTCGGCCACATCACCGTTCGCGATCTCCTCGACATGACGAGCGGCCTCGCGGTGCCGGAAAACTACGATCCCTGGGATCCGCTGGTCGGCACGTCGGGAATGTATCTGACCCGCGACCTCCATGCCTTCGTCAAGGATCACGCCAGCCTGTCGTCCAAGCCCGGCAGGAAGGGTCAGTACAGGAGCATCGATACGGAGGTGCTCGGCCTGATCCTCGCCCGGATCCAGGGCAGGCCCCTGGCCGACATCCTGTCGGACCAGATCTGGAGACCCATGGGGTCGGAAGCGGCCGCGACCTGGAACCTCGACCGGGCCGGCGGGACGGAGAAGGCCTTCTGCTGCCTCAACGCGGTCGCCCGCGACTTCGCGCGCCTGGGGCTGATGGTGTCAGACCGCGGCCGGGTAGGTTCGGTGACCGTGGTACCACCCCGCTGGATCGAACGAATCGAGACGCCGGCGCGGCAGGCGGTCGATGGCTGGCCCTACTCGGCGCAATGGTGGCACGTGCCGGACGGCGACGACGATATCTCGGCCATCGGCGTCTACGGTCAGTACGTCTACGTCAATCGCGACACCGGCACGGTGATCGTCAAGCTCAGCGACCACGGTGCCGAGCAGGACGAGGCGGACACCCTCGCGGCGATGCTGGCCATCGCGCGCGATCTCGCGCCCTCCCGGACGGCCGTCCGACGCTGGAACGACTGAAGCCCGCAACCGGGCCGGGACGCCGATCCGGCGGATCGTGGACCCGGCCTCAGGCGACGTTCGACGGGGTTTCCGCGCGTGCCAGGGATGCCCGCTTGCGCGCCACCGTCTCCGCTCGCCAGTTGCGAACAAGGCGCCGCCTGACGCCCCGCCAGCGAATGGCCGGAACCGGCGAGACGGGATCGACCAGGGTGCTGAGGGCGCGCGCGTAGTCGAGCACCAGGCCCGGCGTCCACGTCATCGCGCCGGCCCCGTTGCGCAGGACGGCGGCCGCCCAGAACTCCGGGCTCATGGCGGCCCGGGCCAGCATCCGCCACGGCCGACCGGCGCGGTTGAAACTGCCCTCGACGGCGGCGTCGAGGGCGTTCGCGACGGCGGTCGAACAGTTCCGTCCGACCAGGTTGTAGGTCGTATTCCGGCGATACACGTTCCAGAACGCGCGCAGGCGTGCCCTGTCGATCCCGTGGAGCGTCACCGTGACGGTCGCCTCGCACCAGTCGTCCGCCTCCTCGCGATAGCTCGGCAGGAAGCGACCCGGCACGTTGTTTTCCGGGCCGGCGCGCAGGGTCGCGCGCAGGTTGTCGGGCGACCGATCGATTTCCACGGCGGGATAGTGGCTCACGTAGAGCGAATCCTCCGGGGGTTCGCCCTCCCGGACCCGCCCGGCCATCTCCAGCGCCGCGTGACCCGTGGAGATGTGTCCGCCACGATTCACCGAGACGACGTAGCGATGGACGAGGCGCTGCCGGGCCGGGATCGAGGCCGTTCCGGTGGGCGTCCAGACATGGACCGTCAGCGTGTCCGAATCGCCTTCGGACGCGGATCCGGCCGCATCCTCCGGTGGTCGCCGCAGCCGCACGCCGAGGAACGCGATCTTGACGCCGGTCAGGATCAGGAAGGCGCCGATGCTGAAGCCGACCGTGCCGGCGTACCAGGTCGGCCACGGCTCCAGGGTCAGGATTCCGATGGCCATGCCCAGCGACCCGTACACGACCGACCATCGCCATCCAGGAAAGCGCAGGACATGCGCGAGCACCACCCGCGAGAGCCCGTCGAACAGGAAGGCCGTACCGAAGAGCATCGCGAGCAGGAACGTGCTCGAGGCGGAGGACAGCATCGTCAGGACCGCCACGACGAGGAGCAGCCCGGCCTTGAGGAGGCGCAACCGGCGCGCGGCCCCGGTGGCGACGAGGCCGCGCAGGAAGGCGCTGACGGCCTCGAAGACGAGGAGGAGGCCGAACCAGCGATCCGGAATGTGGGTGGCGCCGTCGAGGGCGTCGATCACGAGGGCGACCCCCAGGATCGTCCAGATGACGCCGACCCCGGTGACGGTCGCCCAATGCCGGTGCACCGATTCGCGCCCGACCAGCAGCAGCCACAGGGGAAGCGCCTTCGGACTGGCGGAGGCGTCGGACGTGGCGGCGAGCACACCCTCGACCGGATCGCCACTCCGCTTGGCCGCGGCAAGACCCAGAATCTTGTGCTCCTTCGGGCTGAGCCGCGCCGGAGCCAACGGGTCGCCACCGGGCGGGACGGCCGTCCCATCGGGGATCGCGCCACAGGCGCGCTCAACGGCGTGGGACAGTGCGGTCACGTCTTCGTTCCCCCGAGCGGGTCGTCCATGGACGCCGATCCCGCCGCCGGCGGACACCAACGGTCGATGCCCCGACGCCCGAAGTCTTTTCCCGGGTAGCGGCGCGGTTGTCCACCCGATCCGCCACAATCGTCAAACACGCGGTTCCACCGATCGCGCGTTTTCGGCTCGGGAGCGCGGACCGGGACACATCACGGGCCGATCGCTGGTGGGAACTTCTACTCCTGGCAGATCGGATAAGGCCGGCGCTGAACCGCTCGGTACCATCGGCTTTGTCACCACCTCTGGGAAATAGGGGTAATCGCCGAGCGAAGAGTGCGACTAGATGGGAAGTCACGCTTCGCCCGTCGCTCGATCATGCCGTCGCCGCACTTGAGGGACTGGAGCACCCTCCATCGAAAAGTCACGACCGGGCGAAAGGATCTTCCCCATCGCTTGGCCATCCTGATGCTGACCTCTCGGATCAGAAGTAGCCCATCGTGCCACCGCAAGTGTCGCATTTCAGGCAGGGTCCGTGATGCACGAGCGTGAAGTTCGCGCATTCCGGGCAGGCCTCTCCCGTATGCCGCGCAGATCGACGTCTTGCCTTATCCTGAACAATTTGGAGCCTTCGCCGCGCACAATTGATCGGCACATCAAACATAAATGCAATTTCTTCTTCTTCACTGAATCCCAAAAGCAAATCTTCTTTAACCAACAAGCAATCCGCAAATTTGTCCGCTTGCGGTTCAGCTCGCTCTTGTTCCTGAAGATCTGACAGCGCGGACTTTCCATATCTAGGAAAGCCTAAAGCATCATGCCGATGCATCTTTAGGTGCCCTATCTCATGCGCCAATATAAATCTCGATAGATCGTGATTTGCCTCCGCCAATACCCAAACGGAGCGCCTCACGAACAAAGATGCACGGTCGACTTTTCGATCGAATTCGACGAAAGCTTCCACACCATCTAGACGTGGATCAATGAAATTGATGTCTAATGGGAGAGGCAAATGCTTACGCAATGCACCTTCAATAAGGTGAACAACATTAAATTTACTATGACCTGAAATCTGCCCCCATTGTCGAACGAGATTTGCATCTCGTTCGACAATTTCGTCGCTACGAAAGGTAGCTCGACGATCGGAAAACACGACTTAGAGAAGCCTTACGAGCAACCAGTCGTACTGCCACAGGTTTCACATTTCAAGCACGTCCCATTTCGCACCATAGTGAAGTTCGCACATTCAGGGCAGGATTCCCCAACATATCCTTTCAGCTTTGCTTCTGCGCGTCGCGCAGAAACTGTAGAGGATAACGTCGACGAATTTGATGAATATCCTAGCGCAACAGAATCATCTTCGTCCAACTTGCTTTCCGATTTTAAGGCCGTCGACCCCCGCATTGCATGCACCACACCACCGGCCGGGCTGGTCTGGCCGGTCGTCGCGGCGCCGACACCGAGGGTGCCGCCGGCCGGGCCGCCCTGGATCAGGGTGAGGCGGTCCGCCGAGCCGCGCAGGAGGCCGCGCGAGACCACGCTGGCGGCGCTGGTCTCCGCCTTGGCCGGATCGCGGGTGGTGTCGGTCTCGCCGCCGCCGATCACCGTACCGCCGATCTCGGACGGGTTGACGTGGGCGAGGTCGGCGCGGCCGAGATACGACACGGCCAGCTCGCGGAACACGTAGTCGAGCAGCGAGGTGGCGTTCTTGATCGCGTCGTTGCCCTGCACGAAGCCCGCCGGCTCGAAGCGGGTGAAGGTGAAGGCTTCGACGTATTCCTCGAGCGGCACGCCGTACTGGAGGCCGAGCGAGATCGCGATGGCGAAGTTGTTCATCAGGCTGCGGAAGGTGGCACCTTCCTTGTGCATGTCGATGAAGATCTCGCCGAGGCGGCCATCGTCGTACTCGCCGGTGCGCAGGTACACCTTGTGTCCGCCGACGACGGCCTTCTGGGTGTAGCCCTTGCGGCGGTGGGGCATCTTCTCGCGCGAGCGGATGCGCTCGACGCGCTCGATCACCCGCTCGACGATCTTCTCGGCGACCTGTGCGGCCTTGGCGGCGGCCGGGGCCGCGATCAGCGCCTCGACCATCTCCTCGGCATCCTCGTCCTCATCGGCGATCAGGGCCGAATTCAGGGGCTGCGACAGCTTCGAGCCGTCGCGGTAGAGGGCGTTGGCCTTGAGCGCCAGGGTCCAGGACAGCCGGTAGGCGTTCTTGCAATCCTCGACCGTGGCGTCGTTGGGCATGTTGATGGTCTTGGAGATGGCGCCCGAGATGAAGGGCTGTGCGGCCGCCATCATGCGGATGTGGCTCTCCACCGAGAGGTAGCGCTTGCCGATGCGACCGCACGGGTTGGCGCAGTCGAACACCGCGTAGTGCTCTTGTTTCAGGAACGGTGCTCCCTCGAGAGTCATCGCGCCGCAGATGTGCGTGTTGGCCGCCTCGATGTCCTTCTTCGAGTAACCGAGAAAGGGCAGGATCTCGAAGGTCGGGTCGGCGAGCTTGTCCGCCGGGACCTTGAGCACGTCTTTCAGGAAGTCGTCGCCCAGCGTCCAGCGGTTGAACACGAACTTGATGTCGAAGGCCGACTTCAGGCCCGCCTCCACCGCGGCGATCTTGTCGTCCGTGAACCCCTTGGCCCGCAGCGAGCCGGGGTTGATGGCCGGAGCCTGACCCATCGAACCGTGGCCGACCGCGTAGGCCTCGATCTCGGCGATCTCGGCTTCGCGGTAGCCCAGGGTGCGCAGGGCATCCGGGACGGCGCGGTTGATGATCTTGAAGTAGCCGCCGCCGGCGAGCTTCTTGAATTTCACGAGCGCGAAGTCGGGCTCGATGCCGGTGGTGTCGCAATCCATCACCAGACCGATCGTCCCGGTGGGCGCGATCACGGTGGCCTGCGCATTGCGGTAGCCGTGCTCCTCGCCGAGGGCGAGGGCGCGGTCCCAGGCGAGCTTCGCCCGCTCGGCGAGATCGGCCTGGGGCACGTTGGCGAGGTCGAGGGGCACGGGGGCGATGGAGAGGAACTCGTAGCCCTCAGCCTCGCCATGCGCCGCGCGGCGGTGGTTGCGGATCACCTTGAGCATGGCGTCCGCGTTCTCCTCGTAGGTCGGGAAGGCCCCGAGTTCGCCGGCCATCTCGGCCGAGGTGGCGTAGGCGACACCGGTCATGATCGCGGTGAGTGCACCGGCCAGGGCCCGACCCTTATCGGAATCGTAGGGCAGGCCCATGCTCATCAGAAGGCCGCCGATATTGGCGTAGCCGAGGCCGAGCGTCCGGTACCGGTAGGAAAGCTCGGCGATCTCCTTCGACGGAAACTGCGCCATCATCACCGAGATCTCGAGCACCACCGTCCAGAGACGGTTGAGGTGCTCGAAGGCGGCGACGTCGAAGTGGTTGGAGGCGCGGTCGTACATCGTCAGCAGGTTGGCGCTGGCGAGGTTACAGGCGGTGTCGTCGAGGAACATGTACTCGGAGCACGGGTTCGAGGCCCGGATCCGACCGCCCGCCGGGCAGGTGTGCCAGTCGTTCATCGTGGTGTTGAAGTGCAGGCCCGGATCGGCCGAGGCCCAGGCGGCCTCGCCGATCTTTTCCCAGAGTTCGCGCGCGGGCAGGGTCTTGGTGGTCTTGCCGGTGGTGCGGGCCTTCAGCTCCCAGGGAGCGTCATTCTCGACGGCGCGCAGGAAGTCGTCGGTGAGCGAGACCGAGTTGTTCGAGTTCTGGCCGGCCACCGTGAGGTAGGCTTCCGAATCCCAGTCGGTGTCGTAGACGGGGAAATCGATCTTGGTGAAGCCCTGGCGTGCGAACTGGATCACCCGCTTGGTGTAGGAATCCGGGACCATGTCCTTGCGGGCGGCCTTCACGGCCTTCTTCAGGACGGGATTGCGCTCGAGGTCGAAGCAGGCGTCGCCCTCGGCCTCGCACTGGGTGCAGGCCTTCATGACGGCGGTAAGATGCTTGGAGACGATCTTCGAGCCGGTCACCAGGGCGGCGACCTTCTGCTCCTCCTTCACCTTCCAGTCGATGTACTGCTCGATATCCGGGTGATCGATGTCGACGATGACCATCTTGGCCGCGCGCCGGGTGGTGCCGCCCGACTTGATCGCGCCGGCCGCCCGGTCGCCGATCTTGAGGAAGGACATCAGGCCGGACGACTTGCCGCCGCCGCCGAGCCGCTCGTTCTCGCCGCGCAGCATCGAGAAGTTGGAGCCGGTGCCGGAGCCGTACTTGAACAGGCGCGCCTCGCGAACCCACAGGTCCATGATGCCGCCGTCGTTGACGAGGTCGTCCTGCACGCCCTGGATGAAGCAGGCATGCGGCTGCGGGTGCTCGTAGGAGGAGGCCGACTTCGTCAGCTCACCGGTGCGGTAATCGACGTAATGGTGGCCCTGCGCGGGACCGTCGATGCCGTAGGCCCAGTGCAGGCCGGTGTTGAACCATTGCGGCGAGTTCGGCGCCACCATCTGGCGGGCCAGCATGAAGCGCAGTTCGTCGAGGAAGGCGGACGCATCCGCCTCGGACGTGAAGTATCCGCCCTTCCAGCCCCAGTAGGTCCAGCAGCCGGCCAGACGATCGAACACCTGCGTCGAGGAGATCTCGGAGACGTAGCGTTCGGCCTCGGGCAATTCGGCGAGCTTGGCCTCGTCGGGCACTGAGCGCCACAGGAACGACGGCACGTCGTTCTCTTCCACCTTCCGTAGGGCCGCCGGCACGCCGGCCTTGCGGAAGTACTTCTGCGCGAGGACGTCGCTGGCGACCTGGGACCAGCTCTCCGGCACCTCGATACCGTCGAGGCGGAAGACCGTCGAGCCGTCCGGGTTGCGGATCTCGCTCAGGGTCTTGCGAAAGGGAATCGTCGCGTAGGGGGATTGTCCGGCCGTCGTATGGCGCCGCTCGAACCGCATGGAACCTGTCTCCCGAGCCGCGTACGAAGCTGCGGCGCCGTGTCGAAGAATGATGAAGCCGAGCGCTCGCGAACGCCGCGAAGCGCTGGAAGGGGTATCGAAAAATCCGTGATCCGCCGGCGACGCAACAGCCTCGGCGATGGTCCGAAGGTATGTCGGCCCAGGGTCTCACGTCAATAACTAGTATGCCGCCTACCTGTTCCGGGCTAGATGTAGTGGGTCACGCCTTAAAGCTGTGGATATCCCGGGCAGGCGCGTAAGTGTCCTTTCGGCTTGGCGGAATCGGACCTGAAAAATTTTCCGCCCACAGGCGGCATGGGCCCCGGCGTCCCTGCCGGGATGGTTAACGGTGCCGGGTGTGGGATTTGCGCCGCATCCGGCGCGCGCGCATCCCGTCGCGGACGGGGCGCGGCGACTGGACTTCGGGGATGCGCCTCACCATAGTCCGCGCCACTCATGATGGCGGGGCACGCTTGCCCCATTCGGGCGAACGCGATGGCTCTCAAGGACACGCTCCTGCGCATCTTCACCTGGTGGAACGGGCAGACCATGTCGCTCGCGCTCTACACGGCGCGCAAGGGGCAACGGGTAGGAACGGATGACCTCGGCAACACCTACTATCGCGCCCAGGGCCCCCTGATCGACCGCTCGGTCGGCTCGGAGCGGCGCTGGGTGGTCTATAACGGCTACGCCGACGCCTCGAAGGTCCCGCCCGGCTGGCGCGCCTGGCTCTGCCACAACGGCGACGTGCCCCCGAGCGAGGACGGCTACACCCCGCGCGAGTGGCAGAAGCCCTACGTGGAGAACCTGACCGGGACCAGCGGCGCCTACCGGCCGCGCGGCTCGCAGCTGAATGTCGGCCAGCGCCCGGCCGCCACCGGCGATTACGTGCCCTGGACCCCCGGCAACTGAGGCCGACGCGTCGAAGCCGGCCCTTTTTCCACCAATCTTCTCGGGCTTAACCCCAACCTCGCGCCGTCGCCCGTCAGGGAGCGTGTCACCGAGAGGGGTCGTCCGTGAGCCGCAGCACAGCAGGATCGTCCCGCCCCGTGGTCAAGCGCCTCCTCCTCGCCTCGATCGCGGTCGGGCTCGCCGCCCTTCCGGCCTCCGCCGACAAGATCAAGAACCCGACCGCCGTCTTCTCCGGCCTCGACAAGATCACGGGCCGCATCGTCTCGTTCGAGGTGGCGGTGGACGAGACGGTGCAGTTCGGCGCGCTGCAGCTCACCCCCCGGGTCTGCTACAGCCGGCCGCCCACGGAGAGCCCGAAGACCACGGGGTTCCTGGAGGTCGACGAGGTCACCCTCGACAACAAGTACCGCCGCATCTTCACGGGCTGGATGTTCGCCGCGAGCCCCGGCCTGCACGCCATCGAGCACCCGATCTACGATGTCTGGCTGGTGGATTGTAAGGGCGGCAGCGACGTGATTGCCGAGGCGCGCGAGCAGGAGGACGTGCCCGCCATGGCCTCCAAGCCCGAGAAGCCCCGTCGGCAGAAGGGCGGGCAGGACGCCACGCGCACCGCCCAGCAGGTCAATCCGAACGGCCAGATGGATGTGGAAGCGCCGCGTGGCGTGCCCGTCCAGCCGAAGCAGAAGCCTTCGCGAAAATTCTTCCCGTCGAACGAGGGCCCAGCCCCGGCGCCGCCGCCCCAACAGCCGCAATCGCTGTTCGACGCCCTCTTCCGCTGAGCCGCGCAGGCTCGGCGCCGCGCGATCGCGTCACGGCGCGTCGCTCACCCTCCCAACGCCGCCAGCACGTCGCGTCCGCGTAGGGAGCCGTCACCGGGCCAGACATCCCAGTTCGCGCTCTGGCCGATCGCCTCGGCGAGCCGGCGCTTGTAGATGTGGCGCGGCACCTCCTCGGCCCCGAACTGGCTGAGGTGATCGGTGACGAACTGGGTGTCGGCAAGGCGATAGCCGCCGGCCCGAAGGCGCGCCACGAGGTGGACCAGGGCCACCTTTGAGGCATCGCGCGCGGTGTGGAACATGCTCTCGCCGAAGAAGGCCGCGCCGAGGGAGACGCCGTAGAGGCCGCCGACGCGCTGCCCGTCCAGGAAGACCTCCACGGTGTGCGCGTGTCCGGCCTCGAACAGGGCGCCGTAGAGGTCGCGGATCCGGCCGTTGATCCAGGTCCGCTCGGCATTGGCGCGCGGCGCCGCGCAACCGGCGATCACCGCATCGAAATCCTGATCGGTGCGGACCTCGAACAGATCGGAGCGGATGGTGCGGGCCAGGCGCTTCGAGAGGTGGAAGCCGTCGAGGGGCAGGATGCCCCGCGCACGGGGCTCGACCCAGTAGATCGCCGGATCGTCGGCATCCTCGGCCATCGGGAAGATGCCGGCCGCGTAGGCCTTGAGCAGGATCTCGGGCGTGATCTCCACGCGGTCGCCATCGTCCATAGGCAGATTTTGAAGCGACGCAGCGCCGAAGGCCAGAGGCACGCGCGTCGCACACGTCGCCGTCACACGAAAAAGGCGGGACCGTCCGGCCCCGCCCTGTCACCCGTGGAGAAACAGGTGCCGCAGACTAGAACTTCGGGCCACCGGAGGTGGTGCCGAGGTTCGGGACGATGCGGTTGGTCTGCTCGGCGTTGCCGCCCTTGGCGGAATCCTCCGTGATCGCCTCGAGGTTCGAACCGTAGGCCGGCTCGGCCACAGTCCCAGTCACATCCAGGTCGACGCGGCCATCGGCGTTCCGGTAGGCGCCGTAGACGGACGGGTTGTCGATCGGACCACGCGTGGTGCCGCCGGCCTGGGGCACGGCACGCTCGGGCTGGCCGACATTGCCGGACGGGGATTGGGCGAACGCCGCGGTGGCGATGAGGGAGGCAGCGGCGAAGGTCAGGCTGAAGCGGCGCATAATCGTCTTTCGGGATATCGAACGTTCGGAATTCATCCGGTTCATCAAGGGGGGATTTGCGTCTCGGGCTTGGCGTCCGGAGCGGTCCCGCCTCACCGGCGTGGACTAAGAAGATTTGCCGCCTCGTCGCGTTCCCAGGATATTTCGCCGGCAATCTGTCGCAGCGGATTGGTCTGGATCCGGCAGAGATCATTCCCAATGCAACCGTGTCGGAGGCTCCGGCTCAGCGCCGCTTCGGCTCACATCGGCTGAGCCCCTGAACAGCAAGACCCAATAGGGACCAATCGGCCAACGCGAGTGCACAATTCGATTGTGCGCCGCCGCACATCGCGATTCCTCGCCGTCACCCAGCACGCACGAAAAAGCCCGCCCTTTCGGGCCGGCTTCGTATGGGCGAAACGCTAATCTTCAGATTTTCGAACCTCTCGCGAGGTTCGGGCTACCTCAGCGAGCCGAGCCGCCCGAGGTGCTGCCGGTGTTCGGAACGGAGCGGTTCGTGTCGTTGGCGTTACCACCCTTGGCAGAATCGACGCTGCCCGCGCCCGGGCTCACGCCCGCCCCGCCGACCGGCGCCGCGGCCGAGCCGCCCGCCGGGGCCATGCCCTTGGACGAGGGGTTGTCGATCGGGCCGCGGGTGGTGCTGCCGGCCTGGGGAACGGCGCGCTCGGGCTGGTCGACATTGCCGGACGGCGATTGGGCCAGGGCAGGGGTGGCGAGCAGGAGGCCGGCAAGGAGGGAGGTCGTCAGGCGCACGGTGGGGAGTTCCTATCGGTGAGGCCCCGTCCTCGGAGGAGGAGACAGGGCCGGGATGACGACCGGAAACGGGACAGGGCCCAACTCGTTCCCGACGATCCGCCGCTGTCACCGCTCTTTCCCCAGCTCCTCGTCTCAGGGCTCGTCGAGTCCGCCCTGCTCCAGGAAGCCTTCGAGCCAATGGATGTCGTAGGCGCCCTTCTGCACGTCAGCGTTGCGCACCAGGGTACGGAACAACGGAAGGGTGGTATCGACGCCGTCCACCACGAACTCGTCCAGGGCACGGCGCAGGCGCATCAGGCACTCGTTGCGGGTACGCCCATGCACGATGAGCTTGCCGATCAGCGAGTCGTAGTTCGGCGGGATGCGGTAGCCCTGGAAGACCGCCGAATCGACCCGGACACCGAGCCCGCCGGGCGGATGGAAGTAGGTGATGAGGCCGGGCGAGGGGCGGAAGGTCGCCGGGTGCTCGGCATTGATCCGGCACTCGATGGCGTGGCCCTCGACCCTGATCTCGTCCTGGGTGACCGAGAGCGGAAGCCCGGCAGCGACGCGGATCTGCTCGTTCACGAGGTCGATCCCGGTGATCATCTCGGTCACCGGATGCTCGACCTGGATGCGGGTGTTCATCTCGATGAAGTAGAAGCGTCCGTCCTCGTAAAGGAACTCCACCGTCCCGGCGCCGAGGTACTTCAGTTCCTGCATCGCGCGGGCGCAGATCCCGCCGATCTCGGCGCGGGTCTCGGCGCTGATGACGGGCGAACCGCCTTCCTCCCAGACCTTCTGGTGCCGGCGCTGGAGCGAGCAGTCGCGCTCGGCGAGATGCACCGCGTTGCCGCGTCCGTCGCCCAGCACCTGAACCTCGATGTGGCGCGGCTTCTCCAGGTATTTCTCCAGGTACACGGCATCGTCGCCGAAGGCAGCCTTGGCCTCCGTGCGGGCCATGCCCAGCGCCTGCTCCAGATCGGCTTCGGTGCGAGCGACCTTCATGCCGCGTCCGCCGCCGCCGGAGGCCGCCTTCACCAGCACCGGGTAACCGATCTCGGCCGCGATGCGCTTGGCCTCCTCCGGGTCCTCGACGCCGCCTTCGGAGCCGGGCACGCAGGGAATGCCGAGGCGCTTGGCCGTGCGCTTGGCCTCGATCTTGTCGCCCATGATGCGGATATGCTCCGCCTTGGGCCCGATGAAACCAATGTTGTGATGGGCGAGCACCTCGGCGAACCGGGCGTTCTCGGAGAGGAAGCCGTAGCCCGGATGCACCGCATCCGCCCCGGTGATCTCGCAGGCGGCGATGATCGACGGAATGTTGAGGTAGCTGTCACGGGCCGCGGGCGGCCCGATGCAGACGCTCTCGTCGGCCAGACGCACGTGCATCGCGTCGGCGTCGGCGGTGGAATGGACCGCCACGGTGGCGATCCCGAGTTCCTTGGCCGCGCGCAGGATGCGCAGGGCGATCTCGCCCCGGTTGGCGATCAGGATCTTGTCGAACATGGGTGCGGCCCGGCTCACTCGATGACGAGGAGGGGTTCGCCGAACTCGACGGGTTGACCGTCCTCGACGAAGACGGCGGTGACGGTGCCGGCGCGCGGCGCCACGATCTCGTTGAAGGTCTTCATCGCCTCGATGAGCAGAAGCTTCTCGCCGGCCTCGACCTTCGAGCCGACATCCACGAACAGCTTGGCATCCGGCGAGGGGCGGCGATACGCGGTTCCAACCATCGGGGAGGGCACCGCGCCGGGGTGGCCGACGCCGGCCTTGCCGCGTTCGGGCGCGCCGCCGGGCCCGGAGACGGGCGCCGGGGCGGCGGCCTGGACCATGGCGGGCGCCGGGGCCGCCACCTGAACCTGCACCGCCTCGATCCGGCGGGCGACGCGGATGCGCAGATCCCCCTTCTCGACCTCGATCTCGCTGAGATCGGTCTCGTTGATGAGCGTGGCGAGCTCGCGCACGAGCTCCGGATCGAAGGGGTCGTTCTTGGACATCGGCTCCTTAGGCATCGGCTTGGTCGTCTTCAGGTCAGGTGCGAGGTTCGGTCGGGATGAAATGCGGGTCGCGCGTCCGGGCGGGAAGGACCGGACGCGGACCCCATGTGGTGCGCGACGGGCGGCGGCACCAGCGCACCACCCGCGACAGCATGAACTAGGGTCTCAGCAGGCCGCGTGGCCGCACTGGCGCACATCGGTGATGATCTTCCGGATCGGCTCGATGCCGACCGCGCCCGGGATGATCTCGTCTCCGATGATGAAGGCGGGGGTGCCCGACAGGCCGAGCTTGTCGCCGAGACCGACATTCTCGGACAGGGCCGCCTTCACCTCGGCGCCCTGCGCGTCCCGGGTCAGCCGGGCCACGTCGAGGCCCATCTCCTTGCCGACGGCCAGCGCCCGCTCGGCATTGACCCGGCCCTTCGACTCAAGAAGCTTAGTGTGGAACTCGAAGACCTTGTCCGCTTTCAGCTGCTGCTTGGCGGCCAGGGCGATCTTACTGGCCTCGAGGGACTCGGCGCCGAGCACGGGGAAGTCCTTGAGGACCACGCGCAGCTTCGGGTCGCCCTTGATCAGGGCCTGGATGTCGGTGAGCGCCTTGCGGCAATACCCGCAATTGTAGTCGAAGAACTCCACCAGGGTGACGTCGCCGGCCGGGTTGCCCGCGACCACGCCGTGGGGCGAGTTGACCAGCGCTTCGCGCGACTCCTTGAGCGCGGCGGATTGCGCCAGCTTCTGGGTCTCCTGCTGCCGGCGCTCGCCCTCGGCGATCGCCTCCTGCAGCACGTCCGGATTCTTGACCAGGTAATCCTTGATGATGCCCTCGATCGCCTGGCGCTGCGCGTCCGTGAAGGGGGCGGCCGGGGCGGTCTGGCCCGGAACCGTCTGTGCCGTCGCCATGGTCAGGGTGCCGGCGAGGAACGTGACGGAGAGCAGGGATCGGAACAGGGGCATACGTCCTCGCGGGGCGGGACCGGTCAGGCGTAGGCCGGCCATCGGGGGGTCCTCAATCGGACAGGCGTGCGATTAGTCGTCGGGTTAGGCGTTTTCGCGGCGGGCGGTCAATCGCCGAATGGCGGTTTGGCCCTCGGGCGGGCCTGCGGCTATGACGGAGCGGATGACCGCAAGCCCGATTCGACCCCCGAACCTTTCCTCCCGGCGCGCGGCGCGCGTCGCCCCGTTCCTCGCCATGGACGTGATGTCCGCCGCCGCCGCCCGCGAGGCGCGCGGGGAGGGCGTCGTGCACATGGAGGTCGGCCAGCCCTCGGCTCCGGCACCCCGCGCGGTGATCGCCGCCGCGCAGGCGGCGCTGGCCACCGGCGCGCTCCCCTACACGCAGGCGCTGGGCCTGCCGGCCCTGCGCGAGCGCATCGCCCGCCACTATGCCGAGACCTACGGGGTGACGATGTCCCCGGGCCGGGTGGTGGTGACCACCGGCTCCTCGGCCGGGTTCGTGCTCGCCTTCCTTGCCCTGTTCGATGCGGGCGCCCGCATCGCGGTGCCGCAGCCGGGCTACCCGGCCTATCGCAGCCTGCTCAACGCCCTCGACCTCGTGCCGGCCCCGCTGACGCTGCGGGACGCCGATCGTTTCGCCCCGACGGGGGACGCCCTGCGGGCACTGCACGCACGGGATCCGCTCTCCGGCCTGCTGGTGATGAGCCCCGCCAACCCGTCCGGCACGGTGATCGCGCCGGACCGCCTCGCCGATCTCTGCGCCGCGGCGCGGGCGCTCGGGCTGCGCTTCATCTCGGACGAGATCTATCACGGCCTCGCCTACGGCTTGCCCACCGACACGGCCCTGCGCCACGACGACGACGCCATCGTGATCAACTCGTTCTCGAAGACCTGGTGCATGACCGGCTGGCGCATCGGCTGGATGGTGGTGCCGGACTGGCTCGCCCGCCCGGTGGAGCGCCTGGCCCAGAACCTCTACATCTCCGCCCCCTACCTCTCGCAGGTGGCGGCGCTCGCGGCCTTCGACGCGGTGGAGGAGGTCGAGGCGGTGCGGGCGGGCTACGCCGCCAACCGGGCGCTCCTCCTCGACGCCTTCCCGGGCCTCGGGCTGGGGCGGACGCACCCGGCGGACGGTGCCTTCTACCTCTACACCGACGTCTCCAACCTCACCGACGATGCCAGCGCCTTCTGCCGGCGCATGCTCGACGAGGCGGGGGTCGCCGCAACCCCGGGCCTCGATTTCGACCCCGTGGAGGGCGGCCACCACGTGCGCTTCTCCTTCGCGGGATCGCAGGCGGACTGCGTCGACGCGGTCCGCCGCCTCAAGGGCTGGCTGCGCTGAAACGCGAAACGGGGCCGGCCCCAAGGCCGACCCCGCTTCGTTTCGCCTGGGCGGTCTGCGCTTACTCGCCGGTCAGCGCAGCCTTGGTACGCGACCACCAGCCGGCCCGCTTCGGACGGTCGGGATCGGCGGGCGTGAGCACCACCGCGACCGGCTCCGCGGCCTGAGGCGCCGGGGCCTCCGGCACCGGGTCGGAGACCGGCGCGGGCCCTTCGACCGGCGTCGCCTCCGGCTGCGCGTCCTGCACCGGCGCGGCTTCGCTCCAGGCCGGAGCCTCCGCCGGGGCAGCGGCCTCGCTCGGCGTCGCGGCGGCAACCGCCTCGGCGCTCACCGGCTCCTCGCCGCCGAGGAAGGCGGTCGGCGCATCGGCCGCGCCCTCGTCACCCTCGACCGAACCGATATGGGCCTCGGCGCCCTGGGCCTCGCCCTCGCCGTCGCGGGAACGACCCTCGCGATCACGGCCGCGACCGCCCCGCCGCCCACGCCGGCGGCGACGGCCGTTGCCGTCATCCTCGCCGGATGAAGCGGCCTCGCCGGTGGAGGCCGTCTCACTGGCGGAAGCCGTCTCGGAAGCCGGCTCGGCGAGCGTCTCATCCCCTTCGGCGCGGGCGGCAACCTCGTCGGTCTCCTCGCCCTCGTCGTCACCGTCGGTCTGGGTGCCCTCGCCGGCGGCGTGCTCGGCGGTGTCGGAGCGTCCGCCGCGACGGCGACGACGGCGGCGGCGGCCGCCCCGGCCCTCGCCCCCCTCGGCCGACTTCTCGCGGGTTTCCCCGGCCTCGGCCTCGTCCTCCTCGGCCTCCGCCTCGATAACCTCGTCCTCGGCCTCGATCTCAGGATCGAAATCCTCCTCGGGCGCCAGGGCCGAGTTGATGGCCACCGCGCGGACGCCCGTCACGGGCCCTTCCACGCGGATGGCGGGCTCGCCCCGGTCGAGCTGGAAGGTCGCGTTGGCCGCGAGGCGCTCATCGGCGGCGACGGTCACGGACACGCCGAAGCGCACCTCGAGCTCGCGCAGGTGGGCACGCTTCTGGTTCAGGATGTAGAGCGCCACCTCGGTGCGGGTGCGCAGGATGAGGTTGTGGCTGGTGCTCTTGAGGAGCGACTCCTCGATGGCGCGCAGGATCTGCAGGGCCACCGACGCGGTCGCCCGGACGTAGCCCGAGCCGCCGCAATGCGCGCAAGGGAGCGACGAACTCTCCAGCATGCCGGTGCGGATGCGCTGGCGGCTCATCTCCAGCAGGCCGAAGGGCGAGATCCGGCCGACCTGGATGCGGGCGCGGTCGTTCTTCAGGCACTCGTTGAGCTTCTTCTCGACGGCGCGGTTGTTGCGCTTCTCCTCCATGTCGATGAAGTCGATCACGACGAGGCCGGCGAGGTCGCGCAGGCGCAGCTGGCGGGCGACCTCCTCGGCCGCCTCCATGTTGGTGCGCAGGGCCGTGTCCTCGATGTCGTGCTCGCGGGTGGAGCGGCCCGAGTTCACGTCGATGGAGACCAGCGCCTCGGTCGGGTTGATGACGAGGTAGCCGCCGGACTTCAGGGTCACGTGCGTCGAGAACATCGCGTCGAGCTGCTGCTCGACGCCGTGGCGCGCGAAGATCGGGGTGGTGTCGCGATAGGGCTGAACGACCTTGGACTGGCCGGGCATCAGCATGCGCATGAAGTCGCGCGCCTCGCGATAGGCCTCGTCGCCCGCCACCAGGATGTCGTCGATGTCCTTGTTGTAGAGGTCGCGGATGGCGCGCTTGATCAGCGAGCCCTCCTCGTAGACCAGGGCCGGAGCGGAGGAGGACAGCGTCAGCTCGCGCACGCTCTCCCACAGGCGCATCAGGTACTCGAAGTCGCGCTTGATCTCGGGCTTGGTGCGCGAGGCGCCGGCCGTGCGCAGGATCACGCCCATCCCCTCGGGGACCTCCAGGTCCTGGGCGACTTCCTTGAGACGCTTGCGGTCGGCGGCCGAGGTGATCTTGCGGGAGATGCCGCCGCCCCGGCCCGTGTTGGGCATCAGCACCGAGTAGCGCCCGGCGAGCGACAGGTAGGTGGTCAGCGCCGCACCCTTGGTGCCGCGCTCCTCCTTGACGACCTGCACCAGGATGATCTGGCGGCGCTTGATCACCTCCTGGATCTTGTAGTGCCGGCGGTAGGTGCGGGGACGCTCGGGGATCTCGGCCATGGCGTCGCCGCCGACCTGCGCGATCTTCTGCTCGCGCTCGCCGTCCTCGCCCTCGTTCTCCTCGTCGTCGTCCTCATCCTCGTCGGAATCGTCGTCGTCCTCGGACTCGTCGTCCGAATCGTCCTCATCCTCGTCGGAGTCCTCGTCCGCCTCGTCGTCGGACTCGGCGGTCGTCTCGGTCTCGAAAGCGGGGGCGTCCGCGACGACGGACTCGCCCATCGGGTCCGCCTCGCGGGCCAGGGCGGCGGGCTCGACCGGCGCCTCGTCCGTGGCGGTCTCGGATGCCTCGGGCCGGCTGGCTTCGTCGGATAGGACCGGCGCCTCGTTCGAGACAGCCTCGGACGTCTGGGGATTCTCGGAAGTTTCGGAAGTCTGGGAAGTCTCGGAGGTCTCCGGGATCTCGCCGCTCGCGAGGACCGCGGCTGGCAGGTCGGCGGAGGCATCGCTGCCCGGCGCGATTCCCTGAGGCGCGTCGGTGAGGCCGCCCTCCAGAAGGGCGTCGGCGGCACCGATCGCCGGATCGTTCTCGGGACGCGCGTCGGCGGATTCGAACTCGGCCTCGCGGCTCACGGCCTCCGAGGTCCGGGCCACCTTGGCAGCGGCGCCGTCGCGGCGCCCGCGCGAGCGGCGGCGGGGCTTGCGCTCCTCGCGCTCCCGGTGCTCCTCGGCCTCGCGGGCATCGTCCTCCAGCAGCGCCTGCCGGTCGGCGAGCGGGATCTGGTAATAGTCGGGGTGGATCTCGCTGAAGGCGAGGAAGCCGTGGCGATTGCCGCCGTATTCGATGAAGGCGGCCTGGAGCGACGGCTCCACGCGCGTCACCTTGGCGAGGTAGATGTTTCCACGAAGCTGGCGCCGGTTGGCCGCCTCGAAGTCGAATTCCTCAACCCGGGAACCGTGTACCGTGACAACCCGGGTCTCCTCCGGGTGCATCGCGTCGATGAGCATCTTGTTGGTGTTGGCCATGACGAACTTTCGACATGGCGGTCGACGTCGTTCTCCTCGAACCGCGCGGTCCCGATGGTGCGCCCCCCGATCCCGACGCATCGGTTCGGAGGGTCAGCGCACGTGACGACCCGGGGTAGGGGGTCGCGGAAGCTGTGGGGAAGGGATTGCCGTCAACCGCCGTTGGGCGCCGGATCTCGGCGCGCGAGGGGTTGATCCTGGCCAGGGGCGACGAGAAGGCGGCGCCACGCGAAACGCGCAGGCGTTGAACACGAGCAGCGGCAACCGATGCTGTGTGTCCGCTCATTCTCTCCCTGACCTCGCGAAGACTGTGTGGGCCCGTCGGGGACGGGCCGTGCATTCCAAAGAACGGTGCGGCGGACAAAACGACCGCCGGATGAACCGACTCCCACCCGGCTTGAAGCGCCGCCGGTTCGAAGCTCCGCATCGTCAGACGCGGGGAACCGACTGCGAAAGCGGTCCCGCGAGAAGCCGGACCGCGCCCGCGGGCCGCGGAGCAAACCGCGCGACGCCGGGAAGGGGACACTACCATTACAGAGCGTCGCGACGTTTTGGCAAGGTCCATCCGCCCCGGATCCCCCGGGGAGGGTGGATCGACCGACGGCGCCGGGCGCTCCCCGGCCCTGTCGCTCACAGGTCACAAGCCCGGGCGAAGTGGAACGCGGGCTTTGAGGAACGGTTAACCATCCCGTCCGTATCCCTTAGTCGCAGCGTTCGCCCATCCGCGTTCGCGGGCCAAGCCTCCAGGGGACGAAAGCCGGACCGATGCCAACACGCTCGCCCCTGCTGCGCTCCCTCGCCGTCCTCGCCGTCCTCGGCGCGGCGCCGGCCACGGCCCAGGACGGCGACCGGGCGCGGGCGGCCGCCCCCGGCGCGAACCAGGCCGCCGTCGCGATCGCGGCCGATCTGGCGACGACCGGCGGGACGACGAAGCTGACGCTCACCCTCTCCAGGGCCATCGAGGCGCGGGCCTTCGTGATGGAACGTCCGGACCGGGCCGTCATCGACCTCGCGGAAGTGAACTTCCAGCTCGGCGCCGGCACCGGGCGCAAGCGCGACGGCCTCGTGTCCTCGTTCCGCTACGGCCTGTTCGCGCCCGGGCGCTCCCGCATCGTGGTGGATCTGGCGCAGCCCGCCAGCGTGGGGCGGATCGAGACCGTCACGCGGGCGCGCGACGGGGCGGTCCTGCTCAGCATCGAGTTCCAGCGCACGGATCGCGAGGGGTTCCGCCGCGCCGCCGTGGCGAGCGACCCGGCCCCAGCCCAGCGCAAGGCCGCCGCCGAGCCGGAAGCCACCGACGCCCGCCCCCTGATCATGGTCGACGCCGGACATGGCGGCACCGATCCGGGCGCCATCGCGGCCACCGGCGTGTTCGAGAAGGACATCGTCTTCGGCTTCGCCCAGGCACTCGTGTCCCGGCTCGAGGGGAACGGCCGCTACCGGGTGCGCATGACCCGCGACCGCGACGTGTTCGTGCCCCTCTCGGAGCGCGTCCGCATCGCCCGGGAGGCCAAAGCCGACCTGTTCGTGTCGATCCACGCCGATTCGATCTCGTCGGCGCCACAGGTGCGCGGCGCCACGATCTATACCGGCTCCGAGAAGGCGACCGACGCCGAATCCGCCCGCTTGGCGGAGCGCGAGAACCGGGCCGACGCCGCCGCCGGCACCGAATCGAACGAGGGGCCCGGCCATGTCGCCGACATCCTGCAGGAACTCACCCTGCGGGAGACCCGCACGTTCTCCTCCGGCTTCGCCAAGGGCCTGATGGCCCATCTCGGCCCGGTGATGGAGATGAGCGCCAAGCCCCATCGCGAGGCGGGCTTCCAGGTGCTGCGCTCGCCGGACGTGCCCTCGGTCCTCGTCGAGCTCGGCTATCTGTCGAGCAAGCGCGATCTCGACCTCCTGCAATCGGAGGCGTGGCGGGCGGAGGTCACGGGCGGCATGGCCAAGGCCATCGACGCCTTCTTCGGCAACCGGACCTCGCTGACGCGGCCGGGGCCGCCCCGCCGCTCGGCGGCAATCGCCCCAGTTTCACCATAGAATGGTTGTGAAACCGGGGCTCACAGCGCCCCGGTCAGGTCCACGTCGAATTCATCTCGGCGCGACCCGTCGCGGGGCTCTGGAACGAACGCCACCGATATCGTGGGCCCGGCCGCCAGGAGCGGTGGGACGCATGCGTCCCCCGGAGGGCACTTGCTTTTCGGGACGGGACACGGTCCGAGGAGGCGCCCGCCGCGAAAGTGGGCGCGTTCGCGGCCGACCGGCGGCGGTGGATCATCGACGGACGGGACCCGGATGCGCTTCATCCTTCGTTTCTTCGGCTTCCTGTTCAGCGTGGGCGCGATGGTGTTCGTGCTCGGAGCGGCGGGGGCGGCGTTCTTCTACTGGAAGTTCAGCCAGGACCTGCCGGACCACGCCGCGCTCGCCAATTACGAGCCGCCGGTGATGAGCCGCGTTCACGCGGCGGACGGCTCGCTGCTCGCCGAATACGCCAGCGAGCGCCGGCTCTACCTGCCGATCCAGGCCATGCCCAAGGTCGTGGTCGCGGCCTTCCTCTCGGCCGAGGACAAGAACTTCTACAAGCATGGCGGCGTCGATCCGGAAGGGCTCGTGCGCGCCGCGCTGACCAACTTCATGAGCGGCAAGAAGCAGGGCGCCTCGACCATCACCCAGCAGGTGGCCAAGAACTTCCTGCTGTCGCCGGAGCAGACCCTGGAGCGCAAGGTCAAGGAGGCGCTGATCGCCTTCCGGATCGAGGCGGCCTACTCCAAGGACAAGATCCTCGAGCTCTACCTCAACGAGATCTTCCTCGGCACCATCGTGCCGGGCCGCAACCTGCACGGGGTCGCGGCGGCCGCGCTCGACTACTTCGGCAAGTCGGTCCACGAGTTGACGATCAACGAGGCAGCCTATCTCGCCGCCCTGCCGAAGGGCCCGAACAACTACCACCCCTACCGCCAGACCCAGAAGGCGCTCGCCCGCCGCAACGAGATCATCGGTCTGATGGCCCAGAACGGGTACATCACGAAGGAAGAGGCCGAGGCCGCCCGCAAGATGCCGCTCGGGGTCAATCCCCGCGTCGCCTTCGCCAATGCCGCCAACGCCAACTACTTCACCGAGGAAGTCCGCCGCGAGATCGCCGAGCGCTACGGCGAGAAGAAGCTCTACGAGGGCGGTCTCTCGGTGCGCGCGACCCTCGACCCGAAGATGCAGGCCTGGGCCCGCAAGTCCCTGGTGGACGGCCTGATCCGCTACGACCAGTCCCATGGCTGGCGCGGGGCGCAGGCCAAGGTCGACCTCGTCGGCCGCGACTGGGGCTTGGCGGTCGCGGAGGTCTCCGGACTCGGCGACGTCGCCCCCTGGCGCCTCGCCGTGGTGCTGAGCACCACGGGCGGCGCCGCGCAGATCGGCCTGCAGCCGCGCCGTGAGGCCTCCGGTCAGGTCTCGAAGGACCGGGAGACCGGCACCATCGCGGCCGACGGCACCCGCTGGACCGGGCGCGCGCCCGCCGCTGCCCTGAACGCCGGGGACGTGGTCTACGTGGAGGCGATGGATGGCGGTCGCGGCCTCTACCGCCTGCGCCAGCGCCCCGAGGTCTCCGGCGCCATCGTGGCGATGGACCCCTATACGGGTCGCGTCCACGCCATGGTCGGCGGCTTCTCCTACGACGAGAGCCAGTTCAACCGCGCCACCCAGGCGATGCGCCAGCCCGGCTCGTCGTTCAAGCCGATCGTCTACTCGGCGGCCCTGGACAACGGCTACACCCCGTCCTCCATCGTGCAGGATTCGCCGATCACCATCGAGGCGGGCCCCGGCCAGGAGGCCTGGACGCCCTCGAACTACGATGGCAAGTCGGGCGGACCGCACACGCTGCGCTACGGCATCGAGCATTCGAAGAACCTGATGACGGTGCGGCTGGCCAAGGATGTCGGCATGCCGCTGATCGCGGAATATGCCCGCCGCTTCGGCGTCTACGACGACATGCTCCCCGTGCTGCCGATGTCGCTGGGTGCGGGCGAGACCACGGTGATGCGCATGGTCACCGCCTACTCGATGCTGGCCAATGGCGGCCGGCGCATCCGCCCGACCCTGATCGACCGCATCCAGGACCGGGTCGGCGAGACCATCTACAAGCACGACAACCGCAAGTGCCTGGGCTGTGACGCCGACAAGTGGTCGGGCCAGGACGAGCCGAAGCTCGTGGACGATTCGGAGCAGGTGCTCGATCCGCTCACCGCCTACCAGATGACCTCCATCATGGAGGGCGTGGTGCAGCGCGGCACCGCCACCATCCTGAAGCAGGTCGGCAAGCCGCTGGCCGGCAAGACCGGCACCACGAACGACGCCAAGGATGCGTGGTTCGTGGGCTTCTCGCCGGACCTGGCGGTCGGCGTCTATATCGGCTTCGACAAGCCGCGCTCGCTGGGGGACCGCGCCACCGGTGGCGGTCTCGCCGCGCCCATCGCCCTCGACTTCCTGAAGCAGGCGCTGAAGGACAAGCCGCCGACCCCGTTCCGCGTGCCCCCGGGCATCAAGCTGATCCGCGTCTCGGCCTCGTCCGGCATGCGGTCCGGCTCCGGCGAGGGCGGGGGCACGATCCTCGAAGCCTTCAAGCCGGGCACCGCGCCGCCGGACGCCTACGTCGCCGCCCCGCGGGAATCCGCCCCGGCCGCCGTGCCGGCGGATGCGGACCGCGCCGCCCAGGCGGGCGGGCTCTACTAAAGTCCGCGCCTCCGAAGCGGACACCGATCCGACACGGGAAAGCGCGCGAAAACAGAGACTTGGAGCCGCCCCCGATCGCAACGCGTTCGCGAGCAGCTCCGGCGGGCGACGGAGGAGGACGCGGCGTTCCTCAGAACCCCGCGCGAATCCCCCCGAAGACGCTGCGGCCCGCGCCCGGATAGAACGCCACCGGACCGCCGGCCACGCTCGCGGCATTGGTGACGACCGAGATGTCCGAGACGTAGCGGGTGTCCGTCAGGTTGCGGGCATCCACGAACAGGGAGACGCCGTTGCGGAAGTCGAAGCCCGCCGCGACGTTGAAGACCGCGTAGCCCGGCACCTTCAGGGTGTTGGCGTGGTCCGCGAAGGCGCCGTGCGGCACCCAGTCCACGGACGGGCTGACGTGGAAGCCCGCGCTGTCGCGATAGGTCAGCACGCTCCGCAGCACGTCGGCGGGGATGCCGGCGATCCGGTTGTCGGCAAAGACCGGATCGCGCACGAAGCGGAAGTCGTTGTGGGTCCAGATCTGCGAGACGGTGAGCCCGTCGCCGCGGCTGATCACGTTTCCGGCGAGGTCGAGGGAGATGGCCGCCTCCACGCCCTGGTGACGGGTGCGCGGGGCGTTGAAGGTCGCCGCCGGAATGTTCAGGCCGGGATCGATCGAGAAATTGATCAGTTCGTCCCGGACCTCCGAGCGATAGAGCGTCACGTCCCAGGAGAGCCGGTCGATCCGCCCCCGCGTCCCGGCCTCGTAGGTCACGGCGCGCTGGGCCCGCAGCGGCACGAAGGTGGTGTTCAGCGTGTTCGTCTGCACGAGGTCGGAGAAGTCCGGCACGTCGCGGGACCGCGTGATGTCGCCGAAGACCTGGATCTCGGGCAGCGGCTGCCAGAGCAGGCCGATCTTCGGGTTGAGGCCCGCATAGGTCTCCTCGGCGAAGGCGGGGAGTCGATTGGCGCCGGTAAAGCCGCCCTTGTTGCTGTAGGTGCGATTCGACGAGAACGCCTTGGCGCCGGTCATGAGTGCAACATCCGGCAGGAACCAGAACCGGTTCTCGCCATACGCCTCGTAGTTTGATGCACTCTGGACCGCACGCAGCGTCTGCGCGCCGCGCTGGCCCGCGACGTTGACGAACTGCAGCGCCGAGTTCTGTCCGGCGAAGGCGCGCAGGCCGAGGATCGTGTCGTTGCGGTAGCCCGCGATGTCGAAGCTGCCGGCCCAGTGCGGGGCGATGCCGTAGGTCCAGCCGTCCTGGTCGATGACCTGGAAGATCGGATGGTAGAGCGACTTGTGGATCGCCCAGGTATCGATGTCGAGCTTGCCGACATCGAGCGCGAAGGAGGTGCGGTTGGCGATCCGCTCGGTCTCGACCTTGCGGGACTGGTTGCCCGCGATCGCGCTGGGGTTGGCGAGGGTCGGGTTGTTCAGGGCGTTGAACAGGCTCAGCGTACCCGGCAGTTTCTGGTCGGTCAGATAGATGCCGGCATAGAACCGTGTCTCAATGCCGGGGGCGAGCTGGTATCCGAGATTGGCGTTGAAGTTCTGCGTGCGCTGGGTCTCGTGGTCCCGGTAGCCGTCGGAATTCGTGATCGTGCCATTGATCAGGACATCCACCGGTCCTGAGACCCGCGAGACCTGGAAGTTCTCCCGGATGGTGTTGAATGACCCGCCATCGATCCGCAGGATATTCGGCGCGAGGGCCGTCAGGGCCGTCGGCGTGACGAAATTGATCGCGCCGCCGAGCGTCGTCGCCCCGAAGGTGAGGGCGTTGCCGCCCTTGTAGACCTCGATCGACCGAAGCCCCAGGGGATCGATCTGATAGAAGTCCCCACTGCCGTCCGCGAGGTTGATCGGGATGCCGTCCTGCAGGAGCTCGAGCCCGCGCAGGTGGAAGCCGCGCGAGATGCCCGAGCCGCGCACCGAGAGGCGCAGTTCCTGGCCGTAGCGCTCCTGCACGTAGACACCCGGCACCTCCTTGAGGGTATCGCGCAGGGTGTTGGCGTAGCGGTCCTGAAAATCCTGCGCATCGACGAAGGCGACGGAGCCGACGGTGGCGTTCACCGTCGCGCGCTGCGCCGCCACGCTCGGCACGGTGAGGGAGCCGGCCGCGACTCCCTCGACACTGAGTTCGGAGAGGGTCGCGGCAGCGCTCTCCTGGCCCCCGGCCGGGGCGGCCGGAAGCGCGAGGAGCGAGACACCGGCGAGACCCGCCAGGATCGAGATGGGCGGGCGAAAGGGCAGGGGAGCGGACATGGGAACGGGCTCCGGATCATGGGTCCACGCTCCGCGCCATGGCGAAGGAACCCGGCATGATCCCGGTGGAGGAAGGGGCAGAGGTGTGACGCGGCGCTGCGCGCTGATTCGCGCCGGCCGCCCCCGGGGATTCGGGGGCGAACCGCGACGTCAGTGGTCGTGATGACCCGGGGTGGCCGAGGCGGGGGCGCCGGGCTTCATCGCGCCGATCGGTGCGACGCTGAAGCTCACCGGCACGGTCCCGGCCCGCTCGAAGGTGAGCGTACCCGGGATGACCTCGCCGGCCTTCGGCGCGCCCGAGAGGTCCTCGAACATGAGGTGCAGGCCGCCGGGCTTCAGTTCCACGGTTTCGCCGGGCTTGATGGTGAGCCCACCGTCCACCGGCGCCATCTTCATCACGCCGCCCTCCACGCTCATGGTGTGGATCGCGCCCCGCGCGGCGAGCGGGATCGAGGCGCCGGTGAGCCGGTCCGCCTGCGTGCCGGTATTGGTCACCCGGACATAGCCGCCCGCCACCTTGGCGCCGCCGGGCGTCGCACGCATCCAGGGCATCTCGATGCTGAGGTCCCCGGCCTTCACGTTCGACGCGGGTGCGGGCGCGGCCTTGGCCGCAGCGGCCACCACCCGGACGCCTGGAGCAGGGGATTTCAGGGCATGCGCGTCCTGTCCGGCCGCCGGGATCTCGCTCCATCGGTACTGGCCCTTGGCGCAATCCTGCTCGATGGGAAAGTACACCGTGCTGCCCGGCGCGAAGGCATCGGTGACACGGGCGAAGAACGTGAACTCGTCGACCTGATCGTCGGGCAGGCTGCCGCCGGTCCAGGTGATGGTCTTCACGCCCTCGCGGATGTCACCGTGGAAATACGGATAGGCCTTGGCGTAGGCGCCCTTCTCGGTGCTCACCGTCCAGCCGGGCTTCGGCATCGGCTTGGCGCCGACCACCCCCTCGGGGATGGTGACGCGGACGCGGGTGGTGGGCTCGCCGTCGCAGCCATGGGTGATCTGCACCACGCCGCGATAGCTGGCATTAGGGCTCGCCTCCTTGCGCTCGAGGGTGGCATGCGCGAGGGCGCCGGAGGTGGACAGGCAGAGGAGGAGGCCGGCGAGACGCTCGGCCCGGGCAATCCGGTTCATGATGTGCGGTCCGCGTTCTGAAAGGATCGGGGAAGGGCGATCGGCTCAGACGACGGGGGGACCGCGCGGATGGGCGATCGTGCCGGGCGGCCCGCGCGCCGAGACGAGGGCCTCGGGGCGCCAGGCGAGGCGCACCGCCTCGCGGGACGGCCAGGCGACGATCCGGGTCGCGGGCTCGGGCAGAAGACCGAGGAGGACGGAGCCCGGCACCGTGCAGCAGGGCGGATGCGCGTGATGCCCGGAATCGGGTGTTCCGGCTCCGGAGGCGGCCGCGCCGTCGCCGTCGTACTGCCCGAGACAGAGCACCCCGTGCCCGACCGGCTGGGTCGAGGGCACCAGCCCGCCGAGCACCGCGTGCAGCACGAACGCATAGAGCGCGATCACCGCCGTGACCGCGCGAAGGGGCTGCACGCGTCTGCCTTCTGCTCGGGACGGGGCGAGAATCATCGTCGCTCGGCTTAGAGGAACCATCACAGTTTCGCCATGCCCGTCGCCGCGCGCAAGGCGGTGCTGTGGCGCACGGGTCGCAGTCGAGGGCCCATGAGCGGGGAGAACGGGGACAAGCGACCCAACGCCACAATGTGGCCGGGTCGCCATGAGTTCTTAACCGCACCCCGACACGTTCGCGGCACGGGGAATCCGAAGGTCCGGCACGCCGGGATCCCGGATGCCACATGCCGCTGTTCGTAAATCAGATCAGAGTTCACGTCCGATGCTGAAACAGGCTTTCCACACCCGCTCGCTCGGCTTCGCACTGCTCGCATCGGCGACCGTCCTCGGTTCGTCCGCGATGGCGCGCGAGGCCGGCGGCTTTGCCCAGGCCGAATGGGCGCAGGATTACGCGTCGCCCGCCACCATGCAGGTGCAGCGCTCCTCGACGCCGATCCTGTCGCCGCAGACCGTGGCGGCCACCGAGCAGATGATCGAGCGCTACCGCGACATCGTCAATCGCGGCGGCTGGAAGCCGGTCTCGGGTGCAGACCGCCTGCGGGTCGGTTCCAAGGGCCCGGCAGTGGCCGCCCTGCGCCAGCGCCTGATCACCACCGGCGACCTCGACCCGGCCTCGGGCGGAAGCGGCGTGTACGATTCCTACGTCGCGGCCGGCGTGAAGCGCTTCCAGGCTCGTCACGGCCTGAGCCAGACCGGTGCCATGACCCAGACCACGCAGGCCGCCATGAACGTGCCGGCCGACGTGCGCCTGCACCAGCTCGAGATCAACGTGGTGCGCCTGCGCTCCTATGCGGGCAACCTCGGCAACCGCTTCGTGATCACGAACATCCCCGCCGCCCTGGTGCAGACGGTGGAGAACGGCCAGGTCGTGACCCTGCACGCCGCCGGCGTCGGCAAGATCGACCGTCAGTCGCCGATCATGAACACCAAGGCGACGCAGATCAATTTCAACCCCTTCTGGACGGTCCCGGCTTCCATCGTGAAGAAGGACCTCATCCCCAAGATGCAGAAGGATCCGACCTACCTCACCGAGAACAAGATCCGCATCTTCGCCGGTGACAACGAGATCTCGCCCGCTTCCGTGAACTGGAACTCGGACGAGGGCACGCGCTACCGCTACCGTCAGGATTCGGGCGCCGACTTCAACTCGATGGGCATCGTGCGCATCAACATCCCGAACCCGCACGGCGTGTTCATGCACGACACGAACTCGAAGGGTGTCTACGGCGACGACTTCCGCTTCATCTCGTCGGGCTGCGTCCGCGTGCAGAACGTGCGCGAGTACATCACCTGGCTGCTCAAGGACACGCCCGGCTGGGGCCGTGACCAGGTCGAGCAGGCGATCGAGAGCGGCAAGCGCGTCGACGCCACCCTGTCCAGCCCGGTCCCGGTCTACTGGACCTACATCACGGCCTGGTCGACCCCGGACGGGCTCGTGCAGTTCCGCGACGACATCTATAAGCGCGACGGTGTGAACGTGCCCTCGACCCTCTCGGCTCCGACCCCGGTCGCGAGCGCCGAATCGGTTCCGAGCTTCGAGCCGGGCGACGAGGAGAACTAAGCTTCTCCCACCTGGATACCGGCAAGCACTGGATACCGGCAAGCAGAAGCAGGGCCCGCGCCGGAGGCGCGGGCCTTTCTGCGTCGTGGAAGCCGAGTTTGGCGCGCAGATGCGACGCCACGACACGGTCACGGCAGTTGTCGGTCTGCCGCCTCGACGCTCTGTGCTGAATTTTTTTGAGCGTGTGCACAAAAATGCCTGTGCTTGGCCTGGGAAGCCGGCGCGTGTAGTAATCCAGCCTTCGAACGCCCGCCCGCCAACGCCAGCGGATTACGGGTGCGTCCGCCCGTTCAACAATCGAGGCTTTTCATGAGCGCCGGTACCGCTGCCGACAAGCACTTCTCCAACTCGTTCTTCGCCGCGCCCCTCACGGAAGCGGACCCGGAGATCGCCCAGGCGGTGGCCCTGGAACTCGGCCGCCAGCAGCATGAGATCGAGCTGATCGCCTCCGAGAACATCGTCTCGCGCGCCGTGCTCGAAGCGCAGGGCTCGGTGCTCACCAACAAGTACGCCGAGGGTTATCCGGGTCGCCGCTACTATGGCGGCTGCCAGTTCGTGGACATCGCCGAGAACCTCGCCATCGAGCGCGCCAAGCGCCTGTTCGACTGCGGCTTCGCCAACGTGCAGCCGAATTCCGGCTCCCAGGCGAACCAGGGCGTCTTCATGGCCCTGATGCAGCCGGGCGACACCTTCCTGGGCCTCGACCTCGCCGCCGGCGGCCACCTCACCCACGGCGCCCCGCCGAACGTCTCGGGCAAGTGGTTCAAGCCCGTCTCCTACACCGTGCGCCGCGACGATCAGCGCATCGACATGGAGCAGGTCGAGCGTCTCGCCCACGAGCACAAGCCCAAGGTGATCATCGCCGGCGGCTCGGGCTATCCGCGCCACTGGGACTTCGCCAAGTTCCGCGAGATCGCGGACGCGGTCGGCGCCTACTTCTTCGTGGATGCCGCGCACTTCGCCGGCCTGATCGCGGCCGGCGTGCACCCGTCGCCGTTCCCGCATGCCCACGTGGTCACCTCGACCACGCACAAGACCCTGCGCGGCCCGCGCGGCGGCATCATCCTCACGAACGACGAGGCGCTCGCCAAGAAGTTCAACTCGGCGATCTTCCCGGGCCTCCAGGGCGGCCCGCTCATGCACGTCATCGCCGGCAAGGCGGTCGCCTTCGGCGAGGCCCTCAAGCCCGAGTTCAAGATCTACGCCAAGCAGGTCATCGAGAACGCCAAGGCGCTCGCCGACACCCTGATGTCGGGCGGCTACGACATCACCTCGGGCGGCACCGACAACCACCTCATGCTGGTGGACCTGACCAAGAAGGGCCTCACCGGCAAGGCGGCGGAAGCCGCTCTCAGCCGCGCCGACATCACCTGCAACAAGAACGGCGTGCCCTTCGACACGCAGAAGCCCACCATCACGTCGGGCATCCGGCTCGGTACCCCGGCCGGCACCTCGCGCGGCTTCGGCGTGGCCGAGTTCAAGCAGATCGGCGGCCTGATCGTCGAGGTGCTCGACGGCCTCGTGGCCAAGGGCGAGGGCGGCGATGCCACCGTCGAGGCCAGCGTGAAGGAGCGCGTGCACGCCCTCACCGGCCGGTTCCCGATCTACGGTTGAGGCACGATGCCAGAGCGGGGCGCTTGAAGAAGCGCCCCGCACCATGCCATGCAGCGGCCGTGGACCTTCGGGTCCGCGGCCGTTTTCATGTGTGTCAGTCCCAGGTGTCCGTCCGATGCGGTGTCCCTATTGCGGCGGTCCCGACACCCAGGTGAAGGATTCGCGGCCCAGCGACGACGCGGCGGCGATCCGCCGGCGCCGGGTCTGCCCGGATTGCGGCGGTCGCTTCACCACCTTCGAGCGGGTGCAGTTGCGCGAGCTCACCGTGCTCAAGCGGTCGGGCAAGCGGGTGCCCTTCGACCGCGACAAGCTGCAGCGCTCCATCGACGTGGCCGTGCGCAAGCGCCCGGTGGACCCCGAGCGGATCGAGCGCCTCGTCAGCGGGATCACCCGGCAGCTCGAGAGCGGCGGCGAGGCCGAGATCGCCAGCGAGGCCATCGGCGAACTGGTGATGGACGGCCTCAAGGGCCTCGACGACGTCGCCTACGTGCGCTTCGCCTCGGTCTACAAGAATTTCCGCGAAGCCAGCGACTTCAAGGCCCTGCTCGGCACCCTCGCCGATCCGATCGGGCCGGGCGCGCGGGTGCCCGCCGGAGAGGGTTCTGCCGTCGAGCCCGCTCCGGGGGATCCTGCTACGGGCGATCTTGCCGCCAAGGTCACACCCCTGCGGCCCAAGCGCCAGCCGAGAGCGCCGACGTGAGGGAGGGCCGATGAGCGTGACCGGCATTCCGGAGGGCGATGTCTTGGAAGGCGATCCGCGCTTCATGCGCCTCGCCCTCGCCCTGGGGTATCGCAACCTGGGCCGGACCTGGCCGAACCCCTCCGTGGGAGCCGTGGTGGTGGCGGGGGAGCCGGGTGCCGAGCGGATCGTCGGCCAAGGCGTCACGGCCCCCGGCGGGCGCCCGCACGCCGAACCGCTGGCGCTGGCGATGGCCGGCGCGGCGGCGCGGGGCGCGACCCTCTATGTGAGCCTGGAGCCGTGCTCGCATCACGGCCGCACGCCCCCCTGCACCGACGCGATCGTGGCCGCGGGCATCACCCGCGTCGTCACCGCCCTGGAGGACCCGGACCCGCGCGTCGCCGGACGGGGCCACGGCCTTCTCCGGGAGGCCGGGATCGCCGTGACCACCGGCGTCCTCGCGCGGGAGGCGGCGCGCGACCATCGCGGACACGTCACCCGCGTGACGCAGGGGCGGCCGAGCCTGCACCTCAAGCTCGCCCAGACCCGCGACGGCTTCGCCGGAGCGCCGGCCGAGCGCCTGCGCATCACGGGTCCCATCGCGGACGGCGCCGTGCATCTCTGGCGCGCCCACGCCGACGCCATCCTCGTCGGCATCGGCACCGCGCGCGCGGACGATCCGTCGCTGACCGTGCGCCTGCCCGGCCTGTCGGACCGGTCGCCCCTGCGGGTCGTGCTCGATTCCGCGCTGCGCATCCTGCCATCGACCTCCCTCGTCCGCAGCGCGCGGGACGTGCCGACGCTGATGATCACCACCCGGCGGGCGCCCATCCACGCCAAGCGGATGCTGGCTTCCTTCGGCGTCGAGGTGATCGGCGTCGAGTCCGACCGGAGCGGCCGGATCGACCTCGCCGCGGCGCTCCAGGCCCTGGCCGAGCGCGGGATCACCCGGGTCTGCTGCGAGGGAGGTCCCCAGCTGGCCGATGCGCTGGCGGCCGCCGACCTCGTCGACGTCTTCACCCGGATCACCGGCCCGAACGCCCTGGGCGGCGCCGGGGGCCTGCCGGCCATCGGCCCGGCCCTGGCGGAACGGCTGGCGAGCGGCCATCTGAGGCCCGTCGAGACCCGGACCTTCGGCCCCGACCGGGCGGTCACCTACGAGCGGAGCGCCTGAGATGTTCACCGGTCTCGTCACGGATGTCGGAGAAGTCGTGTCGGTCGCGGGCGACGACCGCCTGCGCCGCATCCGCATCCGCTCGCACTACGACCCCGCCTCGATCGCCCTCGGGGCCTCCATCGCCTGCTCGGGCCCCTGCCTCACGGCGGTGGCGGTGGAGCCGGCGGAGGGGGGCTGCATCTTCGCCATCGATGCCGCCGCCGAGACGCTGGCCCGCACCCATGTGGGCGCGTGGCGCGAGGGCCGGCGCCTGAACCTCGAACGCTCCCTCAAGATCGGCGACGAACTCGGCGGTCACCTCGTCACCGGCCACGTGGACGGGCTGGCCGAACTCGTCGCCCGCGATCCCGTGACGGGCGGGGAGGGCGATCCGCAATGGGCCCCGTCCGACCGCTTCACCCTGCGGGCGCCGGCCAACCTGTCGCGCTTCATCGCCGAGAAGGGCTCGGTCTGCCTCGACGGCACTTCGCTCACCGTGAACACGGTGGCGGGCGACCTGTTCTCCGTCCTCCTCATCCCCCACACCCTCGCGGTCACCACCTGGGGGGAGCGCCGGGTCGGCGACCGGCTCAACCTCGAGGTCGACCTGATCGCCCGCTACGCCGCGCGCCTCTCCGAGAGCCGCGCCACGGTCGAAACCTGAAGGCACCGCACCGGCGGCTATGCCTGCGGCGCGCTTGTGGCCACGTCGCCTTCGGTCTATCGCTCGCGCCTGCGATCGAAGGACGCCGCTCTGCGGTCCGGTCTCCGCGTGGGGCGGGGGCGTCCGCCGCTCGCATCCGTGAAGGCTTCCCATGGTATCGCTCCCTTACGCCGCCCGCTCGCTACCCAACATGAAGGGCGCCCGCGTCCTCGTGGTCGAAGCCCGCTACTACGAGGACCTGTCGGACGAGCTCCTGGCGGGTGCGCGCGCCGCCCTCGCGACGGCCGAGGCCGAGGCCACCGTGGTGACGGTCCCGGGCGCCCTGGAGATCCCCGCCGCCATCGCGATCCTGGTGGAGGCCGCCGCCCGCGCGGGACAGCCCTACGATGCGGCGGTGGCGCTCGGCTGCGTCATTCGCGGCGAGACCGGGCACTACGACATCGTGGCCGGCGAGAGTGCGCGCGCGCTGATGGACCTGTCCGTCAGCCTGCGCCTGCCGTTGGGCAACGGCATCCTGACCGTAGAGACCGAGGCCCAGGCCCAGGCCCGCGCACGGGTCGCCGAACTGAACAAGGGCGGCGGGGCCGCCGAGGCCGCGCTCGCGGTGCTGGCGCTCAAGCGCGACGCATCGGCCGCGCCGGTCGGAGAGGATTGAACATCATGGCCAACAACGCTGGGGTGAAGACCTCCGAGCGGAGCGGCGCGCGCCTCGCGGTGGTGCAGGCGCTCTACGACATGGAGATCTCGGGCAAGGGCGTGATCGAGGCGCTGGCCGAGTTCGAAACCTTCTGGATCGGCCGCGAGGTCGACGGCATCGCGCATCCCCAGGCCGAGATCGCCTTCTTCCGCGACATCCTGCGCGGCGTCGTGGACGAGCAGCGGGCGATCGACCCGCAGCTCGACGGCGCCCTGGCGGCCGGCTGGCCCCTCAAGCGGATCGAGGCCGTGCTGCGCGCGATCCTGCGCGCCGGCGCCTACGAGCTCATGTACCGGCGCGACGTGCCGGCCCGCGTGGTGATCTCGGAATATGTCGACGTCGCGCACAGCTTCTACGACGGCGACGAGCCGGGCCTGATCAACGGCGTCCTCGACAAGGTCGGGCGCGAGGTGCGCGGCAACGAGTTCGCGGGCCTGCCGGCCTCCGGCCGGGCCTGAGCCGATGGCCCGCCCGGACGAGGACGGGCTGATCGCGCGCTACTTCGCGCCCCTGGCCGGCCCCGGCGCGGACGGCCTCACCGACGACGCCGCGACCCTGACGCCGAACCCGGGCTGCGACCTCGTCCTCACCGCCGACGCCATCGTGGCCGGCGTGCACTACTTCCCCGACGACCCGCCGGATTCCATCGCCCGCAAGGCGCTGGGCGTGAACGTCTCGGATCTGGCCGCCAAGGGCGCGCGCCCGCGGGGCTACCTGCTCACCCTCGCCCTGCCGGACGACTGGACCGAGGACTGGCTCGCCGGTTTCGCGGCCGGCCTCGGGGAAGGCATCGCCGCCTTCGGGGGCGACCTCCTCGGGGGCGACACCGTCCGGGCCGCAGGCCCGGCCCTGATCGGCATCACCGCCATCGGCGAGGTGCCGCAGGGCGGCATGGTCCGGCGGAGGGGCGCCCGCATCGGCGACCGGCTCTGCGTCAGCGGCACCATCGGCGACGCCGCCCTCGGCCTGCACCTGCGTGGGCCCGCACCACCGGCCTGGGCAGGGGGCCTCGATGCGCAGGACCGCGCCGCCCTGATCGACCGCTACCGGCACCCGCGCCCACGCGTCGCCCTGGCGCCGGTCCTGCGCGCCCATGCGCGCGCCGCGATGGACGTCTCGGACGGGCTCGCCGGCGATCTCGCCAAGATGCTGAAGGGCGACACGTCGAAGGACAAGGCGTCGAACGGGAAGGGCCGCTCGGCGGCGATCGATCTGTCCGCGCTGCCCCTCTCTGAGGCCGCCACCCGCGCCCTGGCGGCAGCGCCCGAGGCACTCGCCACGATCGTCACCGGCGGCGACGATTACGAAATTCTCTGCGCGGTGGCTCCGGAACGCCTCGACGCCCTACTGACGGATGCGGTGCGGGCCGGCACACCCCTGACCTGCATCGGCACCGTCACGGCGGAAGACGCGCCGCCGATCTTCCGGCAGGCCTCGGGGCAAGACCTGCGCCTCGGCGCCGGTTCGTTCAGCCACTTCTGACGGCGGCCGGGCGCGTCCGGCACCCTTCCTGCTTGGCCCTCCGATGGCACGCCGCCACGAAGCGTCGTCGCGGGCGAGGGAACGGACATGAACGAATTCGGTTGGCGGCGCCGCGCGCTCCTTGCGGGCTGTCTCGGCCTCGCCGCACTGGCATTCCCCGCGTGGGCGGACGAGACCGGGCGCCTCACCACCCACGTCCTCGACACGGCGAACGGCAAGCCGGCGGCGGGCATGGGAATCGATTTCTACAGGCGGGAGGGCGAGGGCTATGCCCTCGTGGCCTCGACCCGCACCAACAAGGACGGGCGCACCGACAAGCCCCTGATGGCGGGCGACGCCTTCAAGCCGGGAAGCTATCAGATCGTCTTCCACGTCGCCGCGTATTACCGGGGCCTCGGCATGCCCCTGGCCGAGCCGGCTTTCCTCGACACGGTGCCGGTGCAGTTTTCCATCGCGGACGGCAAGGCGCATTACCACGTGCCCCTTCTGACCACGCCGTGGAGCTACGCGACCTATCGGGGAAGCTGAGCCCGGATGCCGCGCCGCACCGCGCATCCCGCCATCCTGGCCGCCCTCGCGCTGCTGGGCTGCTGGCCGGCCGATCCGGCAGAGGCCACGCCCGAGCCTGGGGCACCCGAGTCTGCCGCACCGGAAACGGTGATCCCGGCTCCGGTCGACCTGGCGCGCGTCAACGGCATGGACCGCGACGCCTTCGTGAGCACCTTCGGCGGAATCTTCGAGCACTCGCCCTGGGTGGCCGAGCGGGCCTGGGCGGCCCGGCCCTTCGCCAATCGTGACGCGCTCCACGCCGCCATGGTGGTGGTGGCGCGCACCGCCTCGGCGCCGGAGATCCTGGCGCTGCTCAACGCCCATCCCGAACTCGCCGGTCCCGAAGCGCGGGCCCGCCAGATGACCACCGCCTCCGTCTCCGAGCAGGGCAGTGCCGGCCTCGACCGCATGAGCCCGGCGGAATTCGACCGGTTCGACCGCCTCAACGCGGCGTATCGTGCGCGCTTCGGCTTCCCCTTCATCATCGCGGTGCGCGGGCGCGGACGCGCCGAGATCCTGCGGGAGTTCGAGCGCCGCCTGGCGGACACCCCCGACGCGGAACGCGAGGCGGCCCTCGACGCGGTCGCGGCGATCACCCGGATGCGCCTCGAACGCAGGGTCGCCCCCTCGCCCTGATCGGCCGGACGGCCCAAGCGCACCCGCGAGCCCACGCCGCGCCGTCATTCCGGGTGATCCGCGAGGACGCGTTATTGCGCCTGCTCACACCGCTTCCCCGTCCCAACTCACGAACAGGTACTATATTTCTAAATGGATCGCGCCGTGCACCGCATCGACGCCATTGCGCGACGTGACTGAAGTCCTGCGTCACTTCGTTCCCTGCAGCAAATCAAGAGACCGTTGAGCGGATATTCAGTATTCGCCTCGGCCTCCCCGGGGATCCTGCCGTCCTAACCCGACCTGAAGGCGAACGACCAAAGCCTTCATTTCGCTTCACAACGCGACCTGCAATGGCAACGGGCAACCCTTGCGCCCAAACAGGGCCGTTGCTCCGCGCGCGCCATACCGCAACGCACAAATATTTGCGGATGAAAAACCTAAGCAGCATTTGCAAGCGCTCACGAAGTTTGGCACTCAAGGCAGGCGCACGCCACGACGACCTGCCAATACTGGCCTTTCGATCCACCCGGCGAACGCATCACGAAGCCGCCCGCATCGTGGAAAATCCCGAACATCCAAGAAGTCCAGGAAACGGCTGATACGAATAAGACGATACCGAGGTCCCGCACGGACAGCACCCAATCAAGGACGGTCGCATGACAGCACTGTTGCTTATCATCCTCGGCGGACTCTGCGCCGTCGCCTACGGCATCCTTACGATCAACGACGTCATGCGGCGCGATGCCGGCACCCAGCGCATGCAGGAAATTGCAGGCGCCATCGCCGAGGGTGCCCAGGCCTACTTGCGGCGCCAATACGCCACCATCGCCGTGGTCGGACTCGTGCTGTTCGTGGCGCTGGCCTATTTCCTCGGGCTCAAGGTCGCCATCGGCTTCCTCATCGGCGCGGTCCTGTCGGGGGCCGCCGGATTCATCGGCATGAACGTCTCGGTGCGCGCCAATGTCCGCACCGCCCAGGCCGCTTCGACCTCGCTCGGCGGCGGACTCGAAGTAGCCTTCAAGTCGGGCGCTGTGACGGGCATGTTTGTCGCCGGCCTCGCCCTCCTCGGGGTGGCGCTGTATTACGGCTATCTAACCCGCATCGCCGGCCTCGCGCCGGCCAGCCGGGACGTGATCGACGCCCTGGTGGCGCTCGGCTTCGGCGCCTCGCTGATCTCGATCTTCGCGCGCCTCGGCGGCGGCATCTTCACCAAGGGCGCGGATGTCGGCGGCGATCTCGTCGGCAAGGTCGAGGCCGGGATTCCGGAAGACGACCCGCGCAACCCCGCCACCATCGCGGACAATGTCGGCGACAACGTCGGGGACTGCGCCGGCATGGCGGCCGACCTGTTCGAGACCTACGCGGTGACGGTGGTCGCCACCATGGTGCTCGCCGCGATCTTCTTCTCCGGCCAGACCGACGTGGCCGGGCGCAACGTGCTCGAGGCCATGCTGCTCTATCCGCTGGCCATCGGCTCCGCCTGCATCCTGACCTCGATCGCCGGCACCTACGCAGTGCGACTCGGGGCCAACCAGTCGATCATGGGCGCCCTCTACAAGGGGCTCGTCACGGCGGGCGTGCTCTCCATCGGGGCCATCGCGGGTGTGAACTACGCCCTGTTCGGCGGTTTGAGCACCGCCTTCACCACCAATGCGGGCGTCACCTTCACCTCGGGCGGGCTTCTCGGCTGCGCGGTGGTCGGGCTCGTCATCACCGCGCTCATCGTCGTCATCACCGAATACTACACCGGCACCAACTTCCGCCCGGTGAAATCCATCGCGGATGCCTCGGTCACCGGCCACGGCACCAACGTGATCCAGGGGCTGGCGATCTCCCTCGAATCCACGGCGCTCCCCGCCCTCGTCATCGTGGCGGGCATCATCGCGACCTATTCGCTGGCGGGGCTGTTCGGCATCGCCATCGCGGTCACCGCCATGCTGGCGCTGGCCGGATTCATCGTGGCGCTGGATGCCTTCGGGCCGGTGACCGACAATGCCGGCGGCATCGCCGAGATGGCGGGGCTGCCGCCGGACGTCCGCAAGTCCACCGACGCCCTCGACGCGGTCGGCAACACCACCAAGGCCGTGACGAAGGGCTATGCCATCGGCTCGGCCGGTCTCGGCGCCCTGGTGCTGTTCGCCGCCTACACCTCCGACCTCAACTACTTCATCGCGAATGCCAGCCCGACGCAGTACCGCTTCTTCCAGGGGGTCAGCGTCGATTTCTCGCTCTCGAACCCCTACGTCGTGGTGGGGCTCCTGCTCGGCGGCCTCATCCCGTTCCTGTTCGGCGGCATGGCGATGACGGCCGTGGGCCGGGCGGCGGGCGCCGTGGTCGAGGAGGTCCGGCGCCAGTTCCGGGAGAAGCCCGGCATCATGGAGGGACGCGAACGGCCGGATTACGGCCGGGCCGTGGACATGCTGACCCGGGCGGCCATCAAGGAGATGATCGTGCCGTCCCTGCTGCCGGTGCTGTCGCCGATCGTGCTGTTCTTCGTGATCCAGCCCATCGCCGGCAAGTCCCAGGCCTTCGCCACGGTCGGGGCGATGCTCCTCGGCGTCATCATCACCGGCCTCTACGTCGCGATCTCGATGACCTCGGGCGGCGGCGCCTGGGACAACGCCAAGAAGTACATCGAGGATGGGCATCACGGCGGCAAGGGCTCGGAGGCGCACAAGGCGGCGGTGACGGGCGACACCGTCGGCGACCCCTACAAGGACACCGCCGGCCCCGCCGTGAACCCGGCCATCAAGATCACCAACATCATCGCCCTGCTGCTGCTGGCGGTGCTGGCACACAGTTGAGGGCGCCGGCCGAATCCGGGATCCGATCTGCACACCGAAAGTTCCGCGCGCATTCAACCCAGAGCAACACGGGGATCGCCTCGAATCTCGGGCGGTCCCCTTGTCGTCATGATCCCCCGGCATCCGGGTTTGGCTCTGCACCGCCCGGAGCGGAAGCGGCCGGCGAGGGACGAAGAGGAAAATCACTGTCCGACGAAGCCGGACGGCGCCGAGACGCGGGAGGGACGGAACTACCTGACGCGCCAGAGGGATACGGCGAGCGCGACGTTCACCAGGGCGAGCACGGCCAGGAGGGCGTAGGTCGCATCGGCGCCCGCATGCGTCAGCACGACGGCCCCGAGGGAGGGTGCAAGCGCCTGCGCCACCAGGCTCGGACGCGCGAGGCGGCCGACGAGGGGCGCGTAGCGTTCGGGTCCGAACAGGGCCAAGGGCACCGTCCCGCGGGCGATGGAGTAGATCCCGTTGCCGGCCCCGTAGAGGATCAGCGCGAGCCCGACCAAGGGCAGGCCCGCCGCCAGCATCGCGACGCCGACGGCCACCAGGACCATCGCCGCCGTGAGGGTCCACAGAGGATGGTGTCGGCCCTTCCCGGCCATCTCGACGATGCGGGCGCCGACCTGGGATGGGCCGATCAGCGCGCCGTAGGCGACGGCCGAGGAGAGCGCGACGCCACGGGCCTGGAGCAGGGTGATGAGGTGCACCGAGACCATGGCCGTCACGGTGCCTCCGAGGGTCAGCACGCCCGCCATGAGGAGGAAGGCACGGCGCTCCCGCCCATCGAGCCGGACGCCGCGGACCGGCCCCACGGATCGCGCGACCGGGTGTGCGGGTGGCCGGGGGATCGCGAGCAGGACGAGGGGCAACGTGACCGCGAGATGAAGCCCGGCATAGGCGAGGCAGGTCCCGCGCCAGCCCACCTGCTCGATCAGGAAGGCGGAGAGTGGCCAGCATACCGTGCTGGCGAAGCCGCCCCAGAGTGTCAGCGTCGTGATGGCGCTCCGTGCCTCGGAGCCGTAGAGGCGCCCCAGCGTGGCGAAGGCCGGATCGTAGAGTCCGGTGCCCATGCCCAGACCGACGAGAAGCCAGCCCGCCAGGTAGGTCGGAAGGTTCGGGGCCAGGCCGAGGATGGCGAGGCCCGCGGCCAGGACCAGGGCCGCAAAGGCCAGGACGGGCCGGCCTCCATGCTCCCCGATGAAGGCTCCCACGCGCGGCGAGACCAAACCCGCGACGAGGAGGCCCAGGGACAGGCCAGCGATGACCCACGCCAACGGCCATCCCGTATCCTCCGACATCGGGGCGGCGAGCACCGACAGCAGGTAGAACGAGGAGCCCCAGGTCAGGATCTGGACGACCCCCAGGGCCGAGATCACGGGCCAGCGGCGCGTCGGAGCCATCGGTCCGCTACCCAGCCCCGAGCACGGGGAGCCAGAGCGCCAGGGCCACCAAGGTGACGAGCAGCACCGGCGGCGTGATGACGAGGCCGACCCGCATGTACTGGCCCCAGGTGATGTGCTGGCCCTTCGTGTCGAGGACGTGCAGCCAGAGCAGGGTCGCCAGGCTGCCAATGGGGGTGAATTTCGGGCCGAGATCGCACCCGATGACGTTGGCGTAGATCATGAGCTCACGCGTCAGCGGCGACAGGTCCGGGGCCTGCTGGATGGAGAGCGCACCCACCAGCACGCTCGGCATGTTGTTCATCACCGAGGAGAGGATGGCGGCGGCGAACCCGGTACCGAGGGTGGCGACGAACGGACCGTGGCCCGAGAGCCGGACGAGCCCTTGCGCCAGGTAGTCGGTCAGGCCGGCATTCTTCAGGCCGTAGACCACGAGGTACATGCCGAGGCTGAACAGCACGATCTGCCAGGGGGCCCCCGAAAGAACCGTGCGGATGGGGATGATCCGGCTGCGGTTGGCCAGGGCCAGGAGGACGAGCGCCCCCGCGCAGGTGACCACCGAGACCGGCACGCCAAACGGGGCCGTCACGAAGTAGGCGACCAGCAGCAAGCCGAGGAGCGGGAAGGCCGCCCGGAAGACCAGCGGGTCCTTGATCGCGTGACGTGGCGCTTCCAACTCGGCCACCGGGTAGGTGGCGGGCAGGTCGCGCCGGTAGAACAGCCACAGCACCACCAGGGTCACGGCGAGCGAGACCAGGTTCACCGGCACCATCACGGCGGCGTATCGGCTGAAGGTGATGTCGAAGAAGTTTGCCGAGACGATATTGACGAGGTTCGAGATCACCAGCGGCAGGGAGGTCGAGTCCGCCACGAATCCGCAGGCGACGATGAAGGCCAGCGCCGCCGCCGGCTTGAAGTCGAGACGGAGCAGGATCGCCAGCACGATGGGGGTGAGCAGCAGGGCCGCGCCGTCGTTGGCGAACACCGCCGCGATGGCCGCCCCCAGCAGGATGACCAGCGGGAACAGCCGGTGCCCCCGTCCGCCGCCCCAACGGGCGATGTGCAGCGCCGACCAGTGGAAGAAGCCGGCCTCGTCGAGCAGGAGCGAGATGATGATCAGCGCCACGAAGGTGAAGGTGGCGTCCCAGACGATGTGCCAGACCACCGGGATGTCACCGGGGCTGATGACTCCGGTGGCGAGCGCCACGGCGGCCCCGATGAGAGCGCTCCATCCGATCCCGAACCCCTTCGGCTGCCAGATGACGAAGACGAGGGTGACCACGAAGATGGCGAGCGCGAGCATCGGGACCGTTTCTTGTTCTTTGAGAATTGGAACGGCTTAGGCGGTGGCGACGCGGCGCCCGTGCGCGTCGACCACGCGCTCGCCGTCCTCCTTGACGAACTCGCCCTGCTGGGCCGGCAGGAGGTCGAGGACCTTCTCCGAGGGCCGGCACAGCGCGATGCCCTTCGGGCTCACCACCAGGGGGCGGTTCAGCAGGATCGGGTGCTCGGCGATGGCATCGAGAATCCGGTCGTCCGTCAGGCTCTCGTCGGCGAGGCCGAGCTCGGCGTAGGGCGTGCCCTTCTCGCGCAGGAGGTCACGGACGGTGACGCCGGCCCGGTCGGCGAGTTGGCGCAGCAGGATTCGGTTCGGCGGAGTCTTGAGGTACTCGACCACGTGCGGTTCGAGGCCGGCGTTGCGGATGAGGGCCAGGGTGTTGCGGGACGTGCCGCAATCCGGGTTGTGGTAGATGACGACATCCATCAGGCGATCTCCGTGCAGCAGGTGGACAGAGCGGCAACGGCCGGGGCGCAGACCTCCGGACGCCCCTGGCAGCAGTCGCGCATCAGGAACTGGAGGAGTTCCGACAGGTCCGGGTAGGCCGCGCTGTAGATGATCGAGCGCCCCTCGCGCCGGGACGTGACCAGCCCGGAATGCGAGAGCTCCTTCAGGTGAAACGACAGGTTGGTGCCCGACACGCCGACCGCCTCGGCCAGACTGCCGGCCGCCATGCCGTCGGGCCCGGCGGTGACGAGCTGGCGCACGATGCGCAGGCGGTGCTCCTGGCCGAGGGCCGCGAAGGCGGCGACGGCTTGCCGTTCGTCCATCATGATGTCAATACTTCAACCATCATTGAAACGTAGAGGAACAAACCGTCTTGGACAAGCCCCTCCCGCCCTTCGCCGACGGCTTGCCGAACCTCAGTGAGGGGCACTTCGAGGTCCCGGGAGCGGCCGACCTGCAGGTGCAGGCACCGTTCACACACGCCCCACGCTTCCTGATCCTGTACGGCTCCCTGCGGGAACGCTCGTTCAGCCGCTTCCTGGCCCACGAGGCCGCGCGCCTCCTGGAAGCGATGGGCGGAGAGGTGCGGATCTACGACGCGCATGGCCTGCCGCTGCCGGACGATACCACCGCCGATCACCCCAAGGTCCAGGAACTGCGGAATCTCTCGATCTGGTCGGAGGGGCACGTTTGGGTCAGTCCTGAACGCCACGGCAACATGACCGGGGTCATCAAGAGCCAGATCGACTGGTTGCCCCTGTCGGAGGGCTCGGTGCGCCCGACCCAAGGGCGGACCCTGGCGGTGATGCAGGTCTCGGGTGGCTCGCAGTCGTTCAATGCCGTCAACGGCCTGCGCATCCTCGGGCGCTGGATGCGGATGATTACCATCCCCAACCAGTCCTCGGTGCCGATGGCCTACAAGGAGTTCGACGAGGCCGGCCGGATGAAGCCAGGGCCGCTCTACGACCGGGTGGTCGACGTCTGTGAGGAGTTGGTCAGGTTCACGCTGTTGACCCGCGAGCGCGCCTCCTACCTCGTCGACCGCTACTCCGAACGCAAAGAGCGCGAGCCCGAGCGCCTGAAGGCCGTGGCCGCCGATATCGGGTTCGGAAAGCGACCCTGAACACGCCCGTGCCGGGCGGGCATTCGCGCTTGCCGTAGGCGAATTTGCACACCAGCATCGTCCCTGCACTCACGGAGAGGGTGATCGGGGCCGCCGCGATCGGCAGGTCCAGGGATTTCGAGAGGGATGCGATCGATCCGGGCCGGATCGCCTTCGCGAGGCCGGCGAGAGGCCCGATCCAAGGCCCGGCGATGCGTCGCCGGGTGCGGCCCCGCACAGCCGTGCCGATCCGGAGCGTCGAGGCCCTGGCCGTGGGGTGCGCAGAACACAGATGACACCGTTGACGGTACCGGCCGAAAGCCGCGCGCCGTCCGTTTGTCCTTGAAACAACGCGAGACCCCCGAATGCCTTCCTTGTCCGACCCGATCCGCATCGGCGCGATCGACGCCAAGAACCGCGTCTTCATGGCCCCCCTGACCCGTGGGCGTGCCACCGCCGGGCATGTGCCGACCCCGATCATGGTGGAGTATTACCGCCAGCGCGCCAGTGCCGGCCTCATCCTCACCGAAGCCACCGGCATCTCGCAGGAAGGGCTCGGCTGGCCCTTCGCACCGGGCATCTGGTCCGACGAGCAGGTCGAGGCCTGGAAGCCGATCGTCCAGGCCGTGCACGAGGCGGGCGGGCGCATCGTCTGCCAGCTCTGGCACATGGGCCGCATCGTCCATCCGGACTTCCTCGGTGGCCAGAAGCCGATCTCGGCCTCCGCCACCACGGCCCCCGACGCCGCCCACACCTACGAAGGCAAGAAGCCCTACGCGGAGGCCCGCGCGCTGCCGATCGACGAGATCCCGCGCCTGCGTGCCGATTACGACCGCGCCGCCCGCAACGCGATCCGGGCCGGCTTCGACGGCGTCCAGATCCATGCGGCGAACGGTTACCTCATCGACCAGTTCCTGCGCGATGGCGCGAACCTCCGCACCGATGCCTATGGCGGCTCCATCGAGAACCGCATCCGCCTGCTGCGCGAGGTGACCCAGACCGTGGCGGACGCCGTGGGTAAGGACCGCACGGGGGTACGCCTGTCGCCGAACGGCGCGATCCAGGGCGTCGATGATTCCAACCCCGATGCCCTGTTCGGCGCGGCGGCCGCTGCCCTATCGGAGATCGGCATCGCCTTCCTGGAACTGCGCGAGCCCGGCCCGAACGGCACCTTCGGCACCGCCAACCACGCGCCGGTGGCACCGACCATGAAGGCGGCGTTCAAGGGCCCGCTGATCCTGAACTCGGATTACGACGGCGCCCGTGCCCAGCAGGCCCTCGACGCGGGGGAGGCGGAAGCCATCGCGTTCGGCCGTCCGTTCATCGCCAATCCGGACCTGCCCGCGCGCCTGGCCCAGGGTGCCCCGCTGAACAAGGACGAGCAGAAGACCTGGTACAGCCAGGGCCCCGAAGGCTACGTCGATTATCCCACGCTTGACACGGCCAAAGCCGCCTGATCCAGGCCGACCCGGCCCGTTGCGACGCCCGCCTCTCATGTCCGTCCAGGCCAGGAGGCGGGCGTCCTGTTCGTGATGTGATGGCACGCCCTCGACCCGCGGTCACGCCTGTGCACGGCACAGCTATCGTTCGTGCGGGAGACGCCCTATGGGTTGTGTTCGACGAGGATCTTCGCGTTTGCCTTCGACCACTTCCTGCTCAACCGCGACGACTGAGTGGACCGAAGCCGAGCGGCTGGCTGAGCTTCGCAGCCTCGATTTCGACACGCCCGGGCTGCAGCGGAGCTACGATGACCTGACCCGCGTCGCCGCCCTGGTCTGCGCGGCGCCCATCGCCCTCGTGAGCCTGGTCGAAGACGAGCGGCAATGGTTTAAGGCTCGGGTCGGGTTCGACGTGTCCGAGACGCCGCGCCAAGTATCGATCTGCGCGCACGCGATCGAGGCCGACGCGATCCTGGTGATCGGCGACCTGACCCTGGATCCGCGCACTTGCGACAACCCCCTCGTCACCGGGGAACGCCGCCTGCGCTTCTATGCCGGCGCGGTGATCCGCGCCCCTTCGGGCATTCCCCTCGGCACCCTGTGCGTCCTCGACCCGGTCGCGCGTCCCGACGGCCTGACGCCCGTGCAGGCCGAGACCCTGGAGGCCCTGGCGCGGCAGGTCTCGACGCTGATCGAGCTGACCCGGACCCGGAGCGCGGTCGATGCCCGCGAGGCGGACCTCGCCGCGAGCGAGCGCCGCTTCCAGGTGATGACCGGGGCCATGCCGCAGATGGTCTGGACGACGCGGGCGGACGGATATCACGACTTCTACAACGACCGCTGGTACGAATTCACCGGCATGCCCTACGGCTCCACGGACGGCGAGGCCTGGAACGGCATGTTCCATCCCGACGACCAGGAGCGGGCCTGGGCCCGCTGGCGCCACAGCCTCGCGACGGGCGACCCCTACGAGGTGGAGTACCGCCTGCGCCACCATTCGGGGTCCTACCGCTGGACCCTGGGCCGGGCCATGCCGCTGCATGATCCGCAGGGCCGGATCGAGCGCTGGTTCGGCACCTGCACCGACATCGAAGACCTGAAGCGGGCGGAATCGGAAGCGCGCAAGCTCGCCGCCATCGTCGAGCAGTCCCAGGACTTCATCGGCATGACGGACGGGCAGGGCTTCGTCCAGCACATCAACGAAGCGGGTCGCCGCCTCGTCGGACTGGCCGATCCCACGGCCATCGCCGGCACCCACGTGCTCGACTACTTCATGCCCGAGAGTCAGGCGATCGTGTCCGGCACGGTGCTGCCCGCGGTGGAGCGGCGAGGCTGGTGGGAGGGCGAACTCGCCTTCCGCCACTTCGGAACGGGGGAGGGGATCGCGGTCCTCTACAACATCTTTCCCGTCCGCGACGAGGCCGGCACCTTCGTCGGCTACGCCACCGTCACCCGGGACCTGCGCGAGCGCAAGCGCGCGGAGGAAGCACGCGACCTCCTGATCAAGGAGCTGTCGCACCGGATCAAGAACATCTTCGCGGTGGTCGGCGGCATCGCCGGGCTCTCCGCGCGCACCGATCCCGCCGCACGCCCGTTCGTCTCGGCCTTCCGCGAGCGCCTGGCCGCCCTGGCGCAGGCCCACGAATACGTGCGGCCGCACTCGCCCGCGAGCGCCCCGGCGGTGAAGGGCCAGACGCTGTTCGGTCTGATGCGGCTCATCATGGCGGCCTACGCGCAGGACGGACGCGAGCGCATCGTCATCGCGGGCGACGATGTCGATGTGGGGGAACGCGCGGCCACGGCCCTGGCGCTGATCATGCACGAGCAGGCCACCAATGCGATGAAGTACGGCGGGCTCTCCACGCAAGGCGGGAGCGTGAGCCTCACCGGACGACGGGAGGGCGCGGCCTACACCCTGACCTGGGCGGAACGCGGCGGCCCGACGGTGACCGCCCCCCCGACGCGGCAGGGCTTCGGCACCGTGCTCGCCCAGCGCAGCGTGGCGGGCCAGCTCGACGGGACCCTCGAGCAGGATTGGGCCCCGGACGGCCTCGTGATGCGGCTCGTCGTGCCCGTGGACAACCTCGCCTCGTGACGCGCCCCCCTTATCGGCTGGTCGTCTTCGACTTCGACGGGACCCTGGCCGACAGCTTCCCGTGGTTCACCTCGGTGATCAACGACGTCGCGGACCGCTATCGCTTCCGCCGCATCGCGCCGCACGAGACCCATGAGCTGCGCGGGATGGACGCGCGCGGGATCGTTCGACACCTCGGAATCCCGGGCTGGAAGCTGCCCTTCATCACCCGGCACATGCACCGGCTCGCCGCCCGCGATATCGCCGCGATCCCGCTCTTCCCCGGTGTCCCGGCGATGCTGGCGGCCCTCGACGGGGCGGGCCTGCGCCTCGGAATCGCGAGTTCGAATCGCGAATCGAACATCCGGCAGGCGCTCGGCCCGGCCGGCTCCCATGTCCGCCACTACGCCTGTGGAGCCTCGCTGTTCGGGAAGGTCAAGCGCCTCGGGGGACTGATCGGCGCCGCCGGCTTCGCGCCGTCCGAGACCCTCTATATCGGCGACGAGATCCGCGATCAGCTCGCAACACGCGAGGTCGGCTGCGATTTCGGCGCGGTGACCTGGGGTTACACCCGGGCCGATGTCCTGGCCGCCCACGGACCCGCGCACCTGTTCCCACGCCTGGACGCGATCCCGGAAGCGCTCATGGCCGTGGCGGCGTCGCCACAGGGACCGGAAAAAGACCGGACGACGGTCGTCGACGGATTGCCGAAGCCGACTGCTTCGCGCGACGTTAACATATGACCGGATCCTGCGGCGCGTGGCATGCCGGGTCTTGCAACGGCAGTCTCGGGACATCGCACATGGATGAGACGCGACACACGCGGTCCGCGGGCCCTGCCCCGGTGTTCGACCGGGCGGATCGCGGCGCTCGCTCCCCTCGCGGCGGACGTCTGCACCCCCTCGTGGCCAGCCTGTCCGGCGGCCTGCAGGCTGCCTACTCGGCGCAGGAGGAGGACGAAGTCGCGGATCACTTCGCGAGCCTGATCGCGCAGCTCGATCGGGGCGTGCCGGACGCGCGCTGACGCCGTCAGACGGGGTTTCGGCGCCCCCGGCGGCTCCGCGCCACCGCCTTGCGCAGGATGCGCGAGAGCTGCTCCACCGAATAAGGCTTGTGCAGCAGTTCGAAACCGTGGCTGCCCTCTTCGGCCAGCACGTGGCTGTAGCCGCTCGCGAGCACGACCGGCAGGTCGGGGCGGCGCTTGGCGATCTCCTTGGCGAGTTCGATCCCGTTCATGCCCGGCATGACCACGTCCGAGAACACGACCTCGAACCGGAAGGGGATCTTCTCGATCTGGCGCAGGGCCTCGATCGCGCTGGTCGCCCAAACGGTGTGGTAGCCGAGTTCCGCCAGCGTCTGCGTCGCGAAGCGCCCGACCTCCGGGTTGTCCTCCACCACGAGGACGCAGGTGCCGTGCCCCTCCGTGAGCGGCTCCACCTCGTCCGGCACCGCCTCGATCCGGTCCGGGGCCGCGACCCGCGGCAGGTAGAGCGTGAAGGTCGCTCCCCGGCCCGGCGCGCTTTCGGCCAGCACCTCGCCGCCCGACTGCTTGGCGAAGCCGAAGACCTGGCTGAGACCGAGGCCGGTGCCCTGGCCGACCCCCTTCGTGGTGTAGAACGGCTCGAAGATCCGGTGAATCTCCCCCGGCTCGATGCCGCTTCCCGTGTCGGTGAGCGACACCGCGACGTAGGTGCCGGAGCGGATGCCGAGGCGCGCGATGCCCTCGACCGCGTGGACATCGATCGTGAGCCGGCCCTGCCCCTCCATGGCGTCGCGGGCGTTCACCGCCATGTTCACGAGCGCCGTGTCGAACTGACTGGGATCGGCATGCACGAAGCAGGGCTCGTCCGGCACCGTCACCACGATCTCGATGCGCGCCCCCGTCAGGGTGGCGACCATCTCGCTGATCGCCGTGACGCTGGTGGCGGCGTTGAAGATCTCGGGCTTGAGCGCCTGCCGCCGGGCGAAGGCGAGCAGCTGGCCCGTCAGCTTGGCGGCGCGCGCCACCGTATCGGCGATCGCATCCACGTAGCGCGCGCGTCGCTCCTCGGGCAAGCCCGGCCGCTTCAGGAGGTCGGTGGAGGACTTGATCACGGTGAGCAGGTTGTTGAAGTCGTGGGCGACGCCGCCGGTGAGCTGGCCCACGGCCTCCATCTTCTGGGCCTGCCGCAGAGCCTCCTGGACCTGATCGAGGGCGGACTCCCGCGCCTTGTCCTCGGTAATGTCGCGCCCGCTGCAATAGGCGCGCCCGCCCTCGGGCACCGCGGTCCAGGCGATCCAGCGGTATTGACCGTCCCGGGTGCGGTATCGGCTCTCGAAGCCGAAGACCGGCGTGTTGCGGCCGAGGGCGGCGATGGTCTCGGCGGTCCGCGCCACGTCGTCCGGGTGGATCAGATCGAGCACGCTGCGGCCCGAGATCTCGGATTCCGTCCAGCCGAGGACGACTTCCCAGGCGGGGTTCACGCGCTCGAAGTAACCGTCCGGGTGGAACACCCCGAGGAGGTCCGGGCTGACCTGCCAGGTCAGGCCGCGCTCGTGCGACCGCAGGATGACCTGGCGCTCGAGATCGGCGTTGAGGGAACGCAGTTCCGCTTCGTTCCGGCGGAGCGCGATCTCGGCGAGCGCCCGATCGGTGACATCGACGCCCTCGACGAAGATCCCGGTCACGGACCCGCTGTCGCCGAAGATCGGCTGATAGACGAAATCGAGGTAGCGCTCGGTCTCCGGTCCGTTCGCCCCCGCCCGGAGGATGAGCTTGGAAGCGGTCGCGGTGAAGGCCTCGCCGCTGCGATAGACCGTATCGAGGAGGTCGAGATACCCCTGCGGAATCGCGTCCGGCAGGGCTTCGGCCACGGTCAGACCGATCACCGGCCGGTTGCCCACGAGGCGGAGATAGGCGGGATTGGCGAGTTCGAAGCGATGTTCCGGCCCGCGCAGGACCGCCATGAAGCTCGGGGCCTGGGCAAACAACTGCTCCAGGCGCCGGCGCTCCGCGCTGGCCTCCCGCTCGGCCCGAAGCAGCCCCGTCGTCTCGGCACAGGCGCAGAACATGCCCGCCACCTGTCCGCTCTCGTCCCGTACGGGCGTGTAGCCGAACGAGAAGAAGGTCTCCTCCGGGTAGCCGTTGCGATGCATGATGAGGGCGATGCCGTCCATATGCGTCGCCTCCCCGGCATAGGCCCGGGCGAGGATCGGCTCCACCTGATCCCAGATGTCGTGCCACAGGTCGCGGAACGAGCCGCCGAGACAGGCGGGATGGCGGGCGCCGCACATGGCGGCGTACCCGTCGTTGTAGAGGGTGACGTAGTCCGGCCCCCACACGATCAGCATCGGCTGCTGCGAGCCGAGCATGACGCCCACCAGCGTCTTCAGGGCCTGGGGCCAGGACGCCGGTCGCCCCAACGGCGATGCGGACCAGTCGAACGCGCGCAGCAGGGCGCCGGTCTCGCCGCCTTCGATCAGGAACGCCTCGTGGATCGGCATCGGCGGGACGCCCTCACGCGCCTGTGGACCGGCCGCGCGGGCCGGTCACGGGACGGATTTCCATTCTCGCCACGGGCGCCGCGGCATCCGCCGGGCATCCCGCTTGGCGGACGTGGGACGGCGGGCCACGAAACACCCAGCCCGCCCCGCGCGGGCGACCCTTACAAGCCGCGATTGGCGCCCGGAACGATGCTGGTTCCGGAGCCGCTGCCGAAGGGCTCGTACTTCGTCAAGCCACGGAAGAGCTGGCTGATGAAGGCCCGGTCGGCGCCGCTGGTCGGGGTCGTGCGCTCGATGAAGTCGAACACCTTCCCGTCCTGCAGGCCGTAGAGGGCCACACGCTCGACCTTGAAGCCCGCGTTGAAATAGACGGCCGTGACCTTCTGGTCCTCAACCTGCTCCCCGAGGAACAGGACGGTGCGGCGCGTGTTCTGGCTGATGTAGTACCAGGACTTGTTGCCGACGGTGGAGACGGTCGAGGGCGTCCCCAGGATCTGCAGGACCTGCTCGGCGCTCAGGCCGGGCTTCACCGTGGCGAGGGCCGCCTGATCGATCTGGTAGCCGTGGCGGATGTCCTCGCCGATGCAGCCGGACACGCCGGTTCCGATCACGCCGAGGAGCACGAGGCGAGCGAGCGATGAGACGAGACGGCGCGACATCGGCCACCCTTGAGATTATCGTGAGGAACTGAACGCGTGCGCGGCCTCGATCCCGATCCGAGCACCGAGGCACCCGGAAGTACGCGACGGAGGTTGCACCTTGACCGTTCGCTGCCGTAACGCGGGGTTATGGTTTTGACAAGGCAAGCCCGGCCACATCCGCCGGCCGACATCCGCGATCCCGCCGCTCATCGCCGGGGAGGCCGGACATGATCGGCGACCTGCTCGAGCGCCTGCGCTCGTGGGGACGGACGAGCCCGCGCGAACGTCTCATCGAGACGCTGCACCTGCGCATCAACACGGCGGGGCGCCAGCCCGGCCTCTATACGGGGCTCGGCGTACCCGACACCCTGGAGGGACGCTTCGAGTGCCTGATCCTGCACGTCATCCTGGTGCTGCGACGCCTCAACCGGCTTCCGGAGCCGGCGGCGGACGTGGCACAGGACCTCGTGAACTCGGTCTTCCTGCAACTCGATTCCTCGCTGCGGGAATCCGGCATCGGTGATTTCGGCGTCCCCAAGCGCATGAAGAAGCTCGGTGCCGCCTTCTACGGGCGGGCGGAGGGCTACGACGCGGCCCTCGATGCCGACGATGCCGAGGCCCTGCGGTCCGCGCTCGCCCGCAACGTCCTCGGGCTCGACACGCCGGAGGCGGCCGCTGGCCTGATGCGCTACGTCCGCGCCGCAGACGCCGCCCTGGTTCGAACCGACCTCGACGCCCTGCTCGACACCGGGCCGGACTTCCCCGACCCGGCATCCTTCGCCGCTCCGGACCCGGAGCGCGACGCTCACACCGCACGGACGGCACGATGACACGGCACGAAGCGACCGGCCCCCTCTCCCGACCCGTCAGTGTGGACCGCCTGAGGCGGAGCGACGGGCGGATCGAGGTGACGGCGAGCCCCGAGGAATGTGCGGCCCTCGCGCAGGACTTCAGGGTCCCGGGCATCCGCGACCTCGTCGGCAGGTTCGAGACGAGCGGTCCGCCCTCGGCCTTCCGGGTGCGCGGAACCGTGTCGGCGCTGGTGAGCCAGGTCTGCACGGTCAGCCTCGAGCCGTTCGAGGGGCCGCTCTCGGAACCCGTCGACCTCCTGTTCACGGACACGGACCAGCTCGTGGGCACCGACGCGGAGGATGCCGACGTTCCCGATCCGATCGTCGGCGGCAAGATCGATTTCGGCACCATCACGGCCGAGTTCCTGGCCCTCGGGCTCGATCCCTACCCGCGCAAGCCCGGCATCACCTTCGAGCCGCACGTGGAGGACCGGGACGAGCCGCCGCTGGCGGCGCTGGGCTCCCTGAAGCCCGCCAACGACTGAGCTGGCGCGATCGCGCGCAACCGCCGGACACGGAAAAGCTGAGATTTCGTTTGCCCGGCGGGCCTCAATGGTTATTTTCCGCGGCGCCGGGCAGGGGCCGACGGTTCTTCGCGGCCCCGTCCATCTTCGCCCTTCCACGGAGGGGCCCTTCCCATCCGCGACCAGGGGCCACCGGCCAACCCGACATGTCCCAGAGAGTGTGCATCTCGCTCGACGCCATGGGCGGCGACCACGGCCCCACGACCGTGGTGCCCGGCGCCGCCATTGCCCGCGAGCGCCATCCCGAGATGAGGTTCCTGATGTTCGGGGACGAGGCCATCCTCGCGCCCCTGGTGGCGGCCGAGCCGCGCCTGAAGGGCGCGGTGGAGATCCGCCACACCACCGTGGCGATCACCATGGACGACAAGCCGAGCCAGGCGGTGCGCTCCGGGCGCGGCAAGTCCTCGATGTGGCGCGCCATCCAGGCGGTGAAGGACGGCGAGGCCGATGCGGCCGTCTCCGCCGGCAACACCGGCGCCCTGATGGCAATGTCGAAGATCTGCCTCAAGACGCTGGCCGGCATCGAGCGTCCCGCCATCGCCTGCCTCTGGCCCACCGTGCGGGGCGAGAGCGTGGTGCTGGATGTCGGCGCCACCATCGGCACCGATGCCGAGCACCTCGTCGAGATGGCGGTGATGGGCGCGGCCATGGCCCGGATCGTGTTCGACCTCGACCGGCCGACGGTGGGCCTCCTCAACGTCGGCACCGAAGAGATGAAGGGCAACGAGGCCGTCAAGGAAGCGGCGCGCACCTTGCGCGAATCGGACCTGCCGAACCTCGCCTATCACGGCTTCGTCGAGGGCAACGACCTCGGCAAGGGCACGGTGGACGTGGTCGTCACCGAGGGCTTCACCGGCAACATTGCGCTGAAGACGGCGGAGGGGACGGCCAAGCAGATCGGCAGCTATCTGCGCGCCGCCATGAGCCGGACCCTCTCGGCCAAGATCGGCTACTTCTTCGCGCGCCACGCCTTCAAGGCCCTGCGGGACAAGATGAACCCGAGCCGGGCCAATGGCGGCGTCTTCCTCGGCCTCGAGGGCATCGTGATCAAGAGCCACGGCTCCGAGGACGCGCATGGCTTCGCGGCGGCCGTGGACCTTGCCCACGACATGGCCCGACACGACCTCATGCGGACCATCCGCGACATGCTCGACCTGGCGCCGGCGACGGCCTCGTCGTGAGCCGACCGGGAAACAGAAAGACGGCTCGATGACGGCTTCCACCGGCACGGTCCTGCGCTCCGTCGTGGTCGGCTGCGGCTCCGCCCTTCCGGCCCGCTGCGTCACCAACGACGAACTCAGCCGGACCGTCGACACGTCCGACGACTGGATCGTGCAGCGCACCGGCATCCGGCAGCGCTACCTCGCGGATGCCTCCGAGACGACCTCGGTGCTGGGCGCTCGCGCCGCGCGAGCCGCCCTCGACGAGGCGGGCCTGACCGCCGACGACATCGACCTCATCATCTGCGCGACCTCGACACCCGACCACACCTTCCCCTCGACGGCCACCGAGATCCAGGCGGCGCTCGGCCTGCGCGGCGGCTTCGCCTTCGATGTCCAGGCCGTCTGCGCCGGCTTCGTCTACGCGGTGACCACCGCCGACAAGTTCCTGAGCACAGGGAGCGCCAAGCGCGCCCTCGTCATCGGGGCCGAGACGTTTTCGCGGATCCTCGACTGGGAGGACCGGACCACCTGCGTGCTGTTCGGGGACGGGGCGGGCGCCATCGTGCTGGAAGCCCGCGAAGGGGAGGGCACCGCCGCAGACCGCGGCGTGCTCACCGCGAGCCTGCGCTCCGACGGCCGTCACCGCGAAAAGCTCTACGTCGACGGCGGCCCGGGCTCCACCGGCACCACCGGGCACCTGCGGATGACCGGCAAGGAGGTGTTCCGCTTCGCGGTCGGCTCCGTCACCGACGTCATCGAAGACGCCTTCCGGGCCAGCGGCACCACCGCGGAGGACCTCACATGGTTCGTGCCGCACCAGGCCAATCGCCGGATCATCGAGGCCTCGGCCGACAAGCTTGGCATCGCCCGCGAGAAGGTCGTGCTCACGGTGGACCGCCACGGTAACACCTCGGCCGCCTCGATCCCGCTCGCCCTCGACGTCGCCCGGAAGGACGGCCGCATCCAGGCGGGCGACCTCGTCATGATCGAGGCGATCGGCGGCGGCTTCACCTGGGGCGCCGCCCTCATCCGCTGGTAGGAGGGGCCTAACCCGTCAGCGAGGCCCACGCGGTGTTGACCCGGGCGAGAACGCCGATTAGCGTGCGCGATCATAGAGATACCAAGAAAACTCGAATCGCCTTGGGGACATTCGCATGACGGGGAAGACGGTCACACGCGCCGATTTGAGCGAGGCCGTCTACCAGCAGGTCGGCCTCTCCCGGACCGAGTCGTCGGCGCTGGTGGAGACGGTCCTGTCCGAGATCTGCACCTGCCTTGCCAGCGGCGAGACGGTGAAGCTCTCCTCGTTCGGGTCCTTCGTGGTCCGCAGCAAGGGCCGCCGGGTCGGACGCAATCCGAAGACCGGCGTCGAGGTCGCGATCGAGCCGCGCCAGGTCATGGTGTTCAAGCCCTCGAACGTCCTGAAGGCCCGGATCAACGGCCTGAACGGATCCGCCGAACACGACGACGATTGAGGACCGCGATGTCGCTCGCCGCCCGGACGGACGATGTCAGGCCCGACGGTGACGCCGGGGAGCGGCCCCTGCGCGGGATGCCCGAGAAGAGCGCGGCCGCCTTTCGCACCATCAAGGAAGCCGCCGACGAACTCGACGTGCCTCAGCACGTGCTGCGGTTCTGGGAAACGCGTTTCACCCAGATCCGCCCGGTCAAGCGAGCCGGGGGGCGGCGCTATTACCGGCCCGACGACGTCGACCTCCTGAAGGGCATCAAGCGCCTGCTTCACGGGCAGGGCTACACGATCAGGGGCGCGCAGCGGGTGCTGCGCGAACGCGGCCTGCGCTTCGTGCAATCGGTGGGCCGGGGGGAAGCCGAGGCGGCCGCGCCCTCGCGGCAGGACGTCGACGGACCCGACGACGCGGAGCGGAACTCCGGCGAAGGGCTCGCGGCCGAGGACAGGCTGCTGCTCGAGGATGCGCTTCGCGACCTGCGTTCCTGCCAGGCGGCGATCGCGCGCCTGCGCGCACCGCCCGAACCGGACGCCTGAGCGTCGAACCGGCGCCCACTCGACGGTGGCGCTCCTCATCCCCACATCCGTTGGCCACGGGTCAGGTCCGCCGCGCTCCGCTCGGACCACCCCGTCATCGGAGTTCGTCCCGCATGCTGCTCGTCCGTTCCGCCGCCTTCCTCGCCGCCGGCATCCTGCTCGCCACCCCGGCCCTGGCCCAGACCACGGTCACGCGCAGCGAGACCGCGACCAGCGGCAAGAGCGTGCGCCTCGCCATCGTGCCGAACCTGAAGAAGGATTGCTCCACAGGCCCAATGCCGGAGATCCGCGTCAGTGGAGCGCCGAAGAGCGGCTCGCTCATCACCAAGGTCGGCAAGATCAAGACGCCGGCCAAGTATCGCTGCCCGGGCAAGGAGGCCGCCGTGCAGGCGGTGTTCTACCAGAGCAAGGACGGGTTCACGGGTAGCGACGAGGTGACGGTGGACGTCAAGGATTCCGACGGCAACGTCCAGACCCAGAACATCAAGATCACGGTCGGCGCGGGCAAGCCCGACGCAGCCAAGCCCGACGCGGCCTCGAAGAAGGACGCCACCGAGCTGTGAGCCGAGGCCCGGGGATGGGGCCGGCCCATCGGCTTCGTCCCCGCCGCCGGACCCGAGGAACGGGCGGATTCGTTGCACTGTGGCAGGCATCACACGCTCGGGTTTCGTCATCGACGCACTGCGACAAAACTGGGCCTGTCAGTTGCATCCGAGGCGAGACAGGATGAAGCTGTCGCTGTCGTGAGGGGATCGGAAAGCCTATGCCGTCGACGAACGACCTGTTTCAGAGCTTTGCCCGTGGTTACGAGGCGCGTCGCGATACGGAGATGAGCCTCTCCGCCTATCTCGAAGCCTGCCGTGACGAGCCGCTGATGTACGCATCGGCCGCCGAGCGCATCCTGGAAGCGATCGGCAAACCGGAATTCGTGGACACGGCCAAGGACCCGCGCCTCGGGCGCGTCTTCATGAACCGGACCATCCGGATCTACCCCGCCTTCGCCGAATTCTACGGCATGGAAGAGACGATCGAGCGGATCGTCTCCTTCTTCCGCCACGCGGCGCAGGGGCTGGAGGAGCGCAAGCAGATCCTCTACCTGCTCGGCCCCGTCGGCGGCGGCAAGTCGTCCCTCGCCGAGCGCCTGAAGGCGCTGATGGAGACCCACCCCATCTACGTACTGAAGGCCGGCAACGAGGTCTCCCCGGTCTTCGAGAGCCCGCTCGGCCTGTTCGACCCGGAGACGATGGGTCCCGAGATCCAGGAACGCTACGGCATCCCGCGGCGCCGCCTCACCGGCCTGATGAGCCCCTGGGCCCTCAAGCGCCTCGACGAGTTCAACGGCGACATCTCCAAGTTCACCGTGATCAAGGTCCGGCCCTCGCGCCTGCGCCAGATCGCCATCGCCAAGACCGAACCCGGCGACGAGAACAACCAGGACATTTCCAGCCTCGTCGGCAAGGTCGACATCCGCCGCCTCGAGACGCTGTCACAGGCGGATCCCGACGCCTACTCGTATTCGGGCGGCCTCAACCGGGCGAACCAGGGCGTCCTCGAGTTCGTCGAGATGTTCAAGGCGCCGATCAAGATGCTGCACCCCCTGCTCACCGCGACGCAGGAAGGTAATTACGTCGGCACCGAGAACATCGGCGCGATCCCGTTCACGGGCGTGATCCTGGCTCACTCGAACGAATCCGAGTGGCAGACCTTCAAGACCAACAAGAACAACGAAGCCTTCATCGACCGCATCTACGTGATCAAGGTCCCGTACTGCCTCCGGGTGACGGAAGAACAGCGCATCTACGAGAAGCTTGTCTCGGGCTCCGAACTCTCCGACGCCGCCTGCGCGCCGGGGACACTGGAGATGCTGGCCCGCTTCTCGGTGCTCTCGCGCCTGCGCGAGCACGCCAATTCCAACGCCTTCTCGAAGATGCGCGTCTATGACGGCGAGTCCCTGCGCGAGGTCGATCCCCGCGCCCGCTCGATGCAGGAATACAAGGACGCGGCCGGCGTCGACGAGGGCATGGACGGGGTCTCCACCCGCTTCGCCTTCAAGGTGATGGCGGCCACCTTCAACCACGACACGACGGAGGTTTCGGCCGATCCCGTCCACCTCATGTACGTGCTGGAGCAGGCCCTGCGCCGCGAGCAGCTGCCGCCGGAGACCGAGAAGCGCTACCTCGAATTCATCAAGACGGAACTGGCCCCCCGCTACGCGGAGTTCATCGGTCACGAGATCCAGAAAGCCTACCTCGAATCCTATCACGATTACGGACAGAACCTGTTCGATCGCTACATCGACTACGCCGATGCGTGGATCGAGGATCAGGACTTCAAGGATTCCGAGACCGGTCAGCTCCTCAACCGCGAGCTTCTGAACCAGGAACTGACCAAGATCGAGAAGCCGGCCGGCATCGCCAACCCGAAGGATTTCCGCAACGAGGTGGTGAAGTTCGCGTTGCGCTCGCGGGCGCAGCACGGGGGACGCAACCCATCCTGGACGTCCTACGAGAAGTTGCGGGAGGTGATCGAGCGGCGGATGTTCTCCCAGGTCGAGGAACTCCTTCCCGTCATCTCCTTCGGCTCGAAGAAGGACGGCGACACCGAGAAGAAGCACGGCGAATTCGTCGATCGGATGGTGGCGCGCGGCTACACGGAACGTCAGGTCCGCCGTCTGGTCGAGTGGTACATGCGCGTCAAACAGGCCGGGTAGGAGACCCGGGCGCGGCGACGGAGAGGGGGCGGCCACGCGGCAATCGTGGTCGCCCAAGCCAGTCGATCCCACGTAGGTCTTGAGGGCGAAGGCACAGACACCGGATGCACATCGTCGACCGCCGTCTGAATCCCGGGGGCAAGAGCCTCGCCAACCGCCAGCGCTTCCTGCGCCGCGTGAAGGATGTCGCCCAGCGCGCGGTGCGGGAATCCGCCCGGGAGAAGGACATCAAGGATCTGGGCAAGGACGGCCGGGTCTCCGTACCGGTCGACGGGGTGCGCGAGCCACGCTTCGCCCGCCAGCCCGGCACCGGCCTGCACGACCACATCCTGCCCGGCAACAAGACCTATGTGGAGGGCGACCGGATCGAGCGTCCACCCTCGGGCGGGGGTGGCCGCGGCTCGGGCGAGGGCGGCGAGGGCTCCGAGAACAGCGAAGACGCCTTCCGCTTCGTGCTGACCCGCGACGAATTCCTCGAACTGTTCCTCGAGGACCTCGAACTGCCCGATCTCGCCAAGCGCCGCCTCTCCGTGGTGGAGACCGAAGGCCTGCGCCGGGCGGGCTACACGATGTCCGGCTCACCGGCCAACCTCGCCCTGACGCGCACCCTGCGCAACTCGATGTCCCGCCGCATCGCCCTGAAGCGGCCCAAGCCCGACGAGATCGCCGCCCTCGAGGCGCGCATCGCCGAGACGCCGTCGAGCGACCCCGACTTGCCGGGCCTGCTGTTGGCCCTCTCGGGCTTGCGCGAGCGGACGAAGCGAATTCCCTATGTCGACCCCCTCGACCTGCGCTACCGCCGCTTCGAAACCTACCCGCGCCCGGTCGCGCAGGCGGTGATGTTCTGCCTCATGGACGTCTCGGGCTCAATGACCGAGCACATGAAGGACCTGGCGAAGCGCTTCTATATCCTGCTGCACATCTTCCTGACCCGGCGCTACCGGCACGTGGAGATCGTCTTCATCCGTCACACCGACAAGGCGACGGAAGTGGATGAGGAGACCTTCTTCGGCTCCCGAAAGACCGGCGGCACCCTCGTGTCTTCGGCGCTGGTCGAGATGAAGCGGGTCATCGCCGAGCGCTACTCGCCCGACGACTGGAACATCTACGCGGCCCAGGCCTCGGACGGCGACAACGTGTCGAGCGACGGTCCGACCTCCACCGAATTGCTGCGGGCCCACATCCTGCCGGCCTGCCAGCACTTCGCGTACCTGGAAGTCGGCGACGAGAACGGGCCGCGGGCCGGCTTCGTGGAGCACCGCACCACCCTGTGGCGGACCTACGAGGGACTGGCGAAGACGGGCGCGCCCATCGCCATGCGCAAGGTCAACCACCGCCGCGACATCTACCCGGTGTTCCGCGAGTTGTTCGGGCGCAAGGACGCGCGGGCGGAAGCCGAGGCCTGAGCCGCCCGCGTCACTGAGATCGCAGGACACGGACCCTTCGAGGAAGGCGCAATCCCATGGTCGGCAGCATCATCCGCCCCACGCCCCAGCGGATCTCGGGTGGCCAGCAGCCGCTCTTCACGGGCAACGACTGGGACTTCGACACGATCCGGCGCATCCACGATGCCTGCGAAGCCGAGGCACGGGATCTCGGCCTGTCCTGGTACCCGAACCAGATCGAGATCATCACCGCTGAGCAGATGCTCGACGCCTACGCGTCGATCGGCATGCCGCTGTTCTACAAGCATTGGTCGTTCGGCAAGCACTTCGCCCAGCACGAGGCCGGCTACCGGCGTGGCATGATGGGGCTCGCCTACGAGATCGTCATCAATTCCGATCCGTGCATCTCCTACATCATGGAGGAGAACACGGCGACGATGCAGACCCTGGTCATCGCCCACGCGGCCTTCGGCCACAACCACTTCTTCAAGAACAACTACCTGTTCAAGCAGTGGACCGATGCCGAAGGCATCCTCGACTACCTCGACTTCGCCAAGGGGTTCATCGCCCGCTGTGAGGAACGCCACGGCCACGCCGCCGTGGAGGCGGTGCTCGACGCCGCCCATGCGCTGATGAGCCAGGGCGTGCATCGCTACCCGCGCAAGAAGCGGCCGGATCTGGCCTCCGAGCAGCGCCGCGAGCGCGAACGCGCCGAGCACGGCGAGCAGATCTACAACGACCTCTGGCGCACTCTGCCGCAGAAGACCGCCGCCGGGCGCCCGGACGCGGCGGCCGAGCGGCGCAAGGCGCTCCTCGAACTGCCCCAGGAGAACATCCTCTACTTCCTGGAGAAGGCGGCGCCGCGCCTGCGGCCCTGGCAGCGCGAGATCCTGCGCATCGTGCGCCTCGTGGCGCAGTACTTCTATCCGCAGCGCCAGACCAAGGTGATGAACGAAGGCTGCGCCACCTATTGTCACTACCGGATCATGAATTCGCTCTCGGAGAAGGGTCTGATCGGCGAGGCGGCGTATCTCGAATTCCTGCAATCCCACACCAACGTCGTGCGCCAGCCGAACTACAACGAGCGCGGCTACGGCGGTCACAATCCTTACGCCATCGGTTTCGCGATGATGCAGGACATCGCCCGCATCGTGGAGCAGCCGACGGAGGAGGACCGGCAATGGTTCCCCGAGATCGCCGGCACCGGCGACGCCATGGCGACCCTGCGCGACATCTGGGCGAACTACCGGGACGAGAGCTTCATCGCGCAGTTTCTATCCCCGAAGCTGATGCGGGACATGCGCCTGTTCCACGTGGTGGACGATCCCGACGAGGCGGAACTGCGGGTCGAGGCGATCCATGACGAGCGCGGCTATCGCAAGCTGCGCCGCTCCTTCGCGCGGCAATACGACGTCGCTTGGCTCGATCCCGATATCGAGGTGGTGGATGTCGATCTCGAGGGCGACCGCCGCCTCATCGTGCATCATCGGGCGCTCAATCGCATCATCCTGCAGAAGGACGATGCGCGGCGGGTGCTGCAGCACCTCGCCGATCTCTGGGGCTACGACGCAGTGCTGAAGGAGATCGATCCGGCCACGGATACGGTCCTGGCCGAGCACCACGCCACCGCACGGCCGATCTTTTTCTGAAGGTGGCCCGTCAATCCGGAAACCGGATTGGCGCGGCCCCGGTCCGGGGCTAGCCTGGGGTCATGACGAAGAACGACCTGCGCGAATCGCGCGCCGCCCTCATCCTGCTCGCCGTCGCGGTGGGCTCGGTCCTGATCTTCGGAGCGGTCACGATCCTGACCCAACTCTGAGGACCGGCGGCGCGCCTCAATGCGTCCAGGGCGCCGTGCGGTTGAACTTGAAGTTGTCCGAGTAGGACAGGCCCTTGCGCATGATGGGCTTCTGCGGCTCCTCGACCCGGTAGGACAGGCCGGCCCGCGTGGCATAGGCGACCGCTTCCTCGCGCGTCTCGAATTCGAGGTGCACCTGCTGGAGCATGTCGGAGGACCCCGTCCAGCCCATCAGCGGGTCGGTCTCGCGGGGCGCGGTCTGGTCGAACTCCAGCACCCAGGCCTTCGCACGCGCGGTCCCGGACTGCGTCGGATCCTTCGCGGGCTGATAGATGCGGGCGCTCGACATCGGGTCGTCCAACTCCAGGAGCCATCGGCGGGAAGAATGGTCGGGGCGATAGGATTCGAACCTACGACCCTCTGGTCCCAAACCAGATGCGCTACCAGGCTGCGCTACACCCCGACACGCTTGCGCGCAGAGAGGACGTACGGTCTCGGCACCGAAATGGCAACCGGCGCCGGCTCCCCCAAGCACAAAAGGGCGCCGATGCTTTCGCCATCAGGCCGGCGGCACCCGTAGACCGGCGAGAAGGACGCCAGGGATCAGTCCCCGCTCCGGTCCTCCGATTCGGGAGACAGGGCGACACCGAGTTCGCTGGGGCTGCGCCAGGCCACATGGGCCCGCATCCGCTCGGTGCCGACGCACAGGATGAAGTCGTCCGGGATCCCGAGCACGCTCAGGACGCGCAGGCGGGCACCGCCCTCCGACCGGTCCACGAGGGTGCAGGCGATCGCTGCCCCGAAGGCGGGCCGGATCAGGGCGCTGCCCGAGGCGGCCTTGCGCGGACTGCCGCGCCTGTCCCGGGCCGTGCCGTCCTCCCCCGAGCGGGCCGAGATCTCGGACAGACAGCGCGCCGCCCAGTCCTGGGCCGGATCGGCATCGCCGAGCTGGAGCGGGCTAGGCGGCATAGCCGTTCCTCAGGCCCAGCACCGGCAGCCCGTCGACGTGGTCGCAGTTGAACCAGGCATCGATCATCTCGTCGGTTCGCGCGATCGCCTTGCAGGGCAGCGCCGTATCGAACGAATAGGAGTAGAGGACGAAGTCCCCCGGCACGGCGCCCGCATCGATCATGACCAGACGGGCACCCAGGTCGGTGGCCTCCTGAATCACGCAGCCCTTGTGCGTGTGTTCGTCGATCGCGATGAATCCGAAAACGTTCTGAGCATCGAGCTCGACAGCGTCCCATGCGCGGGCTGGCATTTCCGATCCCTCTCAGGACTTGGAGGCAGGGTCTATCATTTGAGAGACGACCACAGCATTCACTGCCAAATCACGAATTTAATCAACCCAAATGCGAGTTTTTCCCCTCAAAAGACGCGATCGGAGGAGACTGGGGGCATCGGCGGGCTGGACCACCGATCCCACGGACCCGGCCCGCTCCCCGCACCAAGATCGACTTGGCTCGACGACATCACTTTGGCCGGCTGGGAAACGGTCTAGGCGATCAGGCCACGAAGGTGATGCCGAGCTTGCGCCCCCGCCGCCACACCACGCGGCAGTGCCGGGGCCGGGCATAGGCGGTCATCGACAGGACGAACGCGTCCGGCACCCCGTCGGGAGTCTCGACCTCGATCTGTGCGCCTGTCTCGGACTGGTCCCAGACCAGGCAATCGATCTCGGCGGCGTTAACGCCGGGCGCGAGCGACCCGATGCGGAACGCATCCGACCGCCGGGAACCGCGCCGATTCTCCTCCACGACACCTCTCCACGCCCGATGAACCCGCGTGTCCCTCGGGGAACGCGCGCTGCCCCGTCCTCCACGCAGCACCGAACGCCGGCGGAGGGAAGTTCCATGGGTCAGCCCTGAGCAGTTGACCGGCAGCCCGTTAACGATTTCCCGTCCCGATGAACGAAATCCCGGCTCCGTGGTGCCGGAACGAGGGGAAACGGCACGTTTCGAAGCGGATCCGCAAGCCTCGGCCTACGGATGCGGTCATTACGCGGGACGCGTGGCCGGTCGAGCCTGGCGCAGCGTCTCGGACGGCGGGACACCGGTTCGTCGAAGGAATGCGCGTCGCCCCCGCAACCGAGCGTCGCCGATCCGGTGCAATCAGGTCGGGGACGGCTCTAGATTCGCAGGTCGACGATCCGGCTTTGCCCGGCGGGCGCTTCGGAGGCTTTGGTGTCGAGGCGCTCCGAGGAACGGGCGACCTCCACGGAGACGGTCTGCGGCTCGACCTCGTGCCGGCGCGCCGCGTCGTTGCGGGCCTGATGCAGGATGTCGTTGGCGCGCAGGATGCCGACGCGGTTGAGTGAGACGGTCAGCGACATGGTCGGCGATGCTCCCCTCTGTTGACGGGTCGCCGGCCCTCGATGCTGAGCCGGGGCGTACCCACACGGGTCGGATCAGGCCAGGATGTCGAGCACCCGCCGCTCGCTCTCCAGGGTCGATTTCAGGATGGCCGTATTCATCCCGATATTGGCCTTTTCCTGCATCATCTGCACGGCGGTGGTCGACAGATCGACCTGCGTCGCGCTGGGCAGGCTCGTGCCGAGGGCGACAACGCCCTCGACCGCCGAGGCGTAACGCTGGCTCGCCGCCACGAGCCCCCCGCTGCTGGCCGCAATCGCGCCGATCATCCTGCCAACTCCATCCTGCCGATGCTCAAGGCAAGCACATCACCTCTCAACCGAATCTTGTGCGATTGCGTGGCATTCGAGCGAACGCAGACGAAATCACCGATTTCGTGAGGCGACGATCTTCTGGGAGAGACGATCTTCTTGGAGGCGACGATCTTATTGGGGGAGACGATCTTCTCGGGGGAGACGAGGCTGCAGAGCCTGTGCGCTCCCGCGCTTGACCCGCGCACGGGCGGGCACCACCTCGGCGCTCGGCGTCAGGGGCCGAACGCATCCCCGGGCCTCCTGCGCCCCACGGAGATTCCGATGATCGATCTCTATTACTGGCCGACGCCGAACGGCCACAAGGTCACGATGTTCCTCGAGGAGGCGGGCCTCGACTACGCGATCAAGCCCGTGAACATCGGCAAGGGCGACCAGTTCAAGCCCGACTTCCTCGCGATCGCGCCGAACAACCGCATGCCGGCGATCGTCGACCACGCACCGGCCGGCGGCGCCCCGGTCTCGCTGTTCGAATCGGGCGCGATCCTGCTCTACCTCGCCGAGAAGACCGGACGCTTCATCGCCCCGGACGTGGCCGGCCGCGCCGAGGTGCTGCAGTGGCTGTTCTGGCAGATGGGCGGGCTGGGGCCGATGCTCGGCCAGAACCACCACTTCACCCAGTACGCGCCGGAGACGGTCCCCTACGCCATCGACCGCTACGTCAAGGAGACGAACCGGCTCTACGGCGTCCTCGACCGGCGCCTCGCCGACCGGGCCTTCGTCGCGGGCGCCGATTACTCGATCGCCGACATGGCGTCGTATCCGTGGATCGTGCCCTACGAGAAGCAGGGCCAGACGCTGGAGGACTTCCCCAACCTCAAGCGCTGGTTCCACGCCATCGCGGAACGCCCGGCGACGAAGGCCGCCTATGCCCGCGCGCCGGAGATCAACCCGGATTACGGGCAGACCATGAGCGCGGAGGCCAAGACGGTGATGTTCGGCCAGACCGCCGCGACGCGGGGCTGAACGCCCTCAGCGCCGCAGCGTGTCGAGCGGCACCGGGGCGGCGTGCGGGCGGGTCGCCAGCATGCCGTCGATCAGCGCCAGCACCTCGGCCCGACCGCAATTGGCGGCCGGCTCGAAGGGCGTCCAGGTCTGCGTGAAGTCGAGCTGGGCGAAGACGTCGCGGTATCGGCGCAGCTCGTTGGTGGTCAGCGGCACGCCGCGCACGAAGGCCTTGTGCGCCGAGATGGTGCGGGCCCGGCGGACATCGTCCGGCTCGAGTTCGAATTTCAGGGCGTCGCCGCAGAACAGGATCTTTCGCGCGCGATCGAACAGGATCGCGTGGCCGTCGAAGTGGCCGGCGGTGCGGTGCAGTTCGAGGCCGGGGAGGGGCTCCAAGAAGTCGTCGTAGGGCCAGGAGACCTGGAGCGCCGCGCTCCAGGTGAAGTCCGCCGCCGGCAGGCAGAGCTCCGGGTCGAAGCGGTCCTGAAGCTGCACCAGGGCGCCGTAGGCATGCGGATGCGAGGACGACAGCACCTGCATGCCGCCGAGCGACGCGATGTGCTGCAGCGCCGCCTCGCTGAAGACCGGGCAGGCCTCGAAGCCCATGTTTCCGGCCGGCGTCTGGATCAGGTAGGCGCTCGGGCCGATCCCCGAGACGGGGTCGTTCCAGAACCGCCACACGCCGGGCTCCAGCTCCTCCCAGTGGCAGGGGAAGCGGGCCTGCGCCTCGCGCTCGCTCCAGAACTGCCAGCCCTTCTGCGGCACCACGTGGCGTGCATCGAGGCACATCGGGCAGGCGGCGGGCGCCTCGAAGTGGCGCTGCCAGAACCCGCAATTGTCGCAGGTATAGGCGGGCAGATCGAGGGCGCCGGCGAAGGGCAGGTATCCGGGGGACACGGGCGTTGCTCTCGTTGGCGGCGACGGCCGCGGGTAGCCTCGGGCTGAGGGGTGCGCATATAGGCGCGAGGCGGTGAGCGGCCATACGGGCCCGCACCTGAACGCCAGCGGAGAATCATGCCCGTCCCGAGCCTCGCCTTCGACCTCACCCGCCTCATCACCCGCCTGCGGCATCCGAGCCCGAGCGGTATCGACCGGGTCGACCTCGCCTATGCCCGGCACGTCCTGGCCCAGGAGGGCGCGCGTTTCGGCCTGGTCTCGACGCCGTTCGGGCCGCGCGTGCTGGCGCGGCCGGAGGCGCTCGCCATCGTCGAGGCCGTGGCGGCCGGCTGGGTCGAGGACCTCGATGCGGACCGGGACCCGGTCTATCGGTGCCTGGCCACGACCCTCGGGGCAGGCCCCGCCGCCGGCGCGGCATTCCCGGCGCCCCACCGGGACACCGGCTGGGCACGCCGGCGGATCCAGGCCCGGGTCACGGCCGGGACACTGCGCGCGCGGGGCCCCGAGGCGCTTCCGCCCGGTACGCTCTACCTGCACACCTCCCACCTGCGCCTCGACAGGCCCGGGCGCTTCGACTGGCTCTACGACCGGCCCGACATGCGCGCCGTCTTCTTCCTCCACGACCTCATTCCCATCGACTACCCGGAATATGGCCGCCCGGGCGAGGCGGGGCGGCACCGGACCCGGGTCGAGACCATCGCGCGCCACGCCGCGCACGTGCTGGTGAATTCGCGGGATGTCGGCGAACGCTTCCAGCGGCACTGCGCGGCGCGGGGTCTCGCGCCCCGCCCGGTGACGGTGGCGCATCTCGGCGTCGAACCGGTCTTCCGCCCGGCCGGCCAGGGACCTGCCTTCGTCCCCGCCCGGCCGACCTTCGTCGCCTGCGGCACGATCGAGCCGCGCAAGAACCACCTCGCGCTGCTCCACCTCTGGCGCGACCTCGCCGCGCGGCACGGGGCCGAGACGCCCCGCCTCGTCCTCGTGGGACGACGGGGGTGGGAGGCCGAGAACATCATTGACCTGCTGGAGCGCTGCCCCGCCGTCATCGACCACGTCACCGAGGTCAGCGGATTGTCCAGCCACGGCCTCGCGGCGCTGCTGCGCTCGGCCACGGCCCTGCTGATGCCGTCCTTCGCGGAGGGATACGGGTTGCCCGTGGTGGAGGCCGCCGCCTGCGGACTGCCCGTGGTCGCGTCGGATCTGGCGGTCCACCGGGAGATCGGGGGCGCCTTCGCCCACGTCCTCGATCCCCTCGACGGGCCGGGCTGGCGCCGGGCGGTGGAGGACCTGGCACGACCCGATTCCCCCTTCCGCCGGACCCTCGCCGGAAAGCTGGTCGACGCCGCCCTGCCGAGCTGGACGAATCACTTCGCCAGGGCGGACGATGCCCTCGCGCGGACGATTTGCGGTCCTGACGCCTGACGAATAAGAACAGACGTCAGTAGCGAAGCCGCCGTTCCGGTGGCCGGAAGCGAGCGGGATCGAGCGCATGAAGGCTGTCGGCCTGGACCGGGATACGATCAAGGCGGGCCTCGCCGACCGTTCGATCCTGTTGATCGACGTGCGGGAGCCTCACGAATTCGCGGCCGGGCATATTCCCGGCTCGGTTCCGCACCCGCTCTCGACCTTCGATACTGCGGCGATCGCCGACCTCATCGCGCAGGACGGCCGCCGTCCGGTGTTCTCGTGCATGTCCGGCGTGCGCTCGGTTCATGCCCTGGCGGCCGCGCAGAATGCCGGACTGCCGCTCGAAGAGCATTACGTCGGCGGCTTCAAGGATTGGGCCGCATCCGGAGAGACGATCGACGTCTGATGGCAATGCCCGCGAAGATCATGCCGAAGACCATGTGTGGCAGCGCACGACACGCCGCGAAGCGGACCTCTAGCTGGCGCATCGTAGGGAACAACAATATGCCCATGCGCTCGATCGTTCGTCTTCTTCCCGCCCTCGGCCTCGTCGCGGCGACCTGCGTCGGGCCTGTCGCCGCGCAGGCGCCCGGCGGCCCGCCGCCAAAGGTGACCACTGCCAAGCCGGTGGTCCGCGAGATCGTGGAGACCGACACCTACACGGGTCGCTTCGACCCGGTGGACATCGTCGACGTCCGGGCTCGCGTGACCGGCTACCTCGAGAAGGTGAACTTCACGGACGGCGCGACGGTGAAGAAGGGCGACCTGCTCTTCGTCATCGACCGGCGCCCCTACAAGGCGGCCCTCGACCAGGCCCAGGCGGCACTGGTCTCGGCCCGCGCGCGCCTGAACTTCTCGCAGACCGATCTCGACCGCGCCCAGACCCTGAGCAAGTCGGGCAACATCTCCGAGCAGGTCACCGACCAGCGCCGTCAGGCCTCTCAGACCGCGCAGGCCGACGTCGACAGCGCCGACGCGCAGCTGCGCCAGGCCCAGCTGAACTACGACTTCACCGAGGTGAAGGCGCCGATCTCCGGCCGCATCAGCCGGCGCCTCGTCACCGAGGGCAACATCGTCATCACGGACCAGACCCAGCTCACGACGATCGTCTCCCTCGACCCGATCTATTTCGGGTTCACAGTCGATGAGCGCTCGTTCCTGAAGTACCAGGGCAGCCTCAACATCGGCATGGGCCAGACCCAGAAGGGCAAGGGCGTGCCGATCCTCATCGCGCTCACCGGCGAGCCGAAGCCGACCCGCAAGGGCACCCTCGACTTCGTGGACAACCGCGTCGACAACGCCACCGGCACGGTGCTGCTGCGCGCCACCGTCGAGAACCCGGACGGCTTCATCAAGCCGGGCCTGTTCGGCATCGTGGCGCTGCCGGCCACCAAGCCCTACCCGGGCATCCTGCTGCCCGACGAGGCGGTCTCGGCCAACCAGGACAAGCGCATCGTCTACGTCGTCGGCGACGACGGCACGGTGGCCCTGCGCGAGGTCAAGCTCGGGCCGAAGGTGGATGGCTACCGGGTGATCCGCGAGGGCCTCAAGGGCGACGAGAGCGTCGTGGTGAACGGCGTCACCCGCGTGCGCCCCGGCGCCAAGGTCACGGCGGAAGCCTCGACCCTGCCGCCCAGCAAGACCTGATCCAGCAGGACCTGATCCGGACCTGACACGAGAGATCCCCGGCCGCTCGCGGGCGGGGGCAAGGCCACGAGACCGCGGACGAAGAAACGATGCCGCCTCGAGACCCGCGCGTGCGGGCCGATGCGGCGAGAGGTTCAAGCGATGCGTTTTGCCCACTTCTTCGTCGATCGGCCGATCTTCGCATCGGTCACGTCGATCGTGTTCCTGATCCTCGGCTACGTGGCCTACCTGTCCCTGCCGGTGGCGCAGTACCCCGAGATCGTACCGCCGACCGTGACCGTGCGCGCGAGCTTCCCCGGCGCCAACGCCGAGACGGTGGCGGCCACGATCGCGACCCCCATCGAGCAGGAGGTCAACGGCGTCGATAACATGCTCTACATGACGTCGTTGTCCACCAACGACGGCAACATGCTGCTGACGGTGACCTTCAAGGTCGGCACCAACCTCGATATCGCCAACGTCCTCGTTCAGAACCGACTCTCGGTCGCCCAGCCGCGCCTGCCGCCGGACGTGCGCAACCTCGGCGTCACCGTGCGCAAGGCCTCGCCGGACCTGATGCTGGTGGTGCACCTGCTGTCGCCGAAGAAGACATACGACCAGAACTACCTCGCCAACTACATCTACCTGAACATCCGCGACGAGTTGCTCCGCCTCGACGGCGTCGGCGACATCACCATCTTCGGCGGCAACGAGTACGCCGAGCGCGTCTGGCTCGACCCGAACAAGCTCGCGGCCTACGGGCTCACCACCTCGGACGTCATCTCGTCCCTGTCCGAGCAGAACGTGCAGGTGGCCGCCGGCGCCCTGAACTCGCCCCCCGCCGCCACCGGCCAGGCGTTCCAGCTCGTCGTACAGTCGCAGGGGCGCTTCCAGAGCCCCGAGGAGTTCGCCGACGTCATCGTCAAGGCGTCCGACGGCCGCCTCGTGCGGGTGAAGGACGTCGCCCGCGTCGAGATGGGCCAGAAGGACTACACCACCAACTCGTTCCTCAACGACACGCCGGCCATCGGCATCGGCGCCTTCCAGCGCCCCGGCACCAACGCCCTCGACGCGGCGGCCTCGGTGCGCAAGGTGATGGACAACCTCAAGAAGAACTTCCCGCCGGACATCGAATACCGCATCGCCTACAACCCGACGGAGTTCATCGAGGAGTCGATTCACGAGGTCTACAAGACCCTCTTCGAGGCCGTCGGCCTCGTGGTCATCGTGGTGCTGGTCTTCCTCCAGAGCTGGCGCACCGCGCTGATCCCGGTGATCGCGATCCCGGTCTCGCTGGTCGGCACCTTCGCGGCGATGTCGGCCTTCGGCTTCTCGCTCAACAACCTCACCCTGTTCGGGCTCGTGCTCGCCATCGGCATCGTGGTCGACGACGCCATCGTGGTGGTGGAGAACGTCGAGCGCAACATGGCCGAGGGCCTGTCCCCGGGCGACGCCGCGCACAAGACCATGGACGAGGTCGGCGGCGCCGTCATCGCCATCGCCCTCGTGCTCTCGGCGGTGTTCATCCCCACCGCCTTCATCCCCGGCATCACCGGCCAGTTCTACAAGCAGTTCGCACTGACCATCGCGGCCTCGACCATCATCTCGATGTTCAACTCGCTGACGCTGTCGCCGGCGCTCTGCAAGCTGCTCCTGAAGCCCCACCACGAGCACGCCAAGCCGAAGTTCTTCCTCTTCCGCTTCGTCGCCTGGCTGGCGGACATGTTCAACAAGGGCTTCGACTGGCTCTCGAACGCCTATGGCCGGGTCATCTACGGCCTGACCAACTACGCGATCGGCCTGATCGCGATGATGATCGTCTATGCGGGCGTGATCGCCGCCACCCTGCACCTCGTGCAGACCACGCCGACGGGCTTCATCCCGGACCAGGACCAGGGCTACCTCATCGGCGTGGTGCAGCTGCCCTCGGGCGCCTCCCTCGACCGCACCACCGAGGTGGTGAACCGGGCCGCGGCGGCCGCCCGGAAGATCGACGGCGTCACGAACACCGTCATCATCGCGGGCTTCGACGGCGCGACCTTCACCAACACCACCAATTCGGGCGTGATGTTCATCACCCTGTCCGGCGCCAAGGAGCGGGCGGCCAAGGGGCGCAGCGCCGCCGTGATCACCGGCGACGTGATCCAGGCGACGGCCGACATCCAGGAAGCCCGCGTCATCGTCATCCCACCGCCGCCGGTGCGTGGTCTCGGCCAGGGCGGCGGCTTCAAGATGCAGATCGAGAGCCGGCAGAGCTCCTCCATCGGACCGCTCCTCGGCGCCGTCGGCGAGGTCCTGGGCAAGGCCAACCAGAGCAACGACGTCCAGCGGGTGTTCACCACCTTCGGCAACGATACGCCGCAGCTCTACCTCGACATCGACCGCACGGTGGCGCGCATGCTCAACGTGCCGCTCGGCAACGTCTTCTCCACCGTGCAGACGGCGCTCGGCGGTGCCTACGTCAACGACTTCAACACGCTCGGCCGCATCTATCAGGTGCGCGTGCAGGGCGACGCGCCCTTCCGCGTCTCGAAGCAGGACATCGAGCAGCTGAAGGTCCGCTCCTCCACCGGCGCCCTCGTGCCGATGGGGACCCTGGCGACGATCCGCGAGATCACCGGTCCGCAGATCGTCCAGCGCTTCAACCTGTACTACTCGATCCCGGTCCAGGGCACGGCCAAGCCCGGCATCTCGACCGGCCAGGCGCTGGACGCCATGGAGGCCATCGCCAAGGAGAACCTGCCGGACGGCTACGCCTACGACTGGACCGAGATCGCCTACCAGCAGAAGGCGGCGGGCAACACCGCCATCTACGTCTTCGCGCTGGGCGTGCTCCTGGTCTTCCTCGTGCTCGCGGCGCAGTACGAATCCTGGGCGCTACCCCTGGCGATCCTGCTCGTGGTGCCGACCGGCGTGCTCGCGGCCCTGTTCGGGGTGCAGCTCAGGGGACAGGACAACAATATCCTGACCCAGATCGGTCTGATCGTGCTCATCGGCCTGGCCGCCAAGAACGCCATCCTGATCGTGGAGTTCGCGCACCAGCTGGAGGAGACCGAACGCAAGGGCCCCGTGGCCGCTGCCGTCGAGGCCTGCCGCCTGCGCCTGCGCCCGATCCTGATGACGGCCTTCGCGTTCATCCTGGGTACCGTGCCGCTGGTGATCGCCACCGGGCCCGGCGCCGAGATGCGGCAGGCACTCGGCACCGCCGTGTGCTTCGGCATGATCGGCGCCACCGTGTTCGGCCTCTTCCTGACGCCGGTCTTCTACGTGGTGATCCGGAACTTCCTGATCTGGCTCGCCAAGAAGCGCGGTAAGGATCCGCACAACACCACGCCGGACAAGCACGACCCGCACGGGTCGCACGCGGCCCCGGCCCACGCCTGACACCACCCGAGCCCGGATGCGGACCCCGCATCCGGGCTTCTCGTTTGAGGGAGCGCCCGCGCGACCGAGACCGGGATGGGATCGTTCCATCGCGGTCCGCCGGGCAGGGCAGGGCAGGCCGTTCCGGCACGCGGGGGGAGCGCCTTGGGGGAAAGCGCCGGCCGCGCGCCCTCAAGGAAGCGCCATGCGACACGCCGGGATCGGCCCAGGCGCACGACCGGTGGGGAAACCCGACGCCGGCGGATGCATGGGGCTGGATCGTGCGAGGACAGAGGGCTTGGCGGAGTCGTGCAGCGGATGGGTTCCAGCCGCGTGGCTCCGCGAACTCCGTTTGCTGTCGCATCGGCGCTCACCGAACACGAGCAGGCTAACCCTGCGATGTCCCGCCGCAGACGGATCGCGCGGGACAGGTTGTCACGCCTATTCTCTGAGAATGAGCGTGCATCGGGCAATGAATTCCGTGTGAGGGTGACAGAATTCAACCGGAAGTCTGTCTATCGATACGCATAGATTCATGAAACAGGAATCTTTGTATACACGCGCTAACCACCCTGCATACCTAAGCGTGACTGTAGCGTTATTGCCGGTTTGTCACGATTTAAACACCTGTTAATGTCCCCTGATTCATCTCATGGACGTGTTGCGCTGCTCGAACGCGGTCGGAGGTTTGTGTGGATCGGGGCGGAGCGGTTATGTCGAAGGCTTCGCAGTTCGGTCTGCAGGATGCGATCGATCGATCCGACGTGATCGGGCATTGGACGTGGGAGATCGCCGAAGACCGGCTGTATACGGATGCGATGGTCGCCCTGCTGTTCGGCGTCGATCCCGCCCGGGCCGAAGCCGGCCTCCCGCTCGATGCGTTCCTCGAAGGCGTCCACCGTGAGGATCGCGAGAAGACTGCGGAGATCATCGCGCGCAGCGTCGAGGCCGGCCATTCCTACGTGCAGGAATACCGGGTTCATTCCGCGGATGGGGCGACGCGTTGGGTCCTGGCGCGGGGCCTCATCAAACTGGACGCGGCCGGGCGCCCCTGGCGCGGCACGGGCTTCCTGATCGACATCACCCGGAACCGCGCGGACGGCGATGCCGCGGACGCGGCTTGGCTGGCACCGGCGGCCCATCCCCTCGAACAGGCGGCCGAGCATTGCCTCGCGGCGCGCCGGGCCATCGGCGAGCTTGCCGAGCCGCTTCTGCGCAACATGACCGACATGCTCCTGCTGGAGATCGGCCGGCGCCTCTCGCGACAGGATTCCGACCGGCGCCGCGCGCGCTTGAGCTGACGCGAAGGCCGGTTCCATCCGGACCGGGCCCATGCCTCCACGCACCGCCTATTCTGGACTAGGCCGAAATAACGCGACTTGACCTTCGATCTTCGACAAGATCAAGATACTGATAAGATCAGTACAACGTCGATTCGAGGGATCAGCCGAATGACTGTGGCAGTCACGGAGCGGAGACAGGAAGCAGCAGCAACGGAGCACGACGCGCCAGCACCGCTCAGCGGCACCGCGCGACAGGGCCTCTTCAATCGGCAGCGTTTCCGGGACGTGCGATTCCGGACCCACATCAAACCCCTGATCGACGAATGCCTGGCACGGCGCGGCCGCTGCAGCATCCTCGACATGGGAGGGGACCCGGATTACTGGAGCCGGGAAAGCCTGAGTTCTCAGGTCGAAGTCCACATCCTGAACATCGAGGCAAAGATCCAGCCCGCCGATCCCCGCTTCAGGATCATCCAGGGGGACGCGCGGGATGTCGGCTTGCCGAGCGACAGCTTCGATATCGTTCACTCCAACTCCCTGATCGAACACGTCGGGCGCTGGGCGGACATGCAGAGCACCGCGCGCGAGATCCGCCGATTGGCGCCGTGCTACTACGTCCAGACCCCGAACTACTGGTTCCCGGTCGATCCGCACAGCAACATGCCCTTCGTGCACTGGCTGCCCCACCCCATCCAGCGCCATCTCTTCGCCACGAAGGATCGCGGCTTCTACAAGCGGGCCGAGACCCTGGACCAGGCCATGCGCACGGTGGAGGGGACGAGCATGCTGGACCACGCCCAGATGAGCCACCTGTTTCCGGATGCCGAGATCCGGATGGAACGGGTGATGTCGCTCGGCAAATCATTCATGGCCATCCGCCGGGCCCGGGCGGACTGAGTCGTCCCCCAGGACGCCATTCCTCCGATCCCCACCCAGGGTGGGATTCGTCGAGGTCCGCCCGACGGCCGCCGTCGCGCGGGCACACCCATCCGGTCAAGAACGCGGGAGCGGAAAGACATGCGACCCGGCCTGCGATTCCTCGCGGTGTCCCTCGTCCTGCTCGCCGGCCTGCGCATGCAGCCGGCGGCCGCGGAACGCGTGCGCGTGACGCCCACGTTCTTCGGCATGCATGTGGAGCAGCAATTCTACGTCGGCTGGCCCGCGGCGAAGTTCTCGACGCAGCGTGCCTGGGGCGTCTACCCCGCGATCACCTGGGACGCCGTCAATCCGGCACCCGGAACCTTCGCCTGGGCACCCCTCGACCGGTTCGTCACGGATTCCCTGAGCCGGGGCGTCGAGCTGGTCTACGTGTTCGGACCGGTCCCGCTCTGGGCCTCGTCGCGGCCGACAGCGGCATGCGGGGAAGCCCCGCGCGGCAGCTGCCACGCCCCGGACCTTAGCGCCTGGACGGAGTTCGTCACCCAGGTCACCAAACGCTACAAGGGCCGGATCAAGTACTGGGAGCTCTGGAACGAGCCGGACGCGAAGAACTTCTGGGGCGGCACGCATCCCGAACTGGTGGAGATGGCAAGGCGCGCCTACCCCATCATCAAGGCCGCCGGCGGGATCGTGCTGTCCCCCTCGCCCCAGGGCAAGATGGGGCCGGCCTGGATGGAGGGCTACCTCGCCGCCGGCGGCGCCCCCTTCGCGGATATCAACGCCTTCCACGCCTACCTGTACGATGCGCCCGAGGCCCTCCTTCCCCTGGTCGCAGCCTACCGCAGCCTCTTCGCGCGCTACGAGATCGGACAGAGACCGCTCTGGGACACGGAGCACAGCTGGGGCGAGCCCGACTCCCCCTTCGGCGGCGATGTCGACCAGCAATCCGCCTGGCTCGCCCGCTTCCAGATCCTCAGCGTCGCGACGGGCATCGACCGCAGCATCTGGTACGGCTGGCATCACGACGGGTGGGGCACCCTCTTCCGGAAGAAGACCCGTACGCTCCTGAAGACCGGCGTCGCCTACAACCAGCTCTACGACTGGCTCGTGAACACGAGCCTCGGCCCCTGCCGGCAGACGGGTTCGCTCTACGAATGTCCGATCGTCCGGGAGGACGGAAGCGAGGCACGGGCTGTCTGGAGCACGGGCGCGGAAACCTCGATCCCCGCACCGGCCGGATATGGCCGCTATCGGACGATCGAGGGCCAGACCGTCGTCGTTCCCAAGGACGGGTCCGTGCCGGTCGGCATGAAGCCGGTCCTGCTCGAAGCCACGCCGGTGAACTGAGCCAGAAGCCCGTCCGGCGCGCGGATCGGCATGGTGACGAACGGGGCGACGAACGGGGCCGTGGGCACTTTTCGCCCCGGCATGCGATCAGGGGGCTTGCGCACCCAAGGGCCAAAAGCTAAGACCCGCCTGCCTTTAGGGGCGTCGGAGCGTAGCGCAGCCCGGTTAGCGCACTAGTCTGGGGGACTAGGGGTCGGAGGTTCGAATCCTCTCGCTCCGACCATTCGAGACCTTCCCCATCAGGGTCTCTGCATCTTTTCCAGGCCGATGCCGCCGGACCCCAGAGTGGGACGTTCCCGCGCACAGCCGGACCGAGGGCGGCCTGAGCCACCCTGATTGTTCCCGACGTGATGACGGCCTGCCTTCGTGGGCCATTCCGGCGCCTGCCGCCGACCAGATCGGCAACCCACGCCGGCCGCCGAGCCCCTGTCCGACAAACCCGCGCTCGGCCCGGCCGTCTCGTTTCAGCGCCATCGGTTTGTGGCGGAAGGGATACGCCCGTCGGGAATGCGCCAGACACTGATCCGTGATGCAGGCCCAACACGAAGGGCGGGGTATTTTCATCCCGGCCGATCGTCGAGGTGGCGTGGACCGGGAGCAGGACATGATGGGATCACAGGGCGCCGCACGCTCCCGCGCCTTGGCGCTCGTCGCCCTCGCGTGCCTGGCACCCAGACGGGCCGAGGCGGCCTCGGCGGCCCAGCCGGGGCAGACGGTGGGCCAGGCGCCGGGTGCGCCCCTGGCACCCGGCCTCTACTTCGTCGACACGTCGAGCTTCGGCTCGCGCGACATCCGCCCACGCTCCACCGACTCGAACATCAACCTGCCGTCCTTCATCTGGGCGACGCCGGCCGAAGTCGTGGGTGGGCGGCTGCAACTGATCGTCCTTCAGCCGATCGCCGCGTCCAGCACCGCCGGCGCGGCCTACCAGAGCGGGTTCGGCCAGACCCTGCTGGCGGCACAGGTGGCCTGGAAGCTCGGGCATGGCCTGAACTTCAGCTATCTGCTCGGCGCCTATCTTCCCAGCCAGACGCGGATCGTGATCCAGAACCCCGTCCTCCACCAGCGCTTCGCGATCACCTACAATGCGGACGGCTGGAACCTGACCGCGAACTTCCTGCACGGGACCTACTTCGACACCACGTCGCCGACCGGCGCCTACTACCCGGACTTCCTCAACCTCGACCTCACGGCGACGAAGCATTTCGGCAAGTGGGAGGTCGGCCCCGTCGCCTTCGGGTCCACCGACCTGCCGACGAGGAACCCGGCCTATGCCCGCCAGGGCCAGTTCGCCGTGGGCGGCCTCGTCGGCTACAATTTCGGGCCGGTGACGCTGCAGGCCTACCTCACGCGCGACGTCGTCCAGCAGAATTACGGTGGTCGGGAGACGCGCGGATGGCTGCGCGTCACCGTGCCGATCCACCCGGAGGATTCCGAGACCACCTCAGCCAGCCGGCCCGGACCCATCCGCAAGTTCTGAAGCCGGTTCTTCTCTGAACCCGGCCGATGCGGAGCGACGCGCGCTCAGCCCTCTCGGCCCCGGAACCGGAGGACGAGGCCACGCTCGCCCCAGAGTTCCGCCGGATGCGGGCTGGGGGTTTTCCGCACGATTTCGATGGCCGCGGCATCGCTGCGCGCCGAGAATTCGCGGACGCTCACGATGCGGCCGTCTTCCTGCCGCGTGATCGCGCGATAGAAGCGCGGCCGCGCGAATGCGGTCTCGGGGGCAAAAGGTATCTCGTCCGGCAATCCGCTTCCTCCGTTGTGATCGCGCGCGGTCGGGGCGCGGTACGGACAGCGGCCGGGGAAAGTTTCAGGCGTCGCGAAAAAACCCGCCGCGGCGCGAGCCGGGCGGGTCCAGGTGGTTCCACGCGGGGGCGTGGGCGGAGAGGGTTAACATCGGGGACGCGCGGTGCCACGGACTCTTCCGAGGTATCCCGATCGGGTAGGCGACGGCCCATGGCGGCGGAACGCCCCGCTTCCGTCAGCTATCCGCCGGCGATCCGCGCGTGGTAGCCTCGCACCATGCCACGCTGGTTCTTCCTGCTCGTTTGCGCCTTCCTGGGTCTGGCCGTCGCCGGGAGCGCCCTGATCATTCTCAGGTCACCCGTCCCGGTCGAGCAGCGGGCGAACTGACGCGGACCGTCGCACCCGGCCGGAGTGACACACGGTCCGCTTCGTCCTCGATCAAGCTTTGCTGAACCAAACGCGCCCGCTAGTCGTTTCCCGCGGCAATCGTGGAGGAGACGTGACATGAAGGTGCTCGGTGGAGTGGTGGCGTTGGGCCTGATTCTGATGGGACCGGCCCTGGCCCAGCCCTATGGCTATCGCGAGGACGGCTACCGCAACCGGTACGAGGGACGCGACGAGGGCTACCGCGACCGTGGTTCCCGCTACGACGACCGCGACGACCGGCGCCGGTTCGGCGAGGACGAGGGCCGCGGACGCCGGGGTCGCGGCGGGGATGTCGGCTTCGACGAGGGCGATTACCTGCGCTGCAACCCCGACGTGCGCCGCGCGGTGGAGCGGGGCCAGATGCCCTCGGGCGCGGTTCACTTCCAGAAGTTCGGGCGTCGCGAAGGCCGGCGCCTGAGCTGCTGACAGCCGAGCAGAAACAATCGCGCGAAAGACCGTGCCAACGGCGCGGCGCGGAACGCATGCGGGGCTCCGGACCGGGGATGCCCCCGCAGCGTTCCGGCGCACGCGCCGCGTGACAGATGTGCGCCGGAGACAGTGCTCCGGCGGAACTCCGACCTGGGGTGACGGTTCCGCTCGGGACAACCGGAGCGAAGCCCCATGAAGATCGCCACCGTCGCGGACCTCGTCGTTGATACCCTCGACCAAGCCGGCGTCCGGCGCATCTACGGCATCGTCGGCGACAGCCTGAACGCGCTCACGGAATCGCTCCGGGTGCGGGGCACCATCGACTGGGTCCACGTACGGCACGAGGAGGTCGCGGCCTTCGCCGCCGGGGCCGACAGCCAGCTCACCGGGAAGCTCGCGGTCTGCGCGGGCTCCTGCGGGCCGGGCCACGTCCACCTCATCAACGGGCTCTACGATTGTCACCGCACCCGCACGCCGGTGCTGGCCATCGCGGCGCATATCCCCACCGCCGAGATCGGCTCCGGCTATTTCCAGGAGACCCATCCGGGCGAGCTTTTTCGCGAGTGCAGCCATTACTGCGAGATGGTCGGCGACGCCTCGCAGCTGCCGCAGGTTCTCGAGAACGCCATGCGGGCGGCGATCGGGCTCAGCGGCGTCGCGGTGGTGATCATCCCCGGGGACATCGCCCTGATGGATGCGCCCCCGCGCAAGGTCGCGCCCAATGCCGGCCTGCTGCCGCCGCGCCCCGTGGTACGCCCCGCCGAAGCCGACCTCGACGCCCTCGCCGAACTGCTCAACGGTTCCGAGCGGATCACTCTGCTCTGCGGCCGCGGCTGCGCCGGGGCCCATGCCGAGCTGCTGCGCCTCGCCGAGGCCCTGAAGAGCCCCATCGTCCACGCGCTCGGCGGCAAGGACGTGGTGGAATACGACAATCCCTACGATGTCGGAATGACCGGCCTGATCGGCTTCTCCTCGGGCTACGCCGCAATGATGTCCTGCGACACGCTGCTGATGCTCGGCACCGATTTTCCCTACCGGCAATTCTACCCACAGGACGCGAAGATCGCCCAGGTGGACGTCAGACCCGAGCAGTTGGGGCGCCGCTGCAAGCTCGACCTCGGCCTCGTCGGCCACGTGGACGACACCATCCGGGCGCTGCTGCCGAAGCTCGCCATCAAGTCCGAGCGCCGCCACCTCGACGCCGCCCTCAAGCACTACGCCAAGGCGCGCGAAGACCTCGACGACCTCGCCACCGGCACCCCCGCCAAGGGCTGGTTCGGCCTGAAGCCGGCCCAGCAGCCGATCCACCCGCAATACCTCACGAGGCTCGTCAGCGAGGCGGCCGCCGACGACGCGATCTTCACGGCGGATGTCGGCACGCCGACGATCTGGGCGGCCCGCTACCTCAAGATGAACGGCCGGCGCCGGCTCATCGGCTCCTGGGTCCACGGCTCCATGGCCAACGCCATGGCCCAGGGCATCGGCGCGCAATCCGCGTTCCCCGACCGGCAGGTGGTGTCGCTGTCGGGGGACGGGGGCTTCGCGATGCTGATGGGCGACCTCCTCACCCTGCGCCAGCAGAAGCTGCCCCTGAAGGTTGTGGTCTTCAACAACGGCACGCTCGGCTTCGTGGAGTTGGAGATGAAGGCTGCCGGCTACATCGAGACCGGGGTGGCCCTCGACAACCCGGATTTCGCTGCCATGGCGCGGGGCGCGGGCATCCACGCGGTCCGGGTAGAGGACCCGGCCGAGCTGGAGGCGGCCGTGCGCGAGGTGCTCGCCCATCCGGGTCCGGCGCTCCTCGACTGCGTGGTGGCGCGCCAGGAACTCTCGATGCCGCCCAAGATCGACGGCAAGCAGGTGAAGGGCTTCAGCCTCTACGTCATGCGCGCGGTGATGAGCGGGCGGGGCGACTCGGTCCTCGACCTCGCGAAGACGAACCTCCTCCGCTAGGTCGGGTGCCGGAGCAGGGCAGCGCGCGAGCCTCCGCCGACTCGGCCTCGAGCGCGGATCGGCGACCTCGTGGCCCCGTTCGGCGAGCGCCCGGGAAGATCAGGGCCGCGCCCGTCCTCCCGAAAGTACCGTTCCCCGCGTACCGGACGGGCGCCTTTCTTCCCGACCCGGGCGTAAACCTTGCTAGCGTCCGCGGTACGGTGGAAGGAGTTCCAATGCGCTACACCCTTGGCTGCAGCCTGTCCTACAACATCCTCTCGGACACGACCTTCATCTTCAACGTCGAGGTCGCGCGCCTCCGGAGCCTCGAGATCCTCAGCGAGACGCTGACACTGAGTCCGAACCTCAAGCGGGACATCTACGTCACCCCAGACCTCCTGAACCGCTACCTCGGGGTCAACGTGCCGGTCGGGCAGTTCGCGCTGGAATACAACGCGGAGGTCGAACTCACCGTACACCGGGCCGACCCGGCGACGATCAACGAGACGCCGATCGCGCAGCTGCCCCTCGACATCCTGCCCTTCCTGCTGCCGAGCCGCTTCGTCTCCTCCGACCGGCTCACCCCCTTCGCGCTCGCCGAGTTCGGCGCCCTGCCGAAGGGCCATCAGCGGGTGAACGCGATCTGCAACTGGATCCACGATCACCTGACCTACCAGCCGGGATCCAGCGACGGCGAGACCACCGCCGACGAGAGCCTCCTCAAGCGCGCCGGGGTCTGCCGCGACTTCGCGCATATCGGCACCGCCTTCTGCCGGGCGCTGGGCATCCCGGCCCGCTTCGTGAGCTGCTACGCGCACGGCCTCGTGCCGAGCGACTTCCATGCGGTGTTCGAGGCCTATCTCGACGGACGCTGGTGGCTGTTCGACGCGACCCGCCAGGCCGACCTCGACGGGTTGGTGCGCATCGGCGTGGGTCGCGACGCGGCCGAGATCGCCTTCTCGACGCCCTGGGGCAACATGCAGCCCGTCAACCAGCAGATCCGCATCGCGCGCTCGGACGGGCAGGGCAGCCCACCCCAGCGCACCGTCGACGCCATCTCGACGGAGGTGCCCGCGCCGCATGCGGGCGCGGCCTGACGCACCCTTCCGGTCACAGGATCGCGGAATAGTAGGATCGGAGTATCCCGGGATCCCGCGATCCCGGCGCGCCGCACCCTTGCCGGATGCGGTGCGAACGCGATCTCATCGAACCGAGAGCGTGTCGAGGCAGGAGCGCGTCGAACCATGGCCTACCGTCACGTCGTCGGATCCCGGACCCACGTCTTCGCCGATCTGGCGGCCCTGATGGCGAAGGCGACGCCCGTGCGCTCGGGCGACCGCCTCGCGGGCATCGCGGCCGAATCCGCCGAGGAGGAGGGGGCGGCCCGCTGGTGCCTCGCCGAGGTGGGCTTGCGCGAGATCCTGGCCCGGCCCCTGATCCCTTACGAGGACGACGACGTCACCCGCCTCGTCCTCGACACCCACGATGCGGACGCCTTCGCGGAGATCGCCCACCTCACGGTCGGCGACTTCCGCGAGTTCCTTCTCACCGCCTCCTCCGAGACCCTGGCCCGCATCGCGCCGGGCATCACGCCCGAGATCGCGGCCGCCGTCTGCAAGATCATGCGCAACCAGGACCTGATCCTGGTGGCCCGCAAGTGCCGGGTCGTGACGCGCTTTCGCAACACCATCGGGTTGCCGGGGCGGCTCGCCGTGCGGATCCAGCCGAACCACCCGACGGACGATCCCGCCGGCATCACCGCCTCGATCCTCGACGGCCTGTCCTATGGCTGCGGCGACGCCGTGATCGGCCTGAACCCGGCCTCCGATTCGGTCTCGGCCCTGAGCGGCCTGCTCCACCTCTTCGACGACCTGATCCGGCGCCTTGAGATCCCGACCCAGGGCTGCATCCTCACCCACGTCACCACGACCCTCGAGGCGATGAACCGGGGCCTGCCGGTCGACCTGGTGTTCCAGTCGATCGCCGGAACGCAAGGAGCCAATGCGAGCTTCGGCGTGACCCTGCCGATCCTCCGGGAAGCGCACGAGGCCGCGCTCGCCCTGAAGCGCGGCACGGTGGGCGACAACTGCATGTATTTCGAGACGGGGCAGGGCTCCGCCCTCTCGGCGGGGCAGCACCACGGCATCGACCAGCAGACACTGGAGGCCCGGGCCTACGCGGTGGCGCGGCCGTTCCGGCCGCTCCTCGTCAACACCGTGGTGGGCTTCATCGGGCCCGAATACCTCTACGACGGCAAGGAGATCATCCGGGCCGGGCTGGAGGACCACTTCTGTGGCAAGCTCATGGGCGTACCGCTCGGCGTGGACGTCTGCTACACCAACCACGCCGAAGCCGACCAGAACGACATGGACACCCTGCTCACCCTGCTCGGCGCGGCGGGCTGCAACTTCATCATGGGCGTGCCCGGCGCCGACGACGTGATGCTGAACTACCAATCCACCTCGTTCCACGATTCGCTGTACCTGCGCGAGGTGCTCGGCCTGAAGCGCGCGCCGGAGTTCGAGGACTGGCTCACCCGGATCGGGCTCACTGACACGGCGGGAAGCCTGCTGCCGCAGGGATCGAGCGCCCGCCTGATCGCCGCCGCGCCCGGCCTCATGGACGGGGGCCTCGCCGCATGAGCGATGACCGGACCCGCGAGGCGGATTGGACCCGGCTGGCCCGGCTCACGCCCGCCCGGATCGGCCTCGGCCGGGCCGGATCCGGCCTGCCGACGCGGGAAGTGCTGCGCTTCGGGCTGGCCCATGCCCAGGCTCGCGACGCGGTCCACACACCCCTGGACCTGCAGGCCGTGACGGCCGGCATCGCGGCCCTCGGCTTCGAGACCCTCGGTGTAGCCTCCGCCGCGCCCGACCGCGCCACCTACCTGCGACGGCCCGACCTCGGCCGTGCCCTGGCCGAGGAGTCCCGCGCGGCGCTCGCCGCCGGCGCCGGTGGACCGGTGGATCTCGCCCTGGTGGTCGCGGACGGGCTCTCGGCGCGTGCCGTGCACGAGGGTGCCGCCGGCGTCCTGGCGGCCTTCAAGCCCCACGTCGCGCGCGCCGGGTGGCGCCTCGCGCCCGTCGTCGTTGCCCATCAGGCCCGCGTGGCGCTGGGCGACGGCATCGGCGCGGCGCTGAAGGCTCGCGCCGTCGTGGTGGTGATCGGCGAGCGGCCCGGCCTGTCCTCGCCGGACAGCCTGGGGCTCTACCTCACCTTCGACCCGCGCATCGGGCGCTCGGACGCGGAGCGCAACTGCATCTCCAACGTGCGCCCCGCCGGGCTCTCGCACGATCTGGCGGCGTTCAAGCTGAACTGGCTCCTCGCCCGGGCCTTCAGCCTCGGCCTGTCCGGCGTGAACCTGAAGGATGGCAGCGACGCCGCCCTCGAGGCCGCGCCCGGCCCGGTCCCCGTCGCGGACGGCGCGCGGGACCACGCCTGATCGCCGCGCGACCACCGGCGCCGAAGCGTGGCTGTGGCGGGGTCGCAACACCCCAAAAGCAACCCGACTTTGCCTTGGGAGCCCCCTTCCGCCGCCGCGATCCCGCCATAAACCGGGGCCACCTCAGGAAGCGCGGTAAACGGTAGTCCCCCCAACGCTTTACCGTGGAGTTCAGGCGCTTTCCGATCTGCGGTCCACGGGATCGTCCGTTGTCCATCCGGGCAGCGCGCGTCCCCGTGCCGGCGGTCGCCCTGACCTCAAGCGTAGCGGGCCGGGGCGGCGAGACAGACGATGGACGCGCGTAACACCGACAAGTCGAAGCTTCCGAGCCGCCATGTCACGGAGGGCCCCGAACGGGCGCCCCACCGCTCGTACCTCTACGCCATGGGCCTGACCCGCGAGCAGATTCACCAGCCGCTGGTGGGTGTCGCCTCCTGCTGGAACGAGGCCGCGCCCTGCAACATCTCGCTGATGCGCCAGGCGCAGGCGGTGAAGAAGGGTGTGGCGTCCGCCAACGGCACCCCGCGCGAGTTCTGCACCATCACGGTCACGGACGGCATCGCCATGGGGCATGCCGGCATGCGCGCCTCGCTACCGTCCCGCGAGGTCATCGCCGATTCGGTCGAGCTGACCATGCGCGGCCACGCCTACGACGCCCTGGTGGGGCTGGCCGGCTGCGACAAGTCCCTGCCCGGCATGATGATGTCGATGGTGCGCCTCAACGTGCCGTCGATCTTCATCTATGGCGGCTCGATCCTGCCGGGCTCGTTCCGGGGCCGGCCGGTGACGGTGCAGGACCTGTTCGAGGCGGTGGGCAAGGTCGCGGTCGGCGACATGTCCCTCGACGATCTCGACGAGCTGGAACAGGTCGCCTGCCCCTCGGCCGGTGCCTGCGGCGCGCAGTTCACCGCCAACACCATGGCGACCGTCTCGGAGGCCATCGGCCTCGCGCTGCCCTATTCGGCGGGCGCGCCGGCCCCGTACGAGATCCGCGACAAGTTCTGCATGGCGGCGGGCGAGAAGGTGATGGAGCTCATCGCCAAGAACATCCGCCCACGCGACATCGTCACCCGCAAGAGCCTGGAGAACGCGGCCGCCGCCGTCGCGGCGTCGGGCGGCTCCACCAATGCGGCCCTGCACCTGCCGGCGATCGCGCACGAATGCGGCATCAAGTTCGACCTGTTCGACGTGGCCGAGGTCTTCAAGCGCACGCCCTACATCGCCGACCTGAAGCCGGGCGGGCGCTACGTCGCCAAGGACATGTTCGAGGTCGGCGGCATCCCGCTCCTCATGAAGACGCTCCTCGACCACGGCTTCATGCACGGCGACTGCATGACCGTCACCGGCCGCACCATGGCGGAGAACATGGAGCGGGTGCACTGGAATCCGGACCAGGACGTGGTCCGGGCCGCCAACACGCCCCTGACGCCCACCGGCGGCGTCGTGGGCCTGCGCGGGAACCTCGCGCCCGAGGGCGCCATCGTGAAGGTGGCGGGCATGTCGGAGGAGAAGCAGGTCTTCACCGGGCCGGCCCGCGTGTTCGACGGCGAAGAGGCCTGCTTCGAGGCCGTGCAGAAGCGCACCTACAAGGAAGGCGAGGTTCTCGTCATCCGCTACGAGGGCCCGAAGGGTGGCCCGGGGATGCGCGAGATGCTCTCCACCACCGCCGCCCTCTACGGCCAGGGCATGGGCGACAAGGTCGCGCTGATCACCGACGGGCGCTTCTCGGGCGCGACGCGGGGCTTCTGCGTCGGCCATGTCGGTCCGGAAGCCGCCATCGGCGGCCCGATCGGCCTGATCGAGGACGGCGACGTCATCACCCTCGATGCCATCAAGGGCACCCTGGACGTGGCGGTGACGGACGAGGAGTTCGCCAAGCGCCGCGCCGCCTGGACGCCGCGCGCCAACTCGGCGACCTCCGGCTACCTCTGGAAGTACCAGCAGACCGTCGGACCGGCGGTAAACGGCGCGGTGACCCATCCGGGCGGCGCCGAGGAGACGCACACCTATGCGGACATCTAGGACAGCCCTCGGCCGCGCCATGCGGCCGGCCTGGGCCGCCCGGGATCGGCCGCTCGCGTCGACGGGCCGGCGGCTCGTCGCGGCGGCGGCACTGCTGGCCTTCGGCGCGATCCCGGTGGCGGCGCTCGACGCCACCGCCCGGACGCCCGTGCCGAGCGGCAGCTACCGCAGCGCCCGCGAGGCGCTGCGCATGGGCGTGCGCGACTACAATGCCGGCGACAAGGAGGGCGCGGCCCGGGCCCTCGAATATGCCGCTGACCAGGGCCATGCCCTGGCCCTGTGGAAGCTCGGCCGCATGTATGCCGAGGGCGACGGCGTGCCCCACGACGATCTCAAGGCCTTCGAGTTCTTCTCGCGCATCGCCGACGACACCACCGACGAAGGTCCCGAGGCCCAGAATTCGGGCGTCGTCGCGAGCGCCTTCACGGCGCTCGGCGCCTACTTCCTCGACGGGATCAAGGGCACCTACGTGCGCGCGAACCCCGAGCGCGCCTACGACATGTTCAACTACGCGGCCTCGTATTTCGGGGATCCGAACGCGCAGTACAATCTGGGCCGTCTCTATCTCGACGGCACCGGGGTCGATACCGACCCGCGTCAGGCCGCGCGCTGGTTCAACCTCGCGGCCGAGAAGGGCCATGCCCCGGCCCAGGCGCTGCTCGGCCAGCTCCTCGTCAACGGGCAGGGCGTGCCGGCCCAGCGGGCGCGCGGCCTGATGTGGCTCTCGCTCGCCCGGGACGCCGCGCAGGGTCGCAAGGACGACTGGATCGTCGCCCTGTACGACAAGACCTGGGCCTCCGCGAGCGAGGACGACCGCGCCGCCGCCCTGGCGCAGGCCTCGACGGCCAACGCCCAGGTCACGGGTTCGGCCCGGCGACGCCGCTGAGGCCGGGGCGGCCCCAGCGGCCCGACATCACTGCTGGCTGGTGCGCGCCGCGAGGGCGGTCACGAAGGACGGCCGCGCCAGGATGCCGTTCACGTAGCCCGCGAGCTTCGGCCAGCGCCCGGCATCCACCGACTCACCGGCCAGATGCAGGTTGTGGAAGCCGGTGACCACCGAGATGTCCGCGATGCTGAAGGCGTCGCCGACGAGGTAGGCCCCCGTGATCTGCCCCTCGAGGTAATCGTAGATCTTCGGCAGTTCCTCGGTGAGCGCCTTGGTGACGGCGGTCTCGTCGCCGGGCTGACCCAGGAGCTTGGGCTTCACCACCCGGTTCGCGAAGGGCTTGATGATGGTCGCGAACATCTCCGTGTCGCCGTACTTGTCGAACCAGACCGCGCGGCCCAGCGCCTTGGGTTCGGTCGGGATCAGGGACGGGCTCGGAAACTTCGCCTCGAGATAGAACAGGATCGCCGAGGAATCCGCGAGCAGGAACCCGTCATCGTCGAAGGCCGGGATCTTGCCGAGCGGGCTCGCCGCCTGGAAGGCCGGGTCCTTGTCGTGGAAGAACAGCGGGATGTGCTCGGCCGCCTCTCCCTTCTCCGCCAGGGCGACGAGGACCTTGCGGACGTAGGGCGAATAGCCGGTGCCGTAGAGCTTCACGTGTGTTTTTCTCCGCTTTGGATGGGACAGCATTCCCCAACCCGCGGAAGCGCGGATCGTTCGCTCACGCGTCGGTGAGTTCCACCGTGACAGGAACGTGATCGGAGGGCTTCTCCAGCCCGCGCAGGTGCTTCTGCACCGAGGCCGAGACCAGCCGGTCGGCCGCCTGCGGCGACAGCAGCAGGTGGTCGATGCGGATGCCGGCGTTCCGGTTCCAGGCGCCCGCCTGGTAATCCCAGAAGCTGTAGACGCCCGCGCGCGGGTCGCAGGCGCGCAGGGCATCCGTGAACCCCTCGGCCAGGAGCGCGCGAAAGGCTGCCCGGCTCTGGGGCAGGAACAGGGCGTCGGCGCGCCACGCCTCCGGGTCGGCGGCATCCTCGGGGTCCGGGATCACGTTGTAGTCGCCGGCGAGCACCAGCGCCTCCTCGGCCTCGCGCAAACCCTGCGCATGCAGGCGCAGGCGCTCCAGAAAGGCGAGCTTGTAGGGGTATTTCGGGCTGTCGACCGGGTTGCCGTTGGGCAGGTAGATGGAGGCCACGCGGACCGGGCTCACGCCCTCGCCGGAGATCAGCGCCTCGAGGTAGCGGGCCTGCTCGTCCTCCGGGTCGCCGGGCAGGCCGCGCCGGACCTCGCGCATCGCCAGGGGCGCCCGCACCAGCAGGGCGACGCCGTTATAGGCTTTCTGGCCCAGGGTCTCGACGGCGTAGCCCACCGCCTCGATCTCGGCGCGAGGAAAGGCGTCATCCTGGCATTTCAGCTCCTGCAGGCAGACCACGTCGGGCTTGGCCTCGTCGAGAAACCCCACGAGGTGGCCGACGCGCTGCTTGATCGAGTTGACGTTCCAGGTGGCGATCCGCATGGGCAGGGAATCCTGGCGCGAGGGGTCGGGGAGAGCGGCGAGGGGGGTCGGCGAGGGAGGTCGGCGGCCGCCGTGACGAATGGGGCCCGTCATCGGGCCTTCGCGGCGGACTGGCAAGGCGTCCGACCGTGGCAGGATGGAGGGAGACCCGGATGTCCGTGGACTGGCTGGCGCCCATCTGCGCCTATTGCGAGCGGAGCGATCCCGGGTTCTGGGCCGAGCCGGTGAACGCGCTGTCGAACGCCGCCTTCCTGGCGGCGGCGGGCCTCGCCGGGTGGCAGGCCCGCCGGAGCGAACCGCGCGACGGGCCGGCCCTCGCCCTCGGCGCGCTCGTGGCCGTGGTGGGCGTCGGATCGTTCCTGTTCCACACCCTGGCGGTGCGCTGGTCGCTGCTCGCGGACGTCATCCCGATCGCGCTGTTCATCTACGGCTATTTCGGGCTGGCGATGCGGCGCTATTTCGGCCTCGGCCCCCTGGCGGCCACGGGCGCCACCCTCGGCTTTGCCGCCTTCAGCTTCGGCCTGGAGCCGGCCCTCGACGCCGCCCTCGGCCGCGCGACGGACGCGCTCACCAACGGCTCCATCGGCTACGTGCCGGCGGTCCTCGCGCTCCTCGGCGTCGCCGCCGGGTTGCTGCGGCCGCAGGGCTGCGCGCTCGGACCGGCTCGGCGCCAGGCCGGGTGGGGGCTCCTCGGGGTGGCGGCCCTGTTCGCCCTCTCGCTGGGCTTCCGCACGCTGGACCGCGCCGTCTGCCCGGTCTGGCCGATCGGCACCCATGCCGCGTGGCACGTCCTCAACGCGGTGGTCCTCTTCGCGCTGATCCGCATCGCGATCCGCTACCGCGCGCGCCTTCCGTAACCGCGAACCGCCCCGGCGCCGGCCGTTTTGTTGCGCCCCTGGGGGATTCGTTGCAGAAGATCGGGCCGCGTCGCGCGCGGCGTCCGCATCGGCCGATCGACGCGGGACCTGCACGGGTCCGTCGCCGGGCGCGACCGATTCACGACCCGGCAGATTTACGGAACACGTCATGACACAGAGCCTCCGCATCGGCGTTGCCGGCCTCGGCACCGTCGGCGCCGCCGTCGTCCGCATGGTCGCCCGTCGCGCCGAGGCCCTCGGCCAGACCAGCGGCCGGACCATCCAGGTCACCGCCGTCTCGTCGCGCGACCGGAGCCGCGATCGCGGCCTCGACCTCACCGGCGTGACCTGGTTCGACGATCCCGTCGCCCTGGCGGCCTCCGCCGAGGTCGATTGCGTGATCGAACTGATCGGCGGCGCCGAAGGCGCAGCGAAGGCGACCGTCGAGGCGGCCCTGAACGCCGGCAAGCACGTGGTCACCGCCAACAAGGCGCTGCTCGCCAAGCACGGCGCGGCGCTGGCGAAGCAGGCCGAGGACCGGGGCGTTGCCCTGGCCTACGAAGCATCCGTCGCCGGCGGCATCCCGGTGATCAAGGCCCTGCGCGAGGGGCTGACCGGCAACGCCGTGTCGCGCATCTACGGAATCATGAACGGCACCTGCAACTACATCCTGACCCGGATGGAGCGCGAGGGCCTGACCTTCGAGGCCTGCCTCAAGGATGCGCAAGCGCTGGGCTATGCCGAGGCCGACCCGACCTTCGACGTCGAGGGCTTCGACACGGCCCACAAGCTCGCCATCCTGACGAGCCTCGCCTTCGGCACCGAGGTCGACGCGGAAGGGGTCTCCGTCGAGGGCATCTCGGCGATCCAGCCCCTCGACCTGACCATGGCCGAGGAGCTCGGCTACCGCATCAAGCTGCTGGGCGTCGCCCAGGCGGCGGCCGGGGGCATCGAGCAGCGTGTGCACCCGACCATGGTGCCGAAATCCTCCGCCATCGCCCAGGTCATGGGCGTGACCAACGCGGTCACTATCGATGCGGACGCGGTGGGCGAACTCACCCTGATCGGCCCCGGGGCGGGCGGCGAGGCCACGGCCTCGGCGGTGGTGTCCGACATCACCGACATCGCGGCCGGCACCCGACGCCCCACCTTCGGCCGTCCCACCGGGGCGCTGACCCCGTCGCAGCGGGTCGCCATGCAGCGGCACGAGGGCGGCTACTACATCCGCCTCACCGTGCACGACCGCCCGGGCGTCGCCGCCGGCGTGGCCACCCGCATGGCCGAGCGCGAGATCTCCATCGAGAGCATCCTGCAGCGGCGTTCCGAGAGCGCGGCCTCGAAGGATCCGCATGGCCGCTCCGGCCAGCCGGTGCCCCTGGTCCTGATCACCTACGCCGCCACCGAGGGCACGATCCGGGCGGCCCTCGACGCCATCGCGGCGGACGGCCTCCTCGCCGAAGCACCGCAGGTGATCCGGATCGAACGCGAGTAGGCAGTTCTCCCCTCCGGGTTCATCCGTCCGGCGGGTCCTTTGGTTCGGCAGTTCTTTGTATCCGTCGAGTCTTTGCGTCCGTTAAGACACGATCCGGGGATGAATGAAGAAAAATGCGTGCAGCCGCCGGAATTCAGTTTGTTCGACGCATTTTAGTTCTTAGAACTCGCCGAAACGTCAGCGAAGGGACGCAAGGCTTTCATGTCCGGTGGCAATTTGGACTCGCGCGTGCCCGTCGCCCGGTCCCTGACCCTCGAACTCGCGCGCGTGACCGAGCGCGCCGCCATCGCGGCGGCGCGGCTGCGGGGGCAGGGCCGCGAGAAGGAAGCCGACCAGGCCGCCGTCGACGCGATGCGCCTGGAGCTGAACCTGCTGCCGATTGACGGAACCGTCGTGATCGGGGAGGGCGAGCGCGACAACGCGCCGATGCTCTATATCGGCGAGCGCCTGGGCACGGGGGAGGGCCCCAAGGTCGATATCGCGGTCGATCCCCTGGAGGGCACCACCCTCTGCGCCAAGGACATGCCCGGCGCCATCGCGGTCACCGCCCTGGCGGAGGCGGGCTCGCTGCTCGCCGCGCCCGACGTCTACATGCAGAAGATCGCCATCGGCCCGGGCTACCCGGCGGGCCTGGTCGACCTCGACGCCAGCCCGGCCGACAACATCGCGGCGCTCGCCCGGCACAAGGGGGTCGACCCGGCCCAGATCACCGCGATCATCCTCGACCGGCCGCGCCACATGCAGCTCGTCGCCGCCGTGCGCGAGACCGGCGCCGGCATCCGCCTGATCTCGGACGGCGACATCGCCGGCATCATCCACACCGCCAACGCGGACGCCACCGGCGCGGACATCTACCTCGGCATCGGCGCCGCCCCGGAGGGGGTGATCGCCGCCGGCGTGCTGCGCTGCATCGGCGGCCACATGCAGGGTCGGCTGATCCTCGACAGCCACGACAAGCGCGAGCGCGCCGCCCGGATGGGCATCAGCAATCCGAACCGGAAGTACGAGCTCGACGACATGGCGCGGGGCGACGTCATCGTGGCGGCGACCGGCGTGACGGACGGCGCCCTCCTCAAGGGCGTCCGCTTCAAGCCGGGCATGATCGAGACCGAGACGGTGGTCTACCGGTCCGCAACCGGCACCGTGCGGCGCATGCTCTGCGAGCATCGCCTCGGGGTGGGCTGAGGGGCGGGGTAGACTGGGGCGCGAATATCGCACCGACGCTGCGCCGTCCGGCTCCACCCGGACGGCGCCTCTCCGGTTCGCTCAGTTGAAGAGCGAGCCGACACCGCCCTGGACGCGGCCGAGGCCCTGCTTGGCGATGGGGTTGCCCGGCTCCAGCTGCGTCGCGCGCTGGTAGCTCTCCATCGCTTCCTTCTTGCGGTTCGACTTCTCGTAGGCGACGCCGCGATAGGCCCAGGATGTCGCGTCCTTGTTGTTGACGTTCAACGCCGCGTTGTAGTCCTCGATCGCCTTGTCGTACTGGTTGGTGGCGATCAGGCTCTGGCCGCGGGCGGCGTAGGGCGCCGCCACGAAGGGGTTGCGGTCGATGGCGGCGTCGAAATCCGCGATGGCCTGGGTGTTCTGGCCCTGCTTCTGACGCACCAGCCCGCGCGCATGGTAGGCTTCGGCGGATTCGGGCGTCAGGCGGATCGCCTGGTTGAGGTCGGAGGTGGCGCCCTCGAGGTCGCCCTGCGCACGCAGCACGTTGGCGCGCCCGATATAGGCCGGGCCGTAATTCGGGTCGGCGGCGATGGCCTTCGAGAAATCCTGGAGCGCGGCGTCGTTGCGGCCGGTCTGCCGGTTGGCGAGCGCGCGGTTGTTGTAGGCGGAGGCCGAGTTCGGGTCGATCTGCACCGCCTTGGTGAAGTCGCCGATGGCGTCGTTGAACTGGCCGGCGCGGGCATAGGCGGCGCCGCGCGTCACGTAGGCTGCCGCGTCGTTCGGGTTGCGCTGGATCACCTCGGAGAGCGAGGCGATGTTGACGGTGGTCGCCCCCGTGGCGTCAGATTCGAGCACGGCGAATTGGCGCGAGGCGGTGGCACCGCCGCCGCCATAGGTCTCGCATCCGGCCAGCGCGGCCGCCACGAGCGCCGTGGCCCCGATCAGCCCCGCCTTCGATGCCCGCAGCTTCACAACCGTCATGGTCTTCGCTCCCCCCGGCGCCGCGCGCGACGCCGCCCCTGATCGATATCGTCCGTCGGCGGGGCCCGAACCGTCGGCCCCCGCGCCGGCACAATCCCGCGTCGCGGTGAACGCGCGCTTAAGGACCGGCCATGGGTCCCGCTCAAGCGGTTCGATGTGGCGAAGGTAAGGCCCGGAGCGGATGCCGGTTCCGAATGCCGGGCGGACCCGCACGCGGGCGTCCGGGTGTCGCAAATGGGCCGCGGTCGGGGGACCCTCAGGTCTTCGGGATCAGCCGGGTGACGTGGCCCATCTTGCGGCCGGCCCGGGCCTCGCCCTTGCCGTAGAGGTGGAGTTGCGCGCCCGGACGGGCGAGGATCCCGGCCCAGTCGTCCACGTCGGCGCCGATGAGGTTGTGCATCTCCACCAGCATGCCGCCGACGCGGGACGGCTCGCCCAGGGGCCAGCCGCAGACCGCCCGGACGTGCTGGGCGAATTGCGAGGTCGTCGCGCCCTCGATGGTCCAGTGGCCAGAATTGTGGACGCGCGGCGCGATCTCGTTGACCACCACACGGGAGAGGCCGTCCGCCTGCGGCACCAGGAACATCTCGACCGCGAGCACCCCGACATAATCGAGCGCTTCGGCGATGCGGCGGGCGATGCCGATGGCGGCGGCCTCGACCTGCGGCGCGATCCCCGGGGCGGGGACGCGGGTCACGGCCAGGATGTGGTCGCGGTGCTCGTTGGCGCAGGGGTCGTAGGCCGCGAACGCCCCGTCGAGTCCGCGCGCAGCGACGACGGACACCTCCGCCTCGAAGGGCACGAAGCCTTCGAGGATGCAGGGCGCGCCGTTGAACTCGGCCAGGATCGCGGCGGCGTCGATGTCGCCCTTGGCCCGGATCATGCGCTGGCCCTTGCCGTCATAGCCGAAGCGGCGGGTCTTCAGCACAGCCGGGCGGCCGATTTCGGCGAGCGCGCGGGCAAGATCCGCCGCCGTGTCGACGGCGCGAAAGGGGGCGGTCTCGATGCCGAGCCCGTTGACGAAGCTCTTCTCGGCGAGCCGGTCCTGGGTCGTCGCCAGGGCGGCGGCGTTCGGGTGCAGGGGGGCCTTGGCGGCGAGCGCTTCGGCGGCCTCGGCGGGGATGTTCTCGAACTCGTAGGTCACCACGTCGACGCTCGCAGCGAAGCGCGTCAGGGCGGCCACGTCGTCATAGGCCGCGATGGTCCGCTCGGCCGACACGTCGAAGGCGGGGCTGTCCGCGTCGGGGGCGAAGATATGGACCTTGAGGCCGTAGCTGGCGGCGGCGAGCGCGATCATGCGGCCGAGCTGGCCGCCGCCCACGATGCCGAGGGTCGCGCCGGGCCGGATGTCGGGAATGCGGGTCACGGAACTTCGTTTCTCAAGGTCGTTCGGCTCTCAAGGCAAATCGCTGCGCGGGGCTTCGGCGACGCTCGCAGTCTGGGCGGCACGCCAGGCTTCGAGGCGGGCGGCGAGGTCCGCATCGGTCAGCGCCAGGATGGCGGCGGCGAGCAGGGCGGCGTTGACCGCCCCCGCCCGGCCAATGGCAAGGGTGCCCACCGGGATCCCGGCCGGCATCTGCACGATGGAGAGCAGGCTGTCCTGGCCCGAGAGGGCCTTCGACTCGACGGGAACACCGAGGACGGGGAGGGGCGTCATCGCCGCCGTCATGCCGGGCAGGTGGGCGGCGCCGCCGGCGCCCGCGATCACCACCTGGTATCCCTGCGCCTTGGCCCCCTTGGCGAAGGCCACGAGGCGGTCGGGCGTACGGTGGGCCGAGACGATGCGGTCGTCATGGGCGACGCCGAGCGCATCCAGCGTCTCGGCGGCATGCCGCATGGTCGCCCAGTCGGACTGGCTGCCCATGATGATCGCGACCGGGGAGGCTCCCGCCATCGTCGTCACATCCCTTCGCAGTCACGCGCAATCAGCCGGGCGACGCGCCGAGGCTCCAGGGGAGCCGCATACAAAAGCGGCGACGCGCCCGCAAGGCAGGATCCCGTTTCGCGGCCGTTCTGCCCCCCGGGCCCGCGTCAGGCGATGATGTCGGGGGTGATCTGGTCTTCCAGGTACGAGATCCGGTCGCGCAGGGAGAGCTTGCGCTTCTTCAGGCGCTGGATCTGCAGCTGGTCGGCCACCACCCCGACCTCGAGGGCATCGATCGCGCCGTCGAGGTCGCGATGCTCCTGTTTCAGCCGCGCCAACTCGTCGGCCGGCTCCACCGATGCATCGTTATCGAACAGGACCGTCATCGCACCTGATGCCCCGGGACGCTTTACCCCGCCGACCATGCGTCAGGTGGAGGGCCTCGGCAAGAACCCGGCGGCGCTCCTGCACAAACATCCGCTTGCACAAACATCCGTCAAGCATGGCCGTCGATAGGCTTAGACAGCCGGCTGATCATATGCCAGTCTAGCCCCGTCGAAACGAGACAGGAGATACGGCTCATGTCACTGCAGACACACCTGACCCAGCTCGCCCGCAAGCACGAAGCCCTCGAGCGGGAAATCCACGACGCCGCCCACCGACCCTCGGCGAACGATCTGCGCATCGCAGAACTCAAGAGACGCAAGCTTCACCTCAAGGACGAGATCAACCGGCTGCGAAGCGACACCGACGCGCTGCATTAGCGGCCACCCCGACTCGTTACTGATTCTCTGAGTGTTCGCCGCCGCCGCTGGTTTCCAGGGCGGCGGTTTTCGTTTCCCGGCCCGACTCCGGGTGTCGGGAATCCCCGACGGCGCGAAACCCGCGTAGACTGCGCTGAAAACCGGCATCCACGACCGGCCACCCGCAGGGATACGCCATGAATCCGACGCCCGCCGCCACGCCTCCGCTGTCGGGACGCTACACCGAGATCCACGCGGCCTCGCTCAACGATCCGGAAACGTTCTGGCTCGATGCCGCCCGCGCGATCGATTGGGACGCTCCGCCGACCCGCGCCTTCGAGGCGGCGGCCGGCAGCTACGGACGCTGGTTTCCGGATGCGACCCTGAACGCCTGCCACAACGCGGTGGACCGTCACGTCGCGGCCGGACGCGGCGAGCAGGCCGCCATCCTGTACGATTCCCCCGTCACCGGCGCGAAGCGCCGGATCACCTACGCGCAGTTGCTCACCGCGGTGGCGACCCTCGCGGGCGTGCTGCGCGACCTCGGCGTCGAGCGCGGCGACCGCGTCGTGATCTACATGCCGATGGTGCCCGAGGCCCTGTTCGGGATGCTCGCCTGCGCCCGGCTCGGGGCCGTCCACTCGGTGGTGTTCGGCGGGTTCGCCGCGAACGAACTGGCGATCCGGATTCAGGACGCAACGCCGAAGGTGGTGCTCGCCGCCTCCTGCGGCATCGAGCCGAGCCGGGTCGTGGCCTACAAGCCGCTGCTGGATGCCGCCATCGCCGCCTCCACGCACAAGCCGGAGGCCTGCCTCATCCTCCAGCGCCCGCAAGGCCCCGCCGACCTCGTGGCGGGGCGGGACCACGACTGGGCCGAGACGGTGGCACGCGCCGAGGCCGAGGGGATTCACGCGGCGTGCGTGAGCGTGGCCGCCACCGATGCGCTCTACATCCTCTACACCTCCGGCACGACGGGAAAGCCCAAGGGCGTGGTCCGCGATACCGGCGGCTACTGCGTCGCCCTGAAATGGTCGATGCCGAACCTCTACGGCGTGGCTCCCGGGGAGACCTATTTCTGCGCCTCCGACATCGGCTGGGTGGTGGGCCATTCCTACATCGTCTACGCGCCGCTCCTGCACGGCTGCACCACGGTGCTCTACGAGGGCAAGCCGGTGGGCACGCCCGATGCCGGCGCGCTCTGGCGGGTGGTGTCCGAGTCCGGGGCCGTCTGCCTGTTCACGGCCCCCACCGCCCTGCGGGCGATCAAGAAGGAGGATCCGCGCGCCGAGCGGGTCGGTGCCTACGACCTCTCGGCCTTCCGCTCCCTGTTCCTGGCCGGCGAGCGGGCCGACCCCGATTCGGTGGCCTGGGCCGAGCGGGCGCTCGCCCGTCCGGTCATCGACCATTGGTGGCAGACGGAGACCGGCTGGGCCATCGCGGGCAACCCGGTCGGCCTCGGCCAATTGCCGGTCAAGCATGGCAGCGCCTGCATGCCGATGCCGGGCTACGACCTCCGGGTGCTCGACGAGGCCGGCAAGCCGGTCCCCTCCGGCACCATGGGCACCATCGCCCTGCGGCTGCCCCTGCCGCCGGGCTGCCTGCCCACCCTCTGGGGCTCGGACGCGCGCTTCCGGACGAGCTATCTCGCCACCTTCCCCGGCTGGTACGACACGTCGGATGCCGGCATCGTGGATGACGACGGCTACGTCACCGTGCTGGGGCGCACGGACGACATCATCAACGTCGCGGGGCACCGGCTCTCGACGGGCGGCATGGAGGCGGTGCTGGCCAGCCACCCGGATGTGGCCGAATGCGCCGTGATCGGCATCCGCGACGCGCTGAAGGGCGAGCAGCCCTGCGGCTTCGTGGTGCTGAAATCGGGCGTGGACCGCGCGTCCCAGGCCATCGAGGGCGAACTGGTCGCCCTCGTGCGCGAGCAGATCGGCCCCGTCGCCGCCTTCAAGCTGGCGCTCACCGTGCAGCGGCTGCCCAAGACCCGTTCCGGAAAGATCCTGCGCGGCACCATGAAGCGCATCGCCGACGGCGAGGCCTGGACCACTCCGCCGACCATCGACGATGCGGGCGTGCTCGACGAGATCGGCGCGAGCCTGAAGGACAGGGGCATCGGGGCCGGCTAACCAACCCCCGCGGGCCCGCCTAGCCAAGCGCCCACGAACGCGCCACCTATGCGGGGACACCGATCTGCCGGAGACCCGCATGACCGCCCGCCTGTTCGAGCCCCTGCGCCTCGACGACCTGACGCTCGAGAACCGCATCATCGTGGCCCCCATGTGCCAGTATTCGGCCCATGCGGGGGAGGCCGGGGACTGGCACCTCATGCATCTCGGGCAGATGGCGATGTCCGGGGCGGGTCTGCTGACCCTGGAGGCCACCGCGATCTCGCCCGAGGCGCGGATCTCCCCCACCGACCTCGGCCTCTATTCGGACGAGACCGAGCGGGCGCTGGGACGCGTCCTCGACGCGGTGCGCGGCTACGCGCCGGTGCCGATCGCCATCCAGATCAACCATGCGGGCCGCAAGGCGTCCAGCCGCGCCCCCTGGGACGGCGGCGCCCAGATCGACCCGGAGGCGCCGGACGGCTGGCGCACCGAAGGCCCCTCGGCGCTCGCCCACGGGGAGGGCGAGGTGGCGCCCCACGCCCTCGATTCGGAGGGGCTGAAGCGCATCCGCGACGGCTTCGTCGCCACCGCGCGCCGGGCGCTGACCCTCGGGATCGACGGGTTCGAGCTGCACGGGGCGCACGGCTACCTCCTGCACCAGTTCCTGTCCCCCCTCTCCAACCAGCGCACCGACCAGTATGGCGGCTCGCTCGCCAACCGGATGCGCTTTCCCCTCGAGTGCTTCGAGGCCGTGCGGGACGCCGTCCCGGCCGGCAAGCCCGTCTGGATGCGGGTCTCGGCCACGGACTGGGTCGAGGCGGGCTGGACCCTGGAGGAGACGGTGGAGCTCGCCCACGCCCTGAAGCGCCGGGGCGCGGCGGCGATCCACGTCTCCACCGGCGGCCTCTCCACGCAGCAGAAGATTCCGCTCTCGGCGGGCTACCAGGTGCCCTTCGCGGAGCGGATCAAGGCCGAGACGGGCCTCACCACCATCGCGGTGGGGCTGATCACCGAGGCGGCCCATGCGGAATCCATCCTGCAGAAGGGCGAGGCCGACGCGGTCTCGCTCGCCCGCGCGCTGCTCTACAACCCGCGCTGGCCTTGGCACGCGGCGGCCGAACTCGGCGCGCAGGTGCGGGCGCCCAAGCAGTACTGGCGCTCGCAGCCGCGCCAGTTCAAGGACCTGTTCACCGACACCAAGCACGGACAGCGCTGAGCGTGCCCCACGAAACGCCGGGGCACCGACCGCTTCCCTTCAGCAAACCCGCTGCGGCGGGCGTTTCGTGAGAGACACGTAGCATGGACGACGACGTCACGACCTTCACGGTGGAGCGGGTGCGCCTCGATATCGAGAACGGCATCACCCTCATCTCGGGCGCCGACGACGAGGAGGAGCCGGCCGGCTACTTCATCATCCAGATCGAGAAGGGTGACCCGGACGGCCCGCTGATCGAGGTGTTCGGCGAGGACCTGACCCAGTCGGACGGTGTGACCGGCCTCGAGCTCGGCCTGCGCCACCTGCGCTTCGACTTCGACCCGCGCAGCACGATCGGCGCCGAGATGCCGGCGGTGCGCGTCGAGTCGCAGACGGAGATCCCCGAGGGCGTGCGCGCCCGTCTGTCCGTCGCTTTCGGCAAGCGCGCGAAGCGGGCCTGATACGGCTTCCGCTCGATCGACGCGGATGCCGTATGAGATCGGCCCGCGCGGCACCTGAGCGAAGCGCAGATCCGGCAGTCCGAAGGAATCGACCGGATTTGGTCTGGCCGCGCGGGACCATCCAGACGAAACCCGGACTCGCATGCGAAGGAGCGTTCCGTGACCATCAAGATCGGCGACTACGTGTCCTCCGACGACAACGAGGCGACCCTGACCGTCGTGGCCCTGGAGGGCGACCGCGCCCTGTGCCGCTGGTTCGTGGACGGGGATGTCGACGGGGATGAGCAGGAAGCCTGGATCGACATCGCCGCGCTGACCGTTCTCTAGGCACGGAATCGCTTAACGGAGGCGCGCATGTCCGCCGTGGACGACAAGCGGCGCGAGATCGCCGAACTGATCGCACTGGAGCTCGGCTTCGGGGATCTCGACGGCCTCTCGCCGACAGACCGGGCGGCCGTCGAGCGCCAGACCGAAGAGACCATCGCGGGCTGCGGCATCGGGAGCGCCGAACCGGCGGATTGCGAGGAAGCGAATCTCCGCCTGCGCGGCCTGCTGACGGAGCTTCACGCCCTCCAGGTCCTCAGGAGCGACGAGGCCGACGCGCGGCTGGCGGCGGAGGGGGAAGTGTTCGCGCGCGAGGACGATGCGTGAGGCGGCGCATGCCTGCGCGGTGACGCCTCAGCGCGCCACGGCCCCCACCATCGGCCCCAGTGGACGGCTCAGGTCCGAGCGGTTCAGCGAGGGCGCGTAGAGGCTGGAGACGCTCCCGTCGAGGAACAGGGCGTTGCGGCAGTTCAACGTATCCTTGAACAGGCGCGCGAAGGCCCCGAAGGTGACGGGGCGCTCCGAGATGGCGAAGACGGCGGTGCGGCCATCGTCGCGCACGCCCACCCCGTTGCGGATCTTCTGGCTCGGGCCATCGGCGGAGATCTTGGGGTGGATGTGTCCGTCCACCACCAGCATCGGGCCCGATTGCGTGGCGAAATCCGGTTTGGGGGGGCTGCGCAGGTAGCGGCCCGTCTCCATCACGCCGGCCCGGTCGCCCTTCACCCAGAAGATGCCGTTCGGCTTCAAGTGGAAGTTGCCGGGGCCGTTGGCCGTGGAAACGCCCTTCAGTTCGCGCCCTTCCTCGACATAGAGCCCGACCGGGGCCTGGCCTTTGTCGTACATGCCGGCATTCATCGCGAAGCGCAGGCCCGCGCCCTGCTTCTCGGCCAGCGTCGAGAGGGCGGAATAGGGCAGGCCGTCGCGCCCGAGCCAGAACACCCGCACCCGGTCGCGGCGCAGGTCGGCGGTGCAGACGGTGTAGGATTCGCCCTCCGCCTGGACGACCTGGCACGGTGCGGGGGCCGGGGCCGGGACCGGGGCGGCAACCGCCGGACCCGCCAGCACGAGGCCGAGCAGGCCGGTGCGGAGAAGGTTGGCGCGGAGGAGGGCCGCGACCGGAGGACGGCTCACCCGAGCGCGGGGCCGCACGACATCCTGGACCATCATCCCTCACACCCGTTGGCGCCAGGCCCGATCGGGGATCGCGGCGGGCGGCCACGCTTCCTCGCCCGAAACACCCCGCCTTTTCAAGGCTGGAGCGGGCGATGCGCGGGATGGACGCGCGCTTCACGAAAGCGGGAGAGACAAAACGCGCCTGAACCCTTCCTGGTGCCACCGCGTTTGACGAGGGAAGGGGACGTTTCGGCTTCTTTCGGAGACGATGTGATGAAACGAGTTGTTCTGGCTTCGGCGGCCATGATCGGCGCGCTCGCGATGATCCCGGCGACCGCCGAGGCACGCGGTGGCTTCCATGGCGGCGGCTTCCACGGCGGCGGGTTCGGTGGAGGCGGCTTCCGTGGCGGGTTCGGCGGCGGCGGCTTCCGTGGGGGCTTCGGCGGCTATCGCGGTGGCTTCGGCGGTTATCGCCACGCGGGCTTCGGTGGTTACCGAGGCGGATTCGGGGGTTATCGCGGTGGCTATTACGGCCGCGGCTACGGGCGCGGTTACGGCTACGGACTCGGCGGCCTCGGCCTCGGCGTGGGTCTCGGCCTCGCGGCCGGTGGCCTCTATGGTGGCTACGGCCCGGGCTACGGGTATGGCTACGGCGGCGGCTATGCGCCCGTCGGCTACGGCGCCTACGATTACGGCTACGGCGGCGGCTGCTACACCGTCCCGCGCGTCCGCTGGACCCCCTACGGCTACCGCCGGGTGCTGATCGAGCGCTGCTACTGATCGGATCGCCGATCCCGCTCGCAGGAGGGGCCGCCCAGGGCGGCCCCTCTTCGTTTTGGCCATCGCATGCCGGAGCGTCCGGCTATCGGCGCATCTCGTCCCGCCGCATCGGCATCGCGTCGATGGTCTCGTACAGGTCCTGAACGGGAAACGGCGCGGCCTCGACCCGCTTGACCCCGCCGTCCTTGCCGATGAGCGCCGCCCGGAACGCGCCGGCGGGCAATCCGAGCCGGCGCCGCAGGGCCACGGCCTCCCGGGTCTCGCCGACCGCCTCCACGATGACGAGGTCGCGATCCTCGAGCCCCGTGCCGGCCTTCGCCAGGGTGGCGCGCTGCGCGATCAGGCTCGCGTCGTCCGGCCCCGGCGCGGAGATCACCACGACCCGCGCGCTCCAGCGATAGCGCGCCAAGGGGTTCTCGGCAGCCTCGGCGATCCCGATACCCGAAATTCCGATCGCCAAAATTCCGATCCCCAGAATTCCGATCACCCCGAGCGTCGCCCCGCGCATCCCCCATCCAGCCGTCATCGCTTCGTCTCCTCGTCCCCCGAGAGTATCCCCGACACCGACAACGCGGGTCGGCCCGCCTCGGACCCGGACGGGGTCGCCACGGCGCCGAATCGCCCCACCTGTCCCGGATCACCGCCCCGCCCTTGGCACCGCCCTTGGCACCGCCTTCGGCACCCGACCCAGGAGTATCCCGATGACCCCCGTCAATCGCCGCATCGTCCTCGCCGCCCGCCCCCACGGCGAGCCGAACGCCTCGCATTTCCGCCTGGAGGAGGGGCGGATGCCGGTACCGAAGGCGGGGGAGGTGCTGCTGGCCAACCGCTACCTCTCCCTCGACCCCTACATGCGCGGGCGCATGAGCGCGGCGAAATCCTATGCCGAGCCCGTCGCCATCGGCGACACCATGGTGGGTGCCACGGTCTCCGAGGTCGTCGCCTCCAACCACCCCGATCACCCCGTCGGCGAGACCGTGGTGGGCTTCGGCGGGTGGCAGGACTTCGCCGTCTCGGACGGTCGCGGCCTGCGTCGGCTCGATCCGGCCGCCGCCCCCGTCACCACCGCCCTCGGGGTTCTCGGCATGCCGGGGATGACCGCCTATACGGGCCTCCTCAACATCGGCCGGCCGCAGGCCGGCGAGACCGTGGTGGTCGCCGCCGCGACGGGCCCCGTCGGGTCCCTCGTGGGTCAGATCGCGCGGCGCAAGGGAGCCCGGGAGGTCGGCATCGCGGGCGGCCCCGAGAAATGCGCCTACCTCACGGACACGCTCGGCTTCGATGCGGCCGTCGACCATCGGGCGGAGGATTTCCCGGATGCGCTCGCCGCCGCCTGCCCGGGCGGGATCGACGTGTATTTCGAGAATGTCGGCGGTGCGGTGTTCGACGCGGTACTGCCCCTGCTCAACGATTTCGCCCGCATCCCGGTCTGCGGCCTCGTCTCCGGCTACAACGCCACCGAGTTGCCGCCCGGCCCCGACCGGATGCCGCTCCTCATGCGGTCGATCCTGTCGAAGCGCCTCCACCTGCAGGGCTTCATCGTCTGGGATTTCGCCGCGCAGGAACAGGACTTCCTCACGGAGGTCGGCACCTGGCTGCGCGAGGGCGCGATCGTTCACCGGGAGGATATCGTGGACGGGCTCGAGAACGCGCCCGAGGCCTTCGCGGGCCTCCTGAAGGGACGCAACTTCGGGAAGCTCATCGTCCGGATCGCCTGAGGCGCCGGCAGGGCGCGCATCAGGCGCGCCTTGCCATCGGACAAGAACAAATATAGAACATAAGCCTTGCGCCGGACTCTGGGAGTCACGGGGACAGAGCGTCCGCGGCGATTGCGGCCGAGGCCATGGAAGCCCATGAATGGCCGTACCGCGGTCGTTCGGACGAAGAGTCCGCGATCGCGGCGCATCGTGAGATCGATCGGTAGGAGAGAGCGGCATGGCCGGCAGCGTGAACAAGGTGATCCTGGTGGGCAATCTCGGGCGCGACCCCGAGACGCGACGCCTCGCCTCCGGCGATCCCGTGGTCAACCTGCGCATCGCCACATCCGAGTCCTGGAAGGACAAGATGTCGGGCGAGCGCAAGGAGAAGACCGAGTGGCACTCGGTGGTGATCTACAACGAGAATCTCGCCCGCGTGGCGGAGCAGTACCTGCGCAAGGGCTCGAAGGTCTACATCGAGGGCCAGCTCCAGACCCGCAAATGGGCGGACCAGTCCGGCGTCGAGAAGTACACCACCGAGGTGGTGCTCCAGCGCTTCCGGGGTGAGCTCACCCTCCTCGACGGGCGCGCCGGCGGCGGCGGCGAGATGGGCATGGACGAGGAAGGCGGCGGCCAGATCAGCCGAGGCGGCGATTTCGGCGGCGGTGGCGGGCGCGGCGGCGACCGGGGTGGCGATCGCGGCGGGGAGTATGGCGGCGGCGGTGGCGGCCGCCCCTCCGGCGGCGGCGAGCGCCGTCCGTCCGGCGGCGGCGGCGGTGGCTCCAAGCCGAACTTCGACCTCGACGACGATATCCCGTTCTAGAATTCCCGGCCTCGACGAGGGCCATCGCGGGCGCGGCGCCATGGGTGTCGCGCCCGTTCGCGTTCGCGGGGGGCGCCGACCGTCCCAGGGTGCCGTGCACCCCGGGGCAAACCGTTCCTGGCCAAAGGGTTAACCGGGCCTCTCGGTGGCTTGCCCGCCGACGATCTGCTATAGAAATTCCAGGACCCCGCGCGGTTCGGCCCCCGCGCCGATGCCGCGCGCAACAACCCCGTGAGCGGGCGCGGCCGACCGCCGACGCGGACGCTCCGGGCCTCGTATCAGCAGAGACCGAAGACCTTGGCAGAGAACGACATTCCGGGCGCCGGCACGCCTGCCCCCGCCTCCGACATAAAGCCCGTTTCCATCACCGACGAGATGAAGCGCTCCTACCTCGATTACGCCATGAGCGTGATCGTGAGCCGGGCGCTTCCGGATGCGCGCGACGGCCTCAAGCCCGTGCACCGGCGCATCCTGTATTCCGCCTACGAGAGCGGGCACCTGCCGGAGCGCAAGTACGTCAAGTCGGCCCGCATCGTCGGCGACGTGATCGGTCTCTACCACCCGCACGGCGACCAATCGATCTACGACGCCTTGGTCCGCATGGCGCAGGACTTCTCGATGCGCCTGATGCTCATCGACGGGCAGGGCAATTTCGGCTCGGTCGACGGCGATCCGCCGGCGGCCATGCGCTACACCGAATCGCGCCTGGCCAAGCCCGCCAACGCGCTGCTCGCCGACATCGACAAGAACACCGTCGACTTCCAGCCGAACTACGACGAGTCGCGCGAGGAGCCGACCGTCCTTCCGGCCCGCTTCCCCAATCTGCTGGTCAATGGCGCCGGCGGCATCGCGGTCGGCATGGCCACCAACATCCCGCCGCACAACCTCGGCGAGCTGATCGATGCCTGCGTGGCGCTCATCGACGAGCCTGGCCTCTCCATCGAGCAGCTCACCGAGATCGTGCCCGGCCCCGACTTCCCCACCGGGGGCTCGATCCTGGGGCGGGCCGGTACGCGGCAGGCCTACGCCACGGGGCGCGGCTCGGTCATCATGCGGGCGAAGTCCCACGTGGAGGAACTGCGCAAGGAGCGCGAGGCGCTGATCTTCACCGAGATCCCGTATCAGGTGAACAAGGCGACGCTCATGGAGAAGATCGCCGAACTGGTGAAGGAGAAGCGCGTCGAGGGCATCTCCGACCTGCGCGACGAATCCGACCGCGACGGCATGCGCATCGTGGTCGAGATCAAGCGCGACGCCATGGCGGACGTGGTGCTGAACCAGCTCTACCGCTTCACGCCCCTGCAATCCTCGTTCGGCTGCAACATGGTGGCGCTGAACGGCGGCCGCCCCGAACTGATGAACCTGAAGGACCTCCTGCAGGCCTTCATCGATTTCCGCGAGGAGGTCGTCTCCCGACGCACCAAGTTCCTCCTCAACAAGGCCCGCGAGCGCGCCCACGTGTTGTGCGGTCTCGCCATCGCGGTCGCCAACATCGACGAGGTGATCCGCCTCATCCGGACCTCGCCCGACCCGAACACCGCCCGCGACGCGCTGATGGCACGCGACTGGCCGGCCCACGACATCGCCCCGCTGATCGCCCTCGTGGACGATCCGCGCCACCGGGTCTCGGAGGACGATACCTATCGCCTCTCCGAGGTGCAGGCCCGCGCCATCCTGGACCTGCGCCTGCAGCGCCTGACGGCACTCGGCCGCGACGAGATCGGCGACGAGTTGAAGAAGCTCGCCGACGAGATCGCCGACTACCTCGACATCCTGCGCTCGCGCCTGCGCATCATGGGCATCGTCAAGGATGAGTTCGCGGAGGTGCGCGAGGCCTACGCCACCCCGCGCCGCACCCTGATCCTCGACTGGGATTCCAACGTCGAGGACGAGGACCTGATCCAGCGCGAGGACATGGTCGTCACCGTGTCCCATGCGGGCTACGTCAAGCGCGTGCCGCTCTCGACCTACCGGTCCCAGCGCCGGGGCGGCAAGGGCCGCTCGGGCATGTCGACCCGCGACGAGGATTTCGTCACCCGCCTGTTCGTGGCCAACACGCACACGCCGGTGCTGTTCTTCTCGAACCAGGGCCAGGTCTACAAGGAGAAGGTCTGGCGCCTGCCGATGGCGGCCCCGAACGCGCGCGGCAAGGCGCTGGTCAACATCCTCGCCATGGATGCCGGCACCGAGCGCATCACCACCATCATGCCGCTGCCCGAGGACGAGGCCTCCTGGGAGACCCTGGACGTCATGTTCGCCACCGCCAGCGGCGGGGTGAGGCGCAACAAGCTTTCGGACTTCGTCCAGGTGAACCGCGCCGGCAAGATCGCCATGAAGCTCGACGCGGGCGACCACATCGTCCACGTCGAGATCTGCCGGGCCGACCAGAACGTGCTGCTTACCACGCAGGCGGGCCAGTGCATCCGCTTCCCCGTCGAGGATGTCCGCGTCTTCAAGGGCCGCGATTCCACCGGTGTGCGCGGCATCAGCCTCGCCAAGGACGACCGCGTCATCTCGATGACGATCCTCAACAGCTTCGAGGCGACGCCGGAAGAGCGCGGCGCATTCCTGAAGATGCAGCGGGCCGTCATCGGCGACACGGAAGGGGGCGATGCCGATTCCGAGGAGGTCGCCACCGATGTGCCGCTGCTCTCGCAGGAGCGCTACGCCGAGATGGGCGCCGCGCAGCAATTCGTGCTCACCCTCTCCGAGCGCGGCTACGGCAAGCGCAGTTCGTCCTACGAGTACCGGACCTCGGGGCGCGGCGGCAAAGGCATCACCGCCATGCGGGTGAACGCCCGCAACGGCGCCCTCGTGGCCTCGTTCCCTGTCCAGGCCTCCGACCAGATCATGCTGGTCACCAACGGCGGCCAGCTCATCCGGGTGCCGGTGGACGACATCCGCATCGTCGGCCGCGCCTCGCAGGGGGTGACGGTGTTCAACACGGCCGCCGACGAAAAGGTCGTTTCGGTCGAGCATATCGAGGGCGAGGACGAGAGCGAAACAGTCGAGGAGGCATGATCGCCGGCTGACTACACCCCGCGAGCATCACGTTTCTGTGTTCGCGGGGACTATTTAGGCAGATCAATCGTAATGCGGGCCGGCCAGCTACACCCCGCATTACTAAAGCATGTGGCCTTTTTACAATAGTCTTACCAGCAACAACAGCGTACCCCGTGATCAAGCGCCACCAGACATTCACGGGACACACATCGTGCTGAGACAGACCCTTCTCGCCGGCGCCACCGGCATCCTCCTGTGCGGCGCCGCTTCGGCCGCCGACCTGCCGCGCCGCGCCGCGCCGCCGGTCTTCGTCCCGGTCCCGGTCTTCACCTGGACGGGCTTCTACCTCGGCGTGAACGCCGGATATGCCTTCAGCGAGAACAGCGCGATCCGGACCACGGGGAACAACGGTCCCGGCGCCGGTGCCCTGATCGGACCTGCCTTCACCAGCACGGTCGGGAACGTCCTCAGCAATCGCCGGCCTGGCAGCTTCCGCAGCGAGCAGGAAGGCTTCACCGGCGGCGGCGGCATCGGCTACAACTACCAGTTCACTCCGGGCTCGGGGATCGTCGTCGGCATCGAGGCGGACGCCCAGTACACGGATCTCGAGCGCACGCGGACCTTCATCAGCTCGCTGAACGATCCGTCGACGTTCCGTCAGAGCCTCGACTTCCTCGGCACGGTTCGCGGACGCCTCGGCTACGCCTTCGACAAGTTCCTGGTGTACGGCACCGGCGGCTTCGCCTACGGCAGCGTCAATTACAGCGCCGACTTCTTCGGCAATGCGGCGGCTCGCCCGCTCGCCTATTCCGGCCGCTTCAGCCAGATGGAAACCGGCTACGTCTACGGCGGCGGCATCGAGTATGCCATCCCGACGGACAGCTTCCTGAACTTCTTCAAGGCGAGCGCGGTCACCGTGAAGGCGGAATACCTGCGCTACGATCTCGGCACCCGCAACGTGATCGTCAACCAGACGAACCTCGCACCGGTGACCGGTTCCTACACCTCGCGCTTCTCGACCGAGGGAAGCCTCGTGCGCGCCGGCATCAACTACAAGTTCGGCTCCTACTAGGATCAACGCAGCGCTCGTTCGCACGAGCCCGACAGGCGTCGAGGCGGATCCCCGAAAGGGGGTCCGCCTTTTTCGTCCACGGCGCGGTGGTTTCGTTTCCGGCCGAAATGCTCTACCCCGGGCCGCGATGATCCGCACCGCCCTCTATGCCGGCTCGTTCGACCCGGTCACGAACGGACACCTCGACGTCATCCGTCAGGCGTGCCGGCTCGTGCCGAACCTCGTCATCGCCATCGGCGTCCATCCCGGCAAGGCGCCGATGTTCTCGCCCGAGGAACGGGCCGACCTGCTTCGCGCCACCTGCACGCCACTCGCGCAGGCCGAAGGCACCGAGCTCACCATCGTCACCTTCGACGATCTCGCCGTGACGGCGGCGCGTCGCGTCGGAGCGACGGTGTTCATCCGGGGTCTGCGCGACGGCACCGATCTCGATTACGAGATGCAGCTCGCCGGCATGAACGGGGCCATGGCCCCGGAGGTGCAGACCGTGTTCCTCCCCGCCTCCACGGGCGTGCGCCCGATCACCGCCACGCTGGTCCGGCAGATCGCCGCGATGGGCGGCGACGTCTCGCCCTTCGTGCCGCCCCTGGTGGCCGAGCGCCTCGCCCAGCGTTTCCCGAGAGCCTGACTCCTTCGTTTCGACAACCAGAGAGAATGCCTGCCCATGACGTTCGGCAAGACCCTCGGCCTCAACCGCCGGATCGCCCTCCTGGCCGTCGCCGCCCTGATCGGCACGGCCCCCGCGGCCCTGGCGGCAGACGAGAACACGGTGTTCCTCGACACCAAGGACGGTCGCGTCACCATCGAGCTTCGGGCCGATCTGGCGCCGAAGCACGTCGCCCAGCTGAAGACCCTGATCAAGCAGGGCTTCTACAACGGCCTGAAGTTCCACCGCGTCATGGAGGGTTTCATGGCCCAGACCGGCGACCCGAAGGGCAACGGGACCGGTGGCTCGAGCCTGCCGAACATCCCGGCGGAGTTCTCGTCCTCCCCGTTCCGGCGCGGCACCGTCGGCATGGCGCGCTCGCAGGATCCGAACTCGGCCAATTCCCAGTTCTTCATCTGCCTCGGCGACGCGCCCTTCCTGAACGGCCAGTACACCGTGGTCGGCCTGGTCTCGTCCGGCATGGAGCATGTCGACGCGATCAAGAAGGCCGCCGCCGGCGCGCCGGGCGGGGCGGTGCAGAACCCCGACAAGATTGTGAAGATGCAGATGGCGCAGGGAGCCAAATAGTTTGCGGCCGGGCGGACGACGCGTCGGGACCACCGTCGCGGCTCTCGCCGCGGCGGGCCTCGGCGTCGTCGCCTCCGCTCAGGGGGCGCCCTTCACCGGACCGCCGACGCTGCCCGAGACGCTGCGCGGCACCGTACGGGTGCCGCAGGACCGTCCGGCCGGGACCGCCAACACCCTCCGGGCGCTGTATCCCGTGCTCGCGGCCTGCTGGACGGCACCCGCCGACGCCGGTGACGGCGAGATCACGACACGCTTCTCCCTCCGGCGCGACGGGTCCGTCATCGGCACGCCCCGCGTGACCTACGCGAGACCGGCTTCGAACACCCACGCCGCCCGCATCCTCTCGGATGCGGCCCTGCGGGCGATCCGGCGCTGCACGCCAGCCCGGATCACCCCCGCCCTCGGCGCGGCCATCGCGGGGCGCCCGATCGCGCTCCGCTTCATCCACCGACCCTCCCAGCGACAAGGAGCTTGAGAACCATGGCAGAGACCGAAACCATCACCCTGGAGACCACCAAGGGCCGCGTCGTGATCGGGCTGCGCCCCGACCTCGCCCCGAACCATGTCGAGCGCCTGAAGACGCTCGCCGCGCAGGGCTTCTACGACGGCGTGCCGTTCCACCGCGTCATCGACGGCTTCATGGCGCAGACCGGCGACCCGACCGGCACGGGCTCGGGCGGTTCCGACCTCCCCGACCTCAACGCCGAATTCAACGCCGAGCCGCACGTGCGCGGCACCTGCTCGATGGCCCGCACCAACTTCCCGCACTCGGCCAACTCGCAGTTCTTCATCTGCTTCGGCGATGCCCGCTTCCTGGACAAGCAATACACGGTCTGGGGCAAGGTCGTTGAGGGCATGGACGTGGTCGACACCCTGAACAAGGGCGAGCCGCCGCGCTCCCCCGACAAGATCGTCAAGGCGACCGTCGACGCCGCCTGATCCCCATGCCGTCCGGTCCCGGTTCCACCCGGGACCGGACGGCCGAGGCCCGGAAGTCCCCGATAGCGAAGGGGCGTCCGCGCCTGCAGCGCGCTATCGCCCTGACGCGACGGATCAGGATCGCTCGGCGCCGGCGAGCACGCGCTCGGCCGCGGCCAGATCCTCGGGTGTGTTGATGTTGGCGAAGGGATCGTGGGGCTCCGTCGGCCACGAGACCGGCACCGCCCCGTGGCGCGCCAGGAACGCCCCGACCCGGCGCTCGCCCCGCTCCACCAGGGCCTGGCGCAGGTCCGCTCGCAGGGCCACCGGCCAGAGCGCGACCGTGAAATGCTCGCGCGTCCCCGATGCCGCCACCGCGATAGCATCCCCGTCCCGCACCGCCGCGAGCCGCGCCACGAGGTCCGGTGGCAGGAACGGCGCGTCGCCCGAGACGCTGGCGACGTGCGTGATCCCGGGGTGATGCAGCGCCGCGTGGTCGAGGCCGGCCAGGATGCCGGCGAGGGGACCGGGATGGTCCGGGACGCCGTCCGGAACGATCTTCCCCGGAAACCCGGAGAAACGCCGCGCATCGCCGTTGGCGTTCAGGATCACGCCGGCCCCGCATTGGGGCGCGAAGCGGGCCAGCACGCGGTCGAGGAGCGTGCGCCCGCCGAGGAGCCGCAGGGGCTTGTCGCCCCCGCCCATGCGCCGCGACAGGCCGCCGGCCAGGATGAGGCCGAGGACGTCCGGCACCGGAACCGCCGGCATGCGAGGGCTACTCGATGACGATGCGGGGGGCCGCGCGGGGCGCCGGTCCGCCGGTGAGGTTGGCCCAGAGCTTGGCCGCGATGCCGCGATAGACCTGCGCATGCGGGCCGTCCGGGTCCACCGCCACCACGGGGCGGCCGGCATCGGAGGTCTCGCGGATCGTCATGTTGAGCGGCACCTCCCCGAGGAACGGCACCTCCAGGCGCTCGGCCTCCGCCCGCGCGCCGCCATGCCCGAAGATGTGCGAGGCCGTGCCGCAATGCGGGCAGATGAAGGTCGCCATGTTCTCGATCACACCGAGGATGGGAACCGCGACCTTCCGGAACATGGTCACGCCGCGCCGCGCATCGATCAGGGCGAGGTCCTGCGGCGTCGACACGATGACCGCCCCCGAGAGCGGGGTCGCCTGCGCCATGGTCAGCTGCGCGTCGCCGGTGCCGGGGGGCATGTCGACCACGAGCACGTCGAGCTCGCCCCAGGCGACCTCGCGCAGCATCTGGGTGATCGCCGACTGAACCATCGGCCCGCGCCAGATCATCGCCGTCTCGGCCTCGATCAGGAAGCCGATGGACATCACCTTGATGCCGAAGCCTTCCATGGGCGCCAGCAGCCGCTCCTCGATGACCTTGGGCTTGCCCGACAGGCCGAACAGCTTCGGCACGGAGGGGCCGTAGATATCGGCATCGAGCAGCCCGACCCTCAGCCCCTGCGCGGAGAGCGCGAGGGCGAGGTTACAGGCCGTGGTGGACTTGCCGACGCCGCCCTTGCCGGAGGCCACCGCGACGATGTGCCGGACCCCCGGCAGGGCCGGGCCGGTGCGCTGGGGGGGAACGGCCGGGCGGCCGGGGGCCGGCGGCTGCGGCGGCGCCGGCTGGTTCGGCCCGCGCTCGGAGGTCAGGCTTGCGAAGACGCCCGAGACGCCGGGCGCGGCGAGGATCGCCCCTTCCGCCTGACGTCGGATCGGCTCGAAGCGCTGGGCCTCGCTCGGATCGATAAGGATCGAGAACATGACCCGGTTGGTGGGGTCCACCACCACCTGCGACAGGCGCCCGGAGGCGGGCAGGGTGGTGCCGGCGGCATCGACCGTCACGGTCGAGAGCACCTTCAGCACATCGTCTCGGGTGATCGCCAAGGGTCTGGCTCCTTGCCGCGAGCGGCCGGACGAGGCTCGGCGCGGAGGTGAGGAAGAGGATCGTGGAGGCTCCGGCGGTCGCCCTTCGTCCACGCGAGGTCCCATGCGACAGCACAGGCCGCGTCCGAGCGCAAGCGGCGGCCTCGTGTGAGGGGGCGAGACAGGCCGTCACGGGGGCCACCCGCCAGGAATTCGCAGGTTTCCGCGCAGTGCCGACGTCCGCGATGTCGCTCGATCACAGATTGCATTCACAGATCGGTAGGCATGCGGTGAATGGACCGGACGGCGCCTGCGTCTTCTTCCCGTACTGCAACGTTCGGTGCTGGACAGAAGAGAGTCGGGACGCTGCGGCGGCCCGGCCCGACACGGGATAACCTCAGCCTTGTTCCACTGGTCACGTCGCCCGTTCCCGAGTCCGCACGGCGCGGTGACGGCATGCCCGCGCGGGGAGGTCGCCGACCGCGACCTCACGATGAGCCCACGCCTACTGCGCTTCTCCCGCCCCGTCTCGGCGCGCTACGAGATCGATACGGGGCGCGAGCGGGCCCGCCACCTGCGCCGCACGATCCTGATCGGCCTCGTCTTCCATAACGGCTACAACCTGACGACGGCGCTGCTGATGCCCGGCATGCTGCCTCTGGCGCTCGGCCTGCGGCTGCTCCTGGTGACGCCGCTGGGGCTCCTCCTGGCCTGGGCCGTGACCCGGATGCCGGGTCCGACGCGCGAGCGCATGGTCACCGCCACGATGCTGCTCGTGATCGGGGTCCCCATCCTGCTCTTCTGTCTCGAACCGGGGCCGATGAGCGCCATCTGCATGGTCGAGTACCCGCTGATGCTGGTCTTCGCCACCATGATGCTGGTCCTGCGCTTTCCCCACGCGCTGGTGGTCACGGGCATCGGCGCGGCGGCGTCCTTCGCCGGCCTCTGGCTGCGGTCGGACCTCGCGCCCGAACTCACCCTGTGCCTGGCCTTCCAGACCCTGACCGGCAGCTTCTTCGTCCTCTACGGCAATCACCGGATCGAGGCGGTGCACCGGCGCGCCTACCTCGTCTCGCTGCGCGAGATCCTGCGCTCGGCCGACCTCGAGCATGACCGGCGGGTGCTGACCGTGCTGTCGGAGACCGATGCCCTGACGGGGCTCGCCAACCGCCGCGCCCTGGACTCCGCCCTCGATGCCTCGGCCGGCGAGCCGCGCGGCACCGCGCTGCTGATGATCGACGTCGACCACTTCAAGCGCTTCAACGACACGTACGGCCATCCGGCGGGGGACGACTGCCTGCGCCGCCTCGCCGAGGCCCTGGCCGACGAGACCCGGGGCGGACGCGATCTCGTGGCCCGCTACGGGGGCGAGGAATTCTCGATCCTGATGCGGGGCTGCGAGGCCCGCGCGGTGGAGCGGGTCGTCGCGCGTCTGCGTGCCCGGATCGCCCGCCTCGCCATCCCGCACGGCGCCCGGGGCGACGATCTCGCGGTGATCTCCGTGAGCATCGGCGTGGCCCTGAGGGGAGCGGGGGCCACCGTCGGGCCGAGGGAGCTTCTCGTCCAGGCCGATGGCGCCCTCTACGAGGCCAAGCGGCAGGGCCGGAACCGCCACGTGATCCGGTTCGTGGGCGAAGTGGGTCTCTTGGAGGAGCGCCGCCCCGGCCGGCTGGCCGCCCTGCGCCGCATGCACGCCCGATCGGTCAAGCCCATGCCGAGCAAGGGCCCGGCGGCAAGGCCCGAAACCAATGCCGCCCTGGCTCGTTGAGCAGACGAACCAGCGCCGCGCATCCGCGCCGGACAACCTTTCGATCAGTTGGAGACTGCGATCCCATGCACCAGGGCAACCACCGCGACCACGAGGGCGCCAAGAAGCTGTTCGCCCTCATCAAGGACGTCAAGGTCGCGATGATGACCACGGCCGACCCGGACGGGAAGCTCTACAGCCGTCCGATGTGGTGCCAGGAGGCGGACGAGAACGGCGACCTGTGGTTCTTCACCAAGCTGCACTCGCCCAAGACCGCCGAGATCAGCAAGGACAACCAGATCAACCTCGCCTACTCCGATCCGTCGAGCCAGACCTACGTGTCGGTCGCCGGCAAGGCCGAGATCGTGACCGATCAGGCGGTCATCGACGACAAGTGGACCGAGAGCCTGAAGACCTGGTTCCCGAACGGCAAGGACGACCCGGAGGTCGCTCTCATCCGCGTTCACCCCGAGAAGGGCGAGTACTGGGACAGCCCGAACGCCACCATGCTGCACCTCTACGGGTACGTGAAGGCGGCCCTGACCGGCGAGTCCCCGAAGACCGAGACCAAGAAGGTCGATCTCGCCTGAGCCTCAGGCCCGGACGGACGGGGCGGCATGCCGAGGGGCGCGCCGCCCCGATGCGTTTTCGGGGCACAGCCCGTGCGGGAACCCGCCGCGCGGCGGCGTTGCCGTACCCGCGATTGACTTGTGACCGGGTGCCATGCGCCTCTGGCGCCGCGTGGGCGCCGAAGCCCCGTGTCAGGGGCCCCGATCCGAACCATGCTCGATCTCGCCACGCGGGTGTACAACCACAGCTTCAAGATCGACCCGATCGTCCGGTCGCTGCTCGACACGGATTTCTACAAGCTCCTGATGGCGCAGACGATCTTTCGCCGCCATCGCGAGGCCCAGGTCACCTTCGGCATCCAGAACCGCTCCCGCCAGGTACGCCTCGCCGAGTTCGTCGATGCGGGCGAACTCCGCGAGCAGCTCGACCATGCACGCTCGGTGTCCTTGAGCCGTGGCGAATCCACCTGGCTGCGCGGCAATACCTTCTACGGCCAGCGCCAGATGTTCTCCGCCGATTTCATGGACTGGCTCGAAGGATTCCGGCTCCCCGAGTACGAACTCGAGGCGCGCGACGGCCAATACGTGCTCACCTTCCACGGCCCCTGGCTCGAGACCACGATGTGGGAGGTGCCGGCGCTGGCGATCCTCAACGAGCTGCGCACGCGGGGCGTCGTGCGCCACCTCGGGAAGCTCGACCTGCAGGTGCTCTATGCCCGGGCGATGACGCGGGTCTGGGAGAAGATCGAGCGACTCCAGCGCCTGCCGGGGCTCTCCATCGCGGATTTCGGGACGCGCCGCCGTCACGGCTTCCTCTGGCAGGACTGGTGCGTCGAGGCGATGCACGAGGCGCTCGGCGACCGCTTCCTCGGAACCTCGAACTGCCTCATCGCCCTGCGCCGCGAGGTCGAGGCGGTGGGCACCAACGCCCACGAACTGCCGATGGTCTACGCCGCCCTCGCCGACGACGATGCCGCGCTTGCCCAGGCGCCGTACGCGGTGCTCGCCGACTGGCAGCAGGATTACGCCGGCAATCTCCTCGTGATGCTGCCCGATACCTACGGCACCACGGGCTTCCTGCGGAACGCCCCCGAATGGATGAGCGCCTGGACCGGCATCCGCATCGATTCGAAGGAGCCGATCGCCGGGGGCGAGGAGGCGATCGCCTGGTGGCGCGCCCGCGGATCGGACCCCCGCGAGAAACTCGCGATCTTCTCCGACGGTCTCGACATCGACACCATCGAGGCGATCCACGCCCATTTCCATGGCCGCATGCGGATCGGCTACGGCTGGGGCACGCTGCTCACCAACGACTTCCGGGGCCTCGTGCCGGACGGACGCCTCGATCCGATCTCCATCGTCTGCAAGGTGATCGCCGCGAACGGGCGGCCCACCGTGAAGATCTCGGACAACCCGTCGAAGGCGATCGGCCCCGAGGCCGAGATCGCACGCTACACCCGCGTCTTCGACATCGAGAACCAGGCCGCGATGCCGGTCCTCGTCTGAGCGAGGTGGGGGCCGGGTCTCAGCGCGGATCGCCCTGGACGATGACCCCGTACCAGCCGAGCCCCGCATAGGTCTCGTAGCCGGGCGTGCGGTGGAAGGCGGTCACGGCCCCGGTACGGGGGTCGAGATCGGCCCCGCTCGGGCGCCCCTTCGGGGTGAAGGCGAGGGTCTCCTCCAGCACCCCGCGCCCATCCGAGGCCGCGATCACGCGCTGCTTGGCATCCACGAGGAGGACCCGCGTGCGGGCGCGATCCGCATCGGACACGCGCACGCCGTCGACGATGGCACGGGCCTGGGCCTGCCAGTCGAAATGGATCGCGAGGACGCCGGTCGCCGCCCCGTGGGGATCTCCACCCGCCCGGATGCTGGCGCAATAGGTGGCCACCTGCGCGCCGTTCAGGCTCGACTGGCAGGCTACGTCGCCGGCCACGTATTCCTCCCCGCTGGCGAGGGCGGCGGCGCGGCGGAACCAGTCCTCGCCGGCCACGTTGCGACCCACCAGCGCGGGATACCGGTCCGGCCGCCCATGGGCGAGCACGTTGCCCTGGAGATCGCAGAGCCAGAGGTCGAGATACACGGTGTAGGCATCGAGGATGATGCCCAGGCGCCCGCTGGCATGGGCCGCCGCCGCCGGGCTCGGGACCGCCGCGCAATCCACGACGGCCGCATCCGTCGCCCACCAGCGCACGTCGCAGGTCCGCTCGTAGAGGTTGCGGTCGATGAGTTCGACGGCATTGAGCGCGAGATCGATCAACCGCTCGGTCTGCGATTCTTCCGCGAAGTTGCGGACACGGGTCTGCAGCCCCGCGATCCGGTTCGACAATTCGACCTCTAGGGCCTTGGCGACCCCTTCGACCTCCGCGCCGATGTTGCGCACCTCCTGCGCCACCACGGAGAACCCGCGTCCCATCTCGCCGGCCCGGGCGGCCTCGATCAGGGCGTTCAGCGCCAGGATCTTCACTTGCCCGGTGATCGCCTGAATGCGGCGGCTCTTCTCGGAAGAGATGTGGCGAAGCTCGGCGATCTCCGCGGCGATGCCGTGGAGGTTCGTGGCTTCGGGAGCCGTAGGTTGGGGGGCTGGGGGTTCGGAGCCCGCCCTCACCGCCATGTCCTGCAAAAGAGCCTCCAACCGCCTTCAGTAGAAAATCGAGAATCGTACGGCTTGTTCTAAGACTGAATTAAATACGCCCCTTCCACAGGATAGATTCCTGCTCCGCGCGGCTTACATTTTTCGGATTCCGCAAAAACTCAGATCAAAGATCCCGCCGTCGTTGGGCAAAGCGCAATCGGCGGATTTTGTCTCGCCCGATGACAGGCAATACTTTACGGATTTCGAAGCGTAGGCGGACGGTCGAGCTTCGGACGCTCGAAGACGATCGCGCCGGCCCCGTCGGCTGCGACGGGGCGATACTTCGCTGCGGCCGAGGATTCGTGAATTGTAACCACGCGGATGCCACGCGCTTCGGTTGGGAAGGCACCCTCAGGACAACCGGAAACTGGTCCATGGCGCGCGTTAAGCGCTGGAAGCCATGCGCGAAACGCGTGGCGCAGCGGCGAGCTCACGGCGGCGTGACGGGATCCGCCGCCGGGAGGGATCGTTTTCCGCAGGGTCGCCGTTCTTCAGGCGGTGGTGGCCGCGAGGCGGATTGCCGCGTGTCGCGTCGTGAAACGGAACCGGAATGGCCCTGAAATCAATCTCGAAGCCGTCCCTGGTCCCCCCGCGACCCACGCGCATCGCGGCGGCCGGTACGCCGCCCCAGGCCCTGACCTCCCCCCTGATCGTGGCCGCCCTCATCATGGTGGGCCTCTATGTCGGGCGGGACGTCCTGATCCCGATCGCCATCGCGATCCTGCTCTCCTTCGTGCTCGGCCCCCTGGTGAACCTGCTGCGGCGCTGGCATTTCGGCCGCTTCCTCTCGGTGGCGACCTCCGTGGTCATCGCCCTCGGAACCGCCGCCGCCCTCGCGACCCTGATCGGGGTGCAGCTCGCGGACATCGCCAAGGACGTGCCGCGCTACCGCAGCACCATCGAGCGCAAGATCGAGGGCTTGAGCGACACGCCGGCCGGTCGCCTCGCCGGCTACGTGGCCAGCATCGGCCGGACGATGCACGAGAGCCGCGAGGAGCCCAAACCCGAAACCCCGCCCAAGCCTGCGCCGCAGGCCGGTGCCGCGCCGCCCGAGAAGGCGATCCTCGTCGAGGTCAAGGAGCGTGCGCCGGGGCCGGTGACGCTGGCGGGCACGCTGCTCTCGCCGATCCTGCATCCGCTGGCCACCATCGGCATCGTCTTCGTGGTGCTGCTGTTCCTGCTGATGCAGCGCGAGGACCTGCGCGACCGCATGATCCGCCTCGCCGGCTCCAGCGACCTGCATCGCACCACCGTGGCGATGGACGACGCCGCCAAGCGCCTCAGCCGCTACTTCCTGGTTCAGCTCGGGCTGAACGCCTCCTTCGGCCTCGTGGTCGGCATCGGCCTCTACGTGCTGGGCGTGCCGAACCCGGTGCTCTGGGGCATCTTCTCGGCGCTGATGCGCTTCGTGCCCTACGTGGGCGCCTTCGTTTCGGCCCTGTTCCCGCTGGCGCTCGCCGCCGCCGTCGATCCCGGCTGGTCGATGGTGATCGGCACCCTCATCCTGTTCCTGATCCTCGAGCCGCTGGTGGGGCACTTCATCGAGCCGATGCTCTACGGGCAGTCGACCGGCATGTCGCCCTTCGCGGTCCTGGTCTCGGCCCTGTTCTGGACCTGGCTCTGGGGGCCTGTCGGCCTGCTTCTCTCCACGCCGCTGACCGTGTGCCTCGTCGTCCTGGGGCGGCACGTGGACAAGCTCGAGTTCCTCGACGTGCTGTTCGGGGACCGGCCGGCGCTGACCCCGGTGGAGAACTTCTATCAGCGGATCCTCGCCGACGACCCCGAGGAGGTGCAGGAGCATGCCGACCTCATCCTGAAGACGAGTTCGCTGACCGCCTACTACGACGAGGTGGTGATCCGGGGCCTCGAACTCGCCGCCCGCGACGCGGCGCGCGGGGTGCTCACCAGCGAGCAGAAGAACGATATCCGCACCAGCGTCGGCGGGCTCATCGAGGAACTGGCGGACCGGGACGACCTGCGCGGCGACACCGAGGCGAAGGCCGACCCGGACGCCCCGCGTCCGACGCCGGTCCCCGAGGTCTGGCGTCCCGCCGGCACCGTCCTGTGCGTGGCCGGGCGCAGCTTCGTCGACGAGGCCGCCTGCGCGATCCTGGCCCAGCTCCTGACCAAGCGCGGGATCGGCACGCGGGTGGCGCCGTTCTCGGACGTGGCGCGGGCGCGGATCGGCGAATTCGATGCCGGCCCCGCCAAGCTGGTCTGCGTGGTCTCGATGGCGATCAGCGGCGAGCCGACGCATCTGCGCCGCCTCGGCGAGCGCCTGCGGCGCAAGCTGCCCGACGCCTGCTTCATCCTCGGCCTGTGGCAGGCCGACGAGGCCCTCGACGAGGCCGCCCAGCGCCGCGCGGTCGATGCCGACATCCACGTCTCGTCGCTGCGCGCCGCCGTCGATGCGGTGGTCGCCACCGCCCATGGCGAGCGGGCCCCGGCGCGCACGGCCCCGGAGGCGAATGAGGGACTCGCCCGCGTTCAGCCCATGCCGGTCTGAAATCTGCCCATCCGAATTCCGTCCGTTGCACGCATCCAGTCCGATGCGGCCCGCCGCTTTTGGGGCTTGACCGGCGACGCTTCCGTCCGCTTCGCTCCCCCGGCGTTTCGCAGGAGGAAAGGGCCGATGAGCGTCGTCGATCTCGCGCGGTTCATGGACGATCTCGCCAACGCCTCGGGGCAGGCGATCCTGCCCTTCTTCCGGGCGGCCTTCGGCATGGACGACAAGGCGCGCGGTCATGCCGCCTTCGACCCCGTGACCGAGGCCGACCGGGCGGCGGAGGTGGCGATGCGCGGCATGATCCGGCGCGCCCTGCCGACCCACGGCATCCTCGGCGAGGAGTTCGGATCGGAGAATCTCGACGCGGAATGCGTCTGGGTGCTCGACCCCATCGACGGGACCCGGGCCTTCATCGCCGGCCTGCCGACCTGGGGCACGCTGATCGGCCTGACGCATCACGGCGCGGCCGTGCGCGGCCTGATGCACCAGCCCTACCTCGCCGAGCGCTTCTCGGGCGACGGCGCGAGCGCGACCCTGCGCTCGCCGCGCGGCACGCGGCCCCTCTACACGCGGCGCGGCACGGCCCTCGACCAGGCCATCCTCGCCACCACCGACCCGCGCCTGTTCGCGGACGGCGCGGAGCGCGAGCGCTTCCTCGGATTGGAGGGCGCCGTCCGGCTCTCCCGCTACGGCACGGATTGCTACGCCTACTGCATGCTGGCGGCGGGGCAGATCGATCTCGTGGTCGAGGCCGGCCTCAAGCCCTACGACATCGTCGCGCTGATCCCGATCGTCGAGGGGGCCGGCGGCGTCGTGACGACCTGGGACGGCGGCCCGGCGACGGGGGGCGGACGGATCGTGGCATCCGGCGACCGCCGCCTGCACGAGGCGGCCCTGCGCCACCTCAACCCGTAAGGCTCAGGCCTCGATCCCCCTCTCCGGCGCGCTCGGCCGCCTCGGACCCCGGCATGAAGGCATCGAAGGCCGCCCAGAAATCCTCGCGGATGCCGTCGCGCTCCGACAGGATCTCGTGGCGTGCATCCGGAAGCACGAGGATGTGCCCGGCCCGGAGCCCACGCGCGAAGCGCTCGGCGGTCCGCGTGCCGCAGACCGGGTCGGCGCCGGCGGCCACGATCAGGGTCGGTACGCCGATCCGCCCCGGCACGCTCGGGTCGGCGAGGCGCCGCATCGCCCGGAACGCCCCGGCGAGCCAGGCGATGCTGGGATCGCCCACGGCGCCGGCCCCGACATCGCGCGCGGCCGCCGCGTTGCGGGCATAGCGCTTCGGGTCGCGGCAGAGGCGGTTGTTCGGATAGGGCTTCGTGGCGATCGAGACGGCGGAACCGAACGGGACGTAGTGCCGCCCCCGCCCCAGCGCCTGGAGCACCCGGGCGAGCAGGGCCGCCCCGGCCGGCCAGCGCACCATGCGGATCGACAGCATCGGCGCCACGGTCACGAGGCGCCGGAACGGAAGCCAGCCGTCCAGGGCGCCCGTGAGCGCCACCGCGCCCCCCATGGAATGCGCCAGGCCCAGGTGCGGATGCGGCATGAGAGGGTTGAGGATGGTGTCCTCGATCGCCTTCAGGTCGCGGCGGTAATCGTCGAAATGCGCCACGTGGCCCCGGTGCGGATCGTCCACCTGCCGCTGCGACTCGCCCTGGCCCCGCCAGTCGAAGGCCACCACCGCGAAGCCGCGCCCCCGCAGGTCGGCGATGGTCTCGTAGTACTTCTCGATAAATTCGGCCCGCCCCTGAAGCAGGCAGACCGTTCCCTTCACCATCCGGGTGGTCGGGCGCCAATGGGCGGCGCGCAGTTCGATGCCGTCCTCGGTGCGCACGGCCTTGAGGGCCCCGCCGAGGGGAACGGGATTGTCGGGCGTGGAACGCAGGGTCAGCATCGCGAAGAGCTCATGGTCAGGGTCTCAGGTGACGGAAGCAGACAAAAAATTCGATCCTGGGGGGTGAGGAGGCTCTTGCGAGGCTGAAAGTGCCCCCCGATATCACGGGAGCACCGGCCAATACGGCGGTGCGACAGGTCCGGCCCTCGGGCGGACCGAATATCAGCATGTTGCTTCTTACGGAGAATGTGTGATGCGTCAGTTCGATCTTGCTCCCCTCTATCGCTCCACCGTCGGTTTCGACCGCCTGTTCTCGGCCCTCGACCAGTATGTCAGCGCCGATGCAGCCCCGACCTACCCGCCCTACAACATCGAGCGCACCGGCGAGAACGCCTACCGGATCACGGTGGCGGTGGCCGGCTTCACGGACTCCGATCTCGCGATCGAGGTCAAGGAGAATGCGCTGACGCTGAAGGGCGAGCGCAAGGCCGATGCCGGCAAGCCCGCGGAATTCCTGCATCAGGGCATCGCGGCCCGCGCCTTCGAGCGCCGTTTCCAGCTCGCCGACTACGTCCAGGTGACGGGTGCGGCCCTGGAAAACGGTCTCCTGCACATCGACCTCGTGCGTGAGATTCCGGAGGCGAAGAAGCCCCGCCAGATCCAGATCGCCACGGCTCGGGCGCAGAACGCCCCTGTGATCGAGGGTTCGGTCCAGCAGGCCGCTTAATCACGCGCCTGACCGCATCGTGTGGAGCGCCCCGGCCGACAGGCCGGGGCGTCTTTGTTCATGGCCTGTACGTTCGTGGCATCTGCCGCGCCATCGCGTGAGGCCGGGCGGAGCGTTGTGGGAGCGTTGTGGTTGCGTCTAGAAATCGTCGAACGGATCGCCGCGGCCCGGCTCGATGCAGCGGTAGCCCACGAAGCAGCGCGGCGTGTCGCCGGCCGGCGCGAAGGCCGGGACCGCGATCTCGGTGACCTCGCAGAAACTGCGATCCCGCACGAAGCGATCGTAGGTCTGCCCGCCCGTACCGAGGACGATGCCGCCCTGACGGCCCACCAGCGCCTTGGCCTGACCGCACGACATCGCGGTCGTGGAGGGGCGTTGCGCCTGCGCCGAGAAGGCCCACGCGGTGAGCAGCACGGCAAGGGGGAGGGCGCGCATCGAAGGGGTTCCAGCCGCAGCGTTCGTCTGATGCGGCAACGCCCCTTCGGCCGGCCTTGATCCCGCTTTGCTTCCGGGAAAAGCGCTTTGCGGAGACGGTCGGACGTGGCGACTCAGACGTCGCCGAAGACCAGTTGCCCCTGCGGGCTCGGACGGCGCGCGGACACCGCCGCCTTCCCACGCTTCGCCGACGCCTTACCGGAACTCCGCTGCGTGACCGGGCGCTTGGGCTGGGGATCGGCTCGCATGCGCGCCTTCGCCTTGTCCCGAGCGACCGCCTCCGGGGCATGCGGGTCGTCGTCGAGCCACTTGCCGCGCTTGATCACCTCGTTGACCCGGCCCTGATTGACGCCGACCTTGAAGGCGATCTCCTGCTGGGTCATCCCGGTGGAGGCATGCAGTTCCAGGATCGCGCGGGCGAGATCCGGCGTCATCTTCTGGCCGGTGAGGCGGCGGGCCGGCTTGATCGTCCGCGTGGCCCGGTCGCGGTCGCGCAGGCGCTCGAGGAGGGCGAGGGCCATGTGCATCCCGTGCTCGCGCAAGGACTCCTCGAATTCCTTCAACGTCGCCATCGTCGGCATCCTCATCGCCGCAGGGTTCCGAGACACCGGAACCACGGCTGTTCCATCAACGCGATCGAGACTCCAGGGTTGCGCCCGGAAGAACCAGGGTTGAGCCTGCCGGCACGGCCTGACAACTGGCAAGACCCGTCATCCACCGGTATTCGCGCTCGACTCGGCTCCGGTCCCGGCACTGGCCTTTCGCGAAAGATCGCCAAGGCTTACCGCGCGCGCCACGTGGTCAGCGGCCCGCCATTCGGGTAAACCGCCGGTCCCGCCGTGGATGTCGAGGAGTTCCGCCCGATGATCAGCCCGATCGTATCCGTTCCGCGCAACGGGCCGGCGCCCGGTGCGAGCCCCCTGGTGGAGGCCCTGGAGGACGGCGCGGTCCTGATGTTCCCCGACCTCGACTTTCCCCTGAGCCCCTTCGAGCAGCGGTTCGTCGAGCGTCCCTATGCCGACGGCAAGGCCAAGAACGTCAATATCCGGGGCGCCTCCGCCACCCTGAAGGGCGCGGCCGGAACCCCCGAGGAGCAGGAGGCCCTGCGCCAGCTGCTGATCCGCTACCGGGCCTTCGCGGAAGGGCTCGTGGCCGAGCACCTGCCGGTCTATGCCGGCAAGGTCTCGTTCGCCGGAACCTCCTACCGGCCCTTCGATGTCGACCAGCGCAAGCTCAGCTGGCGCCGCGACGACACCCGGCTGCACGTGGATGCCTTTCCGTCGAACCCGATCGGCGAAAAGCGCATCCTGCGGATCTTCCGCAACATCAACCCGAACGGGCAGCCGCGGCGCTGGCGCGTGGGCGAGGATTTCTCTGCGATGGCGGAGAAGTTCCTGCCGCGCCTGCCCGGCTACTCGCCGCTCTCGGCGCGTCTGCTCGCCACCCTGAAGATCACCAAGGCGCGGCGCTCGGAATACGACCACCTGATGCTGCACCTGCACGACGCCCTGAAGCAGGACCAGACCTACCAGGACACCGCTCCGCAAGCCGACGTGCACTTCGCCCCCGGCCAGACCTGGGTCACCTTCTCGGACCTGGTGATGCACGGGGCCATGGGCGGCCAGTACATGCTCGAGCAGACCGCCTACCTCGCGGTGGCCGACCAGGCCCACCCCGAGCGCAGCCCGCAGCGCCTGCTCGCCAAGGCGCTCGGCCGCCCCTTGCGCTGACCCTTTCCCACGCTCGCCACCCCACAGCCCGAGACAGAGCCATGATCCTCGAAATCGCGCAGATCGACATCAAGCCCGGCGCGGAGGCCGATTTCGAGGCGGGCATCGCCAAAGCCTCCGCGATCTTCAAGGCGGCGAAGGGCTGTCGCAGCTTCGCCCTGCGCCGCTCGGTCGAGAAGCCCCAGCGCTATCGCCTGCTGATCGAGTGGGACACCCTGGAAAACCACACCGAGGATTTCACCGGCTCGCAGGCGTGGCAGGATTATCGCGCCATGGTCTCCCCCTATTTCGAGTCGGCACCCAGCGTCGAGCACACGGAGCTGACCCTGCAGGCCTTCTGAGCGGGGGCGGTTCAGGAAGCGCCCGCACGGGCGCCCGAGCGGCGCCGAACGCCGCCCTGAAGGTCTTCAGCGTCCGGAGCCGCGCACCAGCATCTTGAGGCGGGCATCGAGGCGCTGCAGACGCGCATCGATGCCGCGCTGGGTGCACTTCATGAGGGTGTCTCCGGTATAGAAGCCGAACCGTTCGGCGCGTTCGCGACAATGCAGCAGCGGGGGCAGGGCGACGACGAGCCCGATCGGCCCGGTCAGCATGATCAGGGTGAGAAGCGCGGACGCTTTCCATCCGAGCCGGAAGCCTCCAACGCGATCGTCTCCGTCCGTTCCTTCGGACCGGTCCGGGGTCGACCTGAACCAGCGGCCGCCTGTCGTACCGGCGGGACGCCGGGCGATGCGTGCCCGCTCGTGAAGCGGCACGTCTCCTCGGGCCCGGGCAGGCGGGGATACCGGAGCGGTCTCGGCGGCGGCGGCCCCCGGCAGAAGCGTCATGTCGACCTCACACTCTGGATGCGGCCTGCGGATCGGGCCGGGTCTCGTTCGGGTTTCGGGGAGGGCAGGGCGCGGAGGCCTCAGCGGAGGCCGGCGGCAACGGTGCGGAGCTGGCCTTCGAGGGAAAAGACCCGGCCGGTGAGATCGCGTCGGGCGCAGGCGGTGCTCCGCAGGAATTCGGGCATCCACGAACCCTGCGCGGACCCCCCGCACTCGGTCAGCATCGTCGCGCCGAGCAGGATCGCCATCGGCCCCAGCATCAGCACCAGCTTGATCGCACCCCAGACCCCGATTCCGCCCCGGCGCGCGCGTCGCCGCCGCACCGGTTCGTGCCGAGGACGCGGGGCGGCCCCTGAATCCTCCGGGGTGACCGCGTCGAGCTCATCCGGGGGACCGAACCGCTCATGGGCATAGATTTCGAGCTTGCTGCGCTTCATGGGACGTCCGGGGAGCCGCGATCCGTCGCGAACCTTACGGCAGAGCTTCAGCGATGCGCGATCAAGGACACGCTAACGCCGGCCGGGCCGGCACGACGACGTCGCATCATGGCTTCGGAATCTCTTCGGTCCGACCGTCGATTTGACGGAACCGGTGACAGCGCGCCGTGGACTGCGTACCAAGTGCCAACGTCTTCGGTCCCGCGCTTCGAGCGAACCCGCCCATGATCCAACGCCCTCTCCGAATCGGAACGCGCGGCAGCCCGATGGCGCTGGCCCAGACCGGTATGGTCCGGGACCAGATCGTCGCGGCCAATCCGGGGCTCGAGACCGAGATCGTCGTGGTGAATACGGTGGCGGACCGCATCCTCGACCGGCCCCTGTCGGAGATCGGTGGCAAGGGCCTGTTCACCAAGGAGCTGGAGCAGGCACTCTTCGCCGACGTGGTCGATGTCGCGGTCCATTCGATGAAGGACGTCGAAACCTGGCTTCCGGACGGCCTCGTCATCGCCTGCATCCTGGAGCGGGACGACCCGCGCGACGCGTTCCTCTCGCGTGGGGCGGCCGGCTTCGCCGACCTCGCGCCCGGGTCGCGGGTGGGGACCTCATCCCTGCGGCGGGCGGCGCAGGTCCTGATGCGGCGGCCGGACCTTCGGATCGTGCCCCTGCGCGGCAATGCCAACACCCGGATGCGCAAGCTGGAGGAGGGCACCTGCGACGCGACGCTGCTGGCCCTCTGCGGATTGGAGCGCCTCGGCATGTCGGACATGGCCCGGAGCGTGCTCTCCGTCGAGGAGATGCTGCCGGCGGTGGCGCAGGGGGCGCTCGGCATCGAGTGCCGGGCGTCGGATGACGCGGTGCGGGCCCTGCTGGCGCCCCTGGCCTCGGCGCGCGCCACCGCCGAACTCGCCGCCGAACGCGGGCTGCTGGCGGAACTCGACGGGTCGTGCCGCACCCCGATCGCGGCGCTCGCCCGGATCGCGGACGACACACTCACGCTGGACGGCCTGCTCTTCCTGCCCGACGGCAGTGCCCATTGGGCCGTTCAGCGCGCCGGCCCCGTGGCCGACGCGGCGCGGATCGGACAGGAGGCCGGCGCCGAACTCAAGCGGGCGGCCGGCGACACCTACGCCCGCCACCTTCAGTGACGATCCCGGCCGGCGTCAGCCCATGGGCTGAAGCATCTGGGGACCATGGGGCCGCGGGAAGATCTGCGGCGCTTGCGGAAGCCCGGAGATCGGGGCCGCCGGCAACAGCCGCATCATCGTTCCGGCGAGATCGATCACGTCGTGGATGCGGAAGGGCTTGCTGAGGAAGACGCTCCCCGCTACGGCGCGCCGGTCGTTGCGTTCTCCCGTCGAGGTATAGATGACGGGAAGGCCCGGATTGAGCGTGCGGTACGCCTCCGCGACGGTCCAGCCGTCGATCAATCCCGGCAGGTTGATGTCCGTGATCAGCAGGGCGAGATCGGCGCCGCGCGGGTCCGACCCCGCCGCGCGGATCGCCGATACCGCCGCCTCGCCGCTGGACGCCGAAAGCACAGGCATCGCGCGCCGCTCGCACAGGCCCATGAGCATGTCGAGGAGCAGGTAATTGTCTTCCACGATGAGAACGTGACGCTGTCGCATCGATGGCACCAACTCTTTGCAGCACCGAATTATTCCGATATTCGTTAAGCACCGATCAACGGGCGTAGTGTTTCCGCATGTGGCTACGCAACGAACGCGTATCGAACACCGCTGGGCAATTCCATGCCGGACCAACCGCTCGTTCAGACATTGCAGCCGGAGGGATGTTCGGAAGTATCTCCCGATACTCCTCAGACCCAGACGGTCCTTGACAGACGGACCTCGCAAGCTGGTCAGCAGGTCTACGACGAATCCACCCTCAACGAGCTCGAAGATATCTTCGGGCGCACGCGTCTGATGGACCTGCTGGGTCGCCTCCGGGTCGAGATCGCGCTGCGGTTGCATGTCTCGACCAATGAACGCGACGTCCTCGGCCATGACGCTCACACCCTTCTGTCGGTGAGCGGCTCCCTGGGCTTCGTCAATCTGTCGCAGCGCTGTTCGGAGGTGGAGCAGGCCTATCTGCGTGGGGGCGACCTCGCCGCGCCCCTGGAAGCCGCGCGGCGGGCAGCGGGAGAGGCCATCGCGGCGATCGGAGCGCTGGAGGATGCGAGGACGGACCCCGTCTGATCCGCCGATACCGGGCTCGTTGCATTGCAGCAACAGCTTAGCCGTAAACGATGGACGGGCGGGATTCGACGCGGCGGCGCCGCAATCCGGGTCGAAGAGTGATGCTCACGAGGCCCGCAGCCCGCACGACACCTGAGTCTCACGCGAGACCCGGGTCTCATGGGAGACGTCGGCTCGAACACCGACAACGCTCCGTCAAGGTTGACGGAACCTTCGCTTAACCGAGTGCCGCTAAGAGTACGTCGCGCAACGCTCGCCCTCGGGCGTCCGAAACAGGACGGTCCGGCGGGCGTTTTGCGAGAGACACCAAGACCCGTCATCAAGACCCGTCAGCGAACAGGCCCCCTGGGGTCATGCGAAGCGATATCGCCGGCCTTGTCTCGCACAGCCGGCGGGTTCGCCCGAGGAGATACAGGATCATGTCCATGATTGCGCGCGCGCGCGTGTTTCCGCTGGCGGCCGCCCTCTGCGCCGCCCTCAGCCTGGCCGCCTGTACGAACGACAAGGACCTGGCCGACGCCTCCGGATTCGGCGGTGGCGGCGGCCTGAACGGTGGCGCCAACACGCCCGGCAGCGCGCAGGACTTCGTCGTGAATATCGGCGACCGGGTGTTCTTCGAGTCGGATTCCACCGACCTGACCTCGACCGCCACCGCCACCCTCGACAAGCAGGCGAACTGGCTGCAGCGCTATCCCCGCTACACCTTCCTGATCGAGGGCCATGCCGACGAGCGCGGCACGCGCGAGTACAACTTCTCCCTCGGTGAGCGCCGGGCCCAGTCGGTGAAGGATTACCTCGCCTCGCGCGGCATCGCGGGCGGCCGGATCCGCACCGTCTCCTATGGTAAGGAACGGCCGGTGGCGGTGTGCAACGATATTTCCTGCTGGTCGCAGAACCGCCGCGCCGTCACGGTCCTGGACCGCGGCGCCGGTTCGTAGGACCATCGGCCCCGTCACGGGCCCGGCCTTTTGCCGTGGACGGGCGCCGCTGTTATCCAGCGCCCATCCGCCCTCCGACCCTCGGTGCCGAACGCCATGCTCCGCCGCCTTCTCCTCGCGACCTGCGCTCTCTGCCTCGCCTCCAGCCCCATCACCCCGGCGCTGGCGCAGGATGCGTCGGACTTCGTGGTCCGGCTGAACCGGCTCGAGAACCAGTCGCGCCAGACCGCCGGCCAGATCGAGACGCTGCAGCACGAGAACCGCCAGTTGCGCGAGCAGCTGCGCAAGTTCCAAGAGGATGTGGAGTTCCGCCTGCAGGAGGCGAAGGGCGGACGCCAGGGCGCCCCCTCCGGCGGCAATCCCTCCGGCACCAACCCGGGCCAGCCCAAGACGCAGAAGCGCAGCGACGCCTTCGACCCGGACCAGAATCCCGGTCGACCGGGCGCGCCGCTGCAACTCGGGACCACGACGCCCACCTCGCCCGTCGCCGAGGCGCCGCGCGCGCGCAGCGTGCCGCCGACCGTGGTCGATGCCGACGACGCGGAACCGGGCCTGACGCCGCCCGGCCTCGGCGGACCCGTCGACCTCTCGCCCCCCGGCCGCGTGCCGACGACGGGCGCCCTGCCGAACCCGTCCCGGCCGCCGAGCGTGGCCTCCACGGGCTCGGGCGACTCCCGGGCCGATTACGAGGCGGCCTACGCCTATATCCTCCAGCGCCAGTACGAGCAGGCCGAGATGGGCTTGCGCCAGTTCATCCAGTCGCACCCGCGCGATACCCTCGTGCCGGCGGCGACCTACTGGCTCGGCGAGAGCTACCTGCAGCGCAACCGCAACCGTGAGGCGGCGGAGCAGTTCCTGAAGGTCTCGACCGACTATGCTCGCTCCGCCCAGGCTCCGGACGCCATGCTGAAGCTCGGCGCCTCGCTGAACGCGCTCGGCGCCCGCGAGCAGGCCTGCGCCACCCTGGCCGAACTGGAACGCAAGTTCCCCTCCGCCAGCGCCAGCGTCCGCCAGGGCGTCTCGCGCGAACAGAAGCGCGCGCGCTGCAGCGCCTGAGCCCGCTCGAGCCCGTCGGGGCGGCCGTCGAAGCGGCCCTTCGGCCCCATCTCGGCATCGGCGCGCCGGTGCTGCTCGCGGTATCCGGCGGCCCGGATTCGACGGCTCTGCTGGCCGCCGCCGCCGCGATCGGCCCACCCTCGGGCCTGCATGTCGCGACCGTCGATCACGGATTGCGACCCGAATCGTCCGAGGAAGCCCGGGCGGTGGCCGCGCTCAGCGCCCGCTACGGTATCCCGCACCGGACGCTCGCCTGGACCGGTGTGAAGCCGACGCGTGGCATCCAGGCGGCGGCCCGCGCGGCGCGCTACGCGCTTCTCGCCGACCATGCGACTGCGATCGGAGCGGAGCGCGTACTCACCGGCCACACCCGCGACGACCAGGCCGAGACCGTGCTGCTGCGGCTCCTGGCGGGGAGCGGTCCGGCCGGCCTCGCCGGCATGCGGCCCGAACGCCGGCTCTCCGGCGGCGTCCGCCTCGCGCGGCCCTTTCTGACGATCCCGAAGGCCAACCTCGTCGCTTATTGCGAAGCGCGCGCGCTCGGCTTCGCCCGCGATCCCTCGAACCGGGACGCGCGCTTCGCCCGCGTCCGCCTGCGCGACGCGATGACGATCCTGGGAGCGGAGGGCTTGACCGCCGAGCGGCTGTGCCGCCTCGCCGAACGCTGCGCCCGCGACGGGGCGGCCCTGGCGCGCGCGTCCGAGGTCGCCTTCGCGGCAGCCGTCAAGGCGTCCTCCGGACGATCGCTCCTCCTCGACGGCGCACGACTGCGGACCCTGCCGGACGCGGTCGTCCTGCGCGTCGTGAGTCTCGGCCTGGAGTGGGTGAACCCCGCAGGCGCGGAACGGCTCGAACGGCTGGAACGGCTCGTCTTCGAATCCCTCCTGCCCGCTCTGCGCACCGGCACGCCCTTGCGCCGGACCTTGCGGGCGGCGCTGGTGGAGGTGAATCCGGCCGGCGATCTCGCCCTGGCTCCCGCCCCGCCGCGCCGTACGCCAGCCCGGTCACGCGCCTGAGAGACTCGGGTCCAGGTGCGGCCTTGCCGCAGGGAGGTGCACGACCCTGCGCATCGACTTGGCAAGGGGTGACACGCTGCCTACATTGGACGGGAGCGTCAGGATTGACCCGCCCCATTTCGTGTCGCGGGCCCCGGCGCCTCCAGGGATTGATCGATGAACCCGAATTTCCGCAATTTCGCCTTGTGGGTCGTCATCTTCCTGCTCGTGCTCGCCCTCGTGACCCTGTTCCAGAACCCGGGTCATCGCGGTGGCGGCTCCGAGATCGCCTACAGCCAGCTCCTGAACGATGCCGATTCCGGCAAGATCCAGGCGGTGGTGATCTCCGGGCAGGACGTCAGCGGCACCTATGTCGGCGGCGGCAACTTCACCTCCTACGCGCCCAACGACCCGAGCCTCGTGTCGAAGCTCCAGGGCAAGGGCGTGCAGATCACCGCGCGTCCGCCTTCGGACAACACACCGTGGTTCATCCAGTTGCTCGTGAGCTGGCTGCCCATCCTGGTCTTCATCGGCGCCTGGATCTTCCTGTCCCGCCAGATGCAGTCCGGTGCGGGCCGCGCCATGGGCTTCGGCAAGTCGAAGGCCAAGCTGCTCACCGAGGCGTCCGGCCGCGTGAGCTTCGATGACGTCGCGGGCGTAGAGGAGGCCAAGGAGGACCTGCAGGAGATCGTCGAGTTCCTGCGCGACCCGCAGAAGTTCCAGCGCCTCGGCGGTCGCATCCCGCGTGGCGTGCTTCTCGTCGGCCCCCCCGGCACGGGTAAGACCCTCATCGCCCGTGCGGTGGCGGGCGAGGCGAATGTGCCGTTCTTCACCATCTCGGGTTCGGACTTCGTCGAGATGTTCGTCGGCGTCGGCGCCAGCCGCGTCCGCGACATGTTCGAGCAGGCCAAGAAGAACGCTCCCTGCATCATCTTCATCGATGAGATCGACGCGGTCGGCCGCCATCGCGGCGCCGGCCTCGGCGGCGGCAACGACGAGCGCGAGCAGACGCTCAACCAGCTCCTCGTGGAGATGGACGGCTTCGAGGCCAACGAGGGCGTGATCATCATCGCCGCCACCAACCGACCTGACGTGCTCGACCCCGCCCTCCTGCGTCCGGGCCGCTTCGACCGTCAGATCATGGTGCCGAACCCCGACGTCGTCGGCCGCGAGCGCATCCTGCGCGTCCACGTCCGCAAGGTGCCGCTGGCGCCGGACGTCGACCTGAAGGTCATCGCGCGCGGTACTCCGGGCTTCTCCGGCGCCGACCTCATGAACTTGGTGAACGAATCCGCTCTTCTCGCAGCGCGTCGCGGTAAGCGCATCGTCACGATGCACGAGTTCGAGGACGCCAAGGACAAGGTGATGATGGGCGCCGAGCGGCGTACCCTGGTCATGACCGAGGACGAGAAGCGGCTCACCGCCTATCACGAGGGCGGCCACGCCATCGTTGCCTTCAACGTGCCGGCCACCGATCCCGTCCACAAGGCAACGATCATCCCGCGCGGCCGGGCTCTCGGCATGGTCATGCAGTTGCCCGAGCGCGACAAGCTCTCGATGTCCTACGAGCAGATGACCTCGCGCCTCGCGATCATGATGGGCGGCCGCATCGCCGAAGAGATGACCTTCGGCGCCGACAAGGTCACGTCGGGTGCGCAGTCCGATATCGAGCAGGCCACACGCCTCGCCCGCATGATGGTGACCCGCTGGGGCTTCTCGCCCGAGCTCGGCACCGTCGCCTACGGCGAGAACAACGACGAGGTCTTCCTCGGCATGTCGATGGGTCGTCAGCAGACGATCTCGGAGGCGACCGCCCAGAAGATCGACGCCGAGGTGCGCCGTCTCGTGGAGACCGGCCTCGAGGAGGCGCGCCGTATCCTCGGTGAGCACAAGGACGACCTCGAGGCGCTGGCGCAGGGACTGCTCGAGTACGAGACCCTGTCGGGTGACGAGATCCGCAACCTGATCGCCGGAAAGCCGCCGATCCGCGATGCGGGTGACGGACCGACCACCCTGCGCGGCTCCTCGGTGCCCTCGGCCGGTCGCGGCCGCCCCCGTGGCAGTGACGGCCTGGAGCCGCAGCCCCAGGCCTGAGACCGGCTGACCGCCGCAATCGACCCATGACGATCGCGAGCCCGCCCTCAGGCGGGCTCGTTCGTATCAAGGCTCCGGTAACGCTGTAGCGGCGTCCCGCCCGGCGCCGCGGGTCCGGGAAACCGGATCTTCAGTCCGCCGGATCACAGTGCTCCGAAAACCTCAGCCCCGAGGGTGACGGTGAAGATCGTGTCCCGAGGCGGACTCGGCTTCCCTACACCGCGAACAGAAGACGGGACGCGAAGACCATGTCGCGCAAGTATTTCGGCACGGACGGCATCCGGGGACGGGCCAACGGCGTCATCACGCCCGAACTCGCCCTCAAGGTGGGTCAGGCGGCCGGCCTGGTGTTCCAGCGCGGCGACCATCGCCACCGCGTCGTCATCGGCAAGGACACCCGGCTGTCCGGCTACATGATCGAGACCGCGCTGATCGCCGGATTCACCTCGGTCGGCATGGACGTACTGCAACTCGGCCCCATGCCGACGCCGGCGGTCGCGATGCTGACGCGGTCCATGCGCGCCGATATCGGCGTGATGATCTCGGCCTCGCACAACCCCTTCGAGGATAACGGGATCAAGCTGTTCGGCCCCGATGGCTTCAAGCTGAACGACGATGTCGAGCGCGAGATCGAATCGCTGATCGACGGCGAGTTGCACCGGCGTCTCGCGGGCTCGCGCGACCTCGGGCGCGCCAAGCGCATCGAAAGCGTGCATGCCCGCTACATCGAGTTCGCCAAGCGCTCCCTGCCGCGCAACGTCACCCTCGACGGCCTGCGCATCGTGGTCGATTGCGCCAACGGCGCCGCCTACCGGGTGGCGCCCGAGACCCTGTGGGAACTCGGTGCCGAGGTGATCGCCATCGGCGTCGAGCCGGACGGCTTCAACATCAACCGCGATGTCGGCTCCACGGCGCCGGCGGCGCTGGCCGCCAAGGTCCGGGAACTCCGCGCCGATATCGGCATCGCGCTCGACGGTGACGCCGACCGCGTCCTCATCGTGGACGAGAAGGGCCAGTCGGTGGACGGCGACCAGTTGATGGCCGTCATCGCCCGCTCCTGGAAGGAGGACGACCGTCTGACCCAGCCCGGACTGGTGGCGACGATCATGTCCAATCTCGGCCTGGAGCGTTACCTCGGTGGGCTCGGGCTCACCCTCGCCCGCACGGCGGTGGGCGACCGCTACGTGCTGGAGCACATGCGCGAGCATGGCTACAACCTCGGCGGCGAGCAATCCGGCCACATCATCATGTCCGATTACGCCACCACGGGGGACGGCCTCGTGGCGGCCCTGCAGCTCCTCAGCGTGGTCAAGCGCCAGGAACGGCCGGTGAGCGAGGTCTGCCACAGCTTCGAGCCGCTGCCGCAGATCCTGAAGAACGTGCGCTACCGCTCCGGCGAGCCGCTGCGGGCCGATTCCGTGGTCACCGCCATTGCCCATGCCCGCGAGCGTCTCGGCAATGCCGGACGCCTCGTGATCCGGCCCTCGGGCACCGAAACGGTGATCCGGGTGATGGCCGAGGGTGACGATCGCCGCCTCGTGTCGGAGGTCGTGGACGATGTCGTGGATGCCGTCACCCGCGCGGCCGCCTGAGGCGCTCGGACCGAAGCAGATCGGACCCAAGCCAAATCAGATCCGGTCATAGGCCGCCGCCGCCACGCCGCGCCAAGCTGCGAGGAGGGCGGCCGCCAGGGTGTCCTCTCCGGCATCCCACAGGTCGAGGCTGGTCCAGCCGCGTCGGCCCCAGGCGCCCTCCACCGCACGGAACAGGTCCGGCTCGGCCTCGCAGGAGGCCGCCTGCTGCGCCGGGGTGAGGCGCAGGACGACCCGCTCCTCATCCACCCACAGGGTCGCGAAGATTCGCCCGCCGACCCGGAAGTCGGGATGGCCGTTATGGGCACCCTCCAGAACTTCCGGCAAGGCATGGGCAAGGCGGCGGACATCGTCGGGTTTCATGGACCGGATGCTAGACGTATCGGGGCCCACGTCCATGCGGCGTCCTCTTTGACCCGGCTGAAGTCTCACGTCGTCACGGGCAGATCCTGGGAGCGACCGCGTTCGACTGGCCCGTTCGCTCGCGAGGTCGAGCGACTGCATGCGGGTCAACGATCCGGCAAGGATAAGATTTAACGTTAAACCGGACTTAACCCTTCCCGTCGAAGATGCCTTGGTCATCCCGCCGGCGTTTCGCGCTTCCGGCACACGGTCGATTGAAGGACATCCGATGCGCCGCTCCAAGCTTTCTGCCTTGGCGCGCTCGATCACGCTCATTGTGAGCGTGGCAGCGCCCTGCCTCGCCCAAGCGGCGGATCTCCTGCCTCCGCTTCCCCCCGAGCCGCTGCCCCCTCCGGTCGAGATCGGCGGAGGCTGGTACCTGCGTGGCGATGTCGGCGTCGGCGCGACCAGCGTGGGCGGGCTCACGACCACCGTCCTGAAGGGGTCGCTGCCCGACGGCTACCGCTACGATCAGAAGGCGATCGAGGACCAGTTCTTCGCCGGCGGCGGCGTCGGCTACCAGTTCGGCTCCTACTTCCACGGTGACATCACCGCCGAGTACCGGGGCGGCGGCAAGCTCACCTTCCAGGACAGCTTCGGCGCCGAATGCCGCGAGTCGGGCTGCCGCTGGGTCAATGCCTATAACGGCAATCTCTCCTCGGTGGTCGTGATGGCCAACGGCTACTTCGATCTCGGCACCTGGTACGGCGTGACGCCCTTCGTCGGCGGCGGCGTCGGTTCCGCGTTCCACCAGCTCAGCGGCTTCAACGACCAGGGCTTCGGCAACGCGGCCGGCGGTTACGGCTTCGCCCGCGACAAGCATTCCCAGACCCTGGCCTGGGCCGCGATGGCGGGCCTGTCCTACAGCGTGACGCCGAACCTGAAGCTCGAACTCGGCTATCGCTACCTCAATCTCGGCGACGTCCGCTCGGGGGTCGTCAACTGCGTGAACCAGGATTGCGGCGGCGCGACCTACAAGATCAAGGAGGTCACCTCCCACGATGTCCGGATCGGCATGCGCTGGCTGCTCGGCGGCGTCGCCGCGCTGCCCGCCGTGGCCGAGTACTCGGAGCCCGCACCCCTCGTGCGCAAGTACTGATCCGCGACCCGGCACGGCCGGGTCGTCACGCGACACCAATCATCGAAGTCAGGGCGTGGACCGAGGTCCGCGCCCTCGCTGTTTTAGTCCCGTCCTTTGGACGGGAGGCCTGAATAGGCGAGAGAAGCGGCCCGATTCACCTCCGAAGGGCAATCCGGCGTTAGGCTTAATCCGTCCCTAAGCTTTCCGATGCAGGATCTGCAGGTGGGTGCCGCGCACAGATCCCGGCAGCGGGTGGTGCCCCCTCTGCCTTGCTGCACACGAGGACGTCATGGCCGCTTCACGATTCCGCACCATCACGGTCCTCGGGCTGCTCGGCACGGGGCTGAGCCTGGCCGGGGCCGCACAGGCGGCCGATCTCTTGCCACCCCCGCCTCCGCCACCCGCCGCGCCGGTCGCAATCGGGGAGGGCTGGTACCTTCGGGTCGATGCCACGGTCAGCGACTATGCGCGCCCGCGCGACGCCACCCTGCCGCCCAGCGACGGCACGATCCTGAACCCGCTCAGCCGCATGAACCTCGACACGGTGCCGGGCTATGGCGGCGGCATCGGATACCGGATCACCCCCTGGCTGCGCCTCGACGCCACCATCGATCAGCGCCTGGGCTCCCGCTACAGAGCCTATTCCTCGGGCTCGGGCTTCACCACCGGCTACAATGTCGAGGCGGGCGAGCTCGATGTGCTGACCGGCCTCGTGACCGTCTATGCGGATCTCGGAACCTGGTGGGGACTGACACCCTATCTCGGCGCCGGCATCGGCTTCGCCGACAAGGGTTTCGGCAAGGCCTACACCCAGACGACCTGCACGATCGCGTTCTGCGACGGCAATCCCGGCACGGGCCTGCGCGACCGTGTCAGCCGTCCGAGTCGCTCGGTCACCTCCCTCGCCTGGGCGCTGACCGGCGGTGTGGCGTACGATCTCGGCCATGGCCTCAGCCTCGACACGAGCTACCGCTACGTCGACCTCGGCCGCGCCAAGACGGGGCAGGATGCCTTCGGCTACGATTCGCGCCTGAAGGACCTCGCCTCGCACGAGGTCCGGGTCGGCCTGCGCTACAGCTTCGCGGGTGTCTCCGGTCCGATGGCCGGCCTCTCGGTGCCGAGCTGGAACCGGAACCCTTACGAGTAGGGAACGGCCGAACCGGCCGGCACCGCCGTCGCCTTCCTGTCCGAGAGAATGACCGATGCGCGGCCCCCGGCCGCGCATCATGCCGTTCGCGGGAGCCCCCTGGTCCCCCATGGGAACTACTCCGTTCGAGTGATGGCAACCGACCGTTAAGGTTACCCAAGTAGAACCAGGGAAGAGGCCCAGCATCTAGACCGTCGCGCTGACGCCCTGAGGACGACACCGATGCGTACCGCAACCCTCGCACTCCTGACCGGCTTCACCCTCGGTGTCATCGCTCCCGCTCAGGCGGCCGATCTCGATTACGGCGTGCTGCGTGGTTCGGATTACGAGCCCGAGGTGGCGGCGATCGACTGGAACGGCATCTATTTCGGTGGGCATGGCGGTTATACGTCGGCATCGCTGAACCAGAACAACGTGTTTCAGCAGCTGCTCGCCCGTGAATTCTTCATGCGCGACATCGAAAGCCAGTTCAACGTTTCAAGTTATCTGACCACACCCTCGGCGCGGATCGGTGGAGCGAGCTACGGCGCGTTTGCGGGCTTCAACTATCAGTTCGACGAAGCGGTGGTGGGCATCGAAGTGGATTACACCCGCTTCGACCGCGAAGGCAGGGCCACCAACGACATCAGCCGCATCATGACGACGTCAGGAGGCATGTCCGAAGTCGTCAGCCTTGCTGGAATCTCCGCAACGAAGATCGAGGATTATGGAACGATCCGCGTCCGCGGCGGCTGGGCCTTCGATCGGTTTCTTCCCTTCGTGACGGCCGGTCTCGCGATCGGTCGCGCCGAAATCACCGATTCGGTCGCAGTTCAGAACTACGGCTACAATGCCCAAACCTACGCCGCCAACCTGACAGCGACGACGCCCGCCTACGTCACCCGTCACGGCTACGCGAGCTTCAATCCCGCCTATCCGGGGCCCAGGTCGTCCCCGAACGGCGAGGTCCAGACTGTGCCAGCCTCGCCCGAACTCATCAGCAAACGCGTCGTCAAGACCGTCGGCGGCCTGGCCCTGGGCGCAGGTCTGGAATTCGCGGTGACCGAGAACATCCTCCTGCGCGGCGAGTATCAGTACGTCCAATTCAACGATTTCGACGGGCACAAGGTGAACCTGAACACCGTGCGGGGTGGCGCGGCCCTGAAGTTCTGAGCGCGGCGTTAAGAGCCCGCTTGCACTTCGGCGCCAAGACTGCCTCGGCGCAGTGCGAGAACCAAGGTCCGGAGTCCGTCGATGCTTCGTCTCATTTTCCTGGGTAGCGTAGCCCTGGCCGCCGGTGCGGCTCAGGCGGGCGGCGAACCCGGCGCCTATGGGCGTGCGCGCGCCCTTCCGCCCGAGATCCCCTATCGAGATCCAGCCTATATTCCGCCGCCGCCAATCCGGCCTATCGCTCTGGTGCGAGTACCGGTCGCGCCGGTGTTCGTGGCGCCGACCTTCATCGCGCCGCGCTCCCTCGCCCTGCCGCTCTACAACGAGCCGCCGCCGCGCTTTCCCACGCCCTGACCCGCCTCAGTTCTCCAGCTCGGTGTCCCAGTAGAGATAGTCGAGCCAGGTGTGGTGATACTCGCGGTGGTCGAATTCCGGCTGGCGGCGGTGCAGTTCGTGCCGCGTCGGCCGGTGCGGCTCGTGGAGAAGCGGCATGTCGGCCTCGGCCGGGGTGCGGTTGGCCTTGCGCAGGTTGCAGGGCGAACAGGCCGCGACCACGTTCTCCCAGCTCGACTGGCCGCCGCGCGAGCGGGGCACCACGTGGTCGAAGGTCAGGCCGCCGGACGGCAGGCGCAGGCCGCAATACTGACAGGAGAAGGTGTCGCGCAGGTAGATGTTGTAGCGCGTGAAGGCCGGGCTGCGCGCCAGCGTCACGTAGCTCTTCAGGGCGACCACGCTCGGGACGCGCAGGGACCGGGAGGGGGAGCGCGCCTCGACGTCGTAGCTGGCCACCAGGGTGACGCGGTCGAGGAACAGCGCAGTGAAGGCGTCCTTCCAGGACCAGAGTGAGAGCGGATTGTAGGAGAGCGGCCGGTAATCCGCATTCAGGACGAGCGTTTGGAGATCCAGCATCGGCGCTACCCTCTCGACGGGTCGACGAAGGGACAACGCGCGGGAATCGGCCGGCGCATCGTCCCAGGTTGGTGGAAGATCAGAAATCTCCGCATCCCGGGGCGTCGGCGCGCGCGGCGGGAGGGGAGGGAGACCGGAGTTCCCGAACGGCGGAGCGCAGGGGAGCCGGGGAATGGCCAAAAGCCGTCGCATCGGGCGAAAACGCCCGGTTCGTGGCGACGCTCAACGGCGCGGAGGGTCGTCGCCACCTCCTCGCACGGGAACGAAAAGGCCAGATCCATCGGGACTTAGTCTAATATCACCATGACAGGCTTGTGAAGGCGTCGCCGACCTGCGCGAGGTCGCACCCACAGGACGCGCCGCGCAACCCTCGATCATCGAAACGGCCGCTCCGTCAGCCTTTCGCCCCATTGCTCGGCGAAGGGGCGGGCCCCGGCCGCTCCCCGCCCGCCGGCTCGCGTCGGGTTCGCCCCCGTTCGAGCGGGGCATGCGGGTTGCCAGTGGCCAGGGGAGGCGCGTCGAGGCGCCAGGACCGCGCGGCGGCACGAAAGGATCATCATGGGCGATCTCCCGAGAGGCTGGATTCGCAGAGGGCTGAGCCGGGGAGGCCGGCCGACCGGCCGCATCCGGACGACGGTGGTGATCGCCGCCTGGCTCGGCGCTCTCGTTCTGGCGCCCGCGGGCGCGATCGGGCAGGCGGCCCCTGCCGCCCCGGCCCACCCCGCCACGGCCAAGCCCGCGCCGGCCGCGCCCGCACCTGCGCCAACCCCGGCGGATGGGCCGAAGCCCGCCGCCAAACCACCGGCCCCCAAGCCCGTGGTCTCCGAGCAGATCCAGAACGTCCGCGACCAGCTCGACGCGGTGAAGGCCGACCTGGAGCAGCGCGAGAAGCTGGTCACGGGCCCGAATGTCGGGGCCGGAGACCTGACCCGCGCCCGCGAGGGCATCGAGGCCATCGCCGACAAGATCCGCCACGTCATCGACATCACCACGCCGCGCCTGGACGCCGCCCGCGAGCGCCTGACCCAGCTCGGCCCGAAGCCGAAGGAGGGCGAGGAGGGCGAGGACGTGGCGCGCGAGCGCACGGAGCGCGAGCACGCGGTGGCCGAGATCGACGAGACGCAGCGGCTGGCCCGCTCGCTCCTCGTGCAGAGCGAGCAGATCATCGACCAGGTCTCGAACCGCCGCCGCGCGGCATTCACGCGCGGCCTGTTCGAGCGCTCCACCGCCCTCGTGAATCCCGATCTGTGGATGCGGATCGCCGCCGACATCCCGCGCGACCTGCGCGCGCTGCAGAGCGCGGTGGAGGACACGGTCGCCCTGTTCGGCCGCAACGGCACGCTGGGCAACCTCCTGCTGCTCGGGGCCGCCTTCGGCATCTCGATCGCCCTGTATTTCGGCCGTCGCAACATCGCGCCCCGCCTGGGGCGGCGGGATGCCAAGGCCGTCGCCCCCACGCAGCGCAAGAAGCTGCTGGCGGCCTGGCGCGTGCTCCTGCTCGGGACCGTCCCGGCCCTCATCGGTAGCTACGCGGTCTACTACGCCCTCGACGCCACCGACCTCCTGCCGCTGCGGCTCCTGCCGGTGGCCGGGGCCATCCTGGGCGGTCTCGCCTTCATCGCCTTCATCGAAGCGCTGGCCGACGCGCTGCTCTCGCCCGGCAAGCCCTCCTGGCGGGTGGCGACCATGGACGATACCGCGGCCGCGCGGGTGACGCGGCTGGCCGTGGGCATCGCCATCGTCATCACGGTGATCAAGTCGATCGAGGCCCTGAACTCCGGCATCTCGGCCGCGCTGCCGGTCTCCATCGCCACGCGGGGCATCGGGGCCATCGCCACGGCCCTCATCCTCGCCGTCGGCCTGCATCGCTTCGCCGACACGGCGGAGAAGGAGGAAGCCTGCTTCGGCCCCTACGTGGCGCCGGAGGCCACCACGGGCATCGGCGGTCCGGCCCGGCTGCTCGGCTGGGCGGCGGCGGTGGTGATCGCCGTCGCGCCGTTCACCGGCTACGTCGCCTTCTCGGCCTTCGTCATCGACCAGCTGATCTGGACGGCGGGCCTCTTCGTGCTGCTGTTCCTGCTGATCACCAGCGCCGACACCTTCATCGGCGGGACGCTGGGCGACGACACCAAGATCGCCACCGCGCTCCAGGCCAATACGGGCCTGCGCAAGCGCTCGATCAACCAGATCGCGGTGCTGGCGACCGGCCTCGCCCGCGTGGTCCTCGTCCTCGTCGCCGCCCTGCTGGCGCTCGCACCCTGGGGCCTCGATTCCACGGACGTGTTCAGCTCCGTGCGCACCGCCTTCTTCGGCTTCAAGGTCGGGGACGTCACGATCTCGCTCTCCACCATCGCGCTGGCCATCGGCCTGCTGATGATCGGCATCGCGATCACGCGGGCGGTCCAGCGCTGGCTCGAACAGACCTACCTGCCGGCCACCGACCTCGATGCGGGCCTGCGCAACTCGATCTCCACCATCGCGGGCTATATCGGCTTCCTGCTCACCCTGGCGCTCGCCTTCTCGTATCTGGGCTTGAGCCTGGAGAAGCTCACCATCGTGGCCGGCGCCCTCTCGGTCGGTATCGGTTTCGGCCTGCAATCCATCGTCAACAACTTCGTCTCCGGCCTCCTGCTGCTCTGGGAGCGCCCGATCCGGGTCGGCGACCAGGTGCTGATCGGCGACAGCGAGGGCATCGTGAAGCGCATCTCGGTGCGCTCCACCGAGATCCAGACCTTCGACCGCTCGGCGGTGATCGTCCCGAACTCGAACCTGATCTCGGGCATCGTGAAGAACCGGGTGCGGGGCGACCGGACCGGCCGGGTCACCATCACGGTCAGCGTCCTGCGCAACCAGGACCCGGTCCATGCGGCCGAGCTGCTGGTGAGCTGCGCGCAGGCCCATGCGGACGTGCTCAAGGAGCCCGCGCCCCGCGTGGTGTTCCGCAAGATCGGCGACCCGTTCCTCGAGTTCGAGCTGATCGTGATGATCGTCGATGTCAATTTGAGCCTGAAAGTGCAGAACGATTTGAACTTTGCGGTCTTCCGGACCTTGTCTGGGGCCGGAATGATCCCGGACCTCGGCCCGGGCTCCAGCGTGGTGACGGTGCAGGGCCTGGATTCCTTCCAGAACGCGGTCGGCCAGATCGCGAGCGCGTTCACGCTGCCGCAACGTTCGGAGGCGCAGACCGCGTCCGCGAGCGGCGAGCGGGTCGAGGAGGCCGAGCCGATGCGTTCCGCGGAGGCGGCGCGCCGGCGCGCCGGGGTCTGAGGACGGAACAGGAGTCGGGTGTGGCGCGGAATCTGGGAACGGGACGCGGGTTCGGCATCGGTCTGGCCGCGCTGGCGACCCTGCAGGTCGGGGCCTGCGCGCGGCCGGAGCCGGTCGATGCCGGCCTTCCGACCCTGTACTGGTCGATGACGAGCCAGGGCGCGCAGGTCGATGCGAACACCGCCCGCGACATGATCTCGGCCTATCGCGCCCGCAGCGGCCTACCGCCCCTGCGCCTCGACCCGGATCTGCAGAAGCTCGCGGAGGCCGAGGCCGCCGCCATGGCCAATGCCGATCGCCCGAGCCGGGCCCAGACGGTCAAGAACGCCGTGGAGCGCCTCGGCTTCGCGGAGCCCGAGGCCAACCTCTCGGCGGGCTATCATACCCTTGCCGAAGCCTTCTCGGGCTGGCGGGACAGCCCCGCCCACAACGCCACCCTGCTGGCGCCCCGGGGCCAGCGCATGGGCATCGCCACGGCCTATGCCCCGGGCTCGAAGTACAAGGTCTACTGGGCGCTCCTCGTGGCGCAGTAGCACCGTCGCCCGAGCCGGCTTCGCTTCGGTCGGTCCCGTCGCGGTCCGGCATCGGGACGCCGGATCAGGCCCGGCGCGGCGCCGGACCTGTCGACAGGTCCGCTCAGGCCGCGCGGACGGTGGCGAGGAAGCGACGGATCTCGCCGTCGAGATGCTCGCTCTGGCGCGACAGGCCGGAGGCGGCCTCGAGGACTTGGCCCGCAGCCGTTCCCGTGGTCGCGGCGGCACTCGCCACCCCGGTGATGCTGGTCGTGACCATATCCGTACCACGAGCCGCCTGGGCGACGTTGCGGACGATCTCCTGAGTCGCCGCGCCCTGCTCCTCCACCGCCGCCGCGATCGTGGTGGTGACCATGCTCATCTCGCCGACCTGCGCCACGATGCCCTCGATGGCCGAGGCTGCCTCACCGGTGGACGCCTGGATCTCGCTGATCTGCCGCGCGATCTCCTCGGTGGCCCGCGCCGTCTGGCTCGCGAGTTCCTTGACCTCGGTGGCGACCACCGCGAAGCCGCGCCCCGCCTCGCCGGCCCGCGCCGCCTCGATCGTCGCGTTGAGGGCCAGCAGGTTGGTCTGCCCGGCGATGCTGGAGATCAGGCCGACGACCTCGCCGATCTTGGCCGCACTTCGGGAGAGGGCCTGAACCAGGACCGTGGTGTCGGCGGCCCGGGCCGCCGCGCGATTGGCGAGCTGGGCCGAACCATCAACCTGACGCCCGATCTCGGACACCGAAGAGCCGAGTTCCTCGGCGGCCGAGGCCACCATGGTGACGTTGGTGGCGGCCTCCTCGGCCGCGGCGGCGACATGCGTCGACTGGCTGCTCGTCTCGGTCGCGGTGGTGCTCATGACCTGCGCGGTCGTCTGCAGTTCGGTCGCGGACGCCGCCACGGCCGTGACGATGTCGCCGACCGCGCGCTCGAAGCCGTCGGCGAGTTCGCGCATCGCGGCCTGGCGCTGCACCTCGATGCTGGCGCGGGCGCGTTCGCCCTGGACCTCCAGTTCGGCGGTGCGGATGAGGTTGTCCTTGAACACCCCCACCGCGGCCGCCATGGCCCCGACCTCGTCGCGGCGCCCGGCGCCCGGGACTGGCAGGGTGACATCGCCGGCCGCGAGGCGCGCCATCATCGCGGTCATGGCCCGGATCGGCCGCGCGATTCCGAGGTGGAGCAGCACCAGCCCGAGGACGGAGACGAGGAGGGTGACGCCGAGTCCGACCCAGTTGGCGAAGCGTGACGCGTGGTTCGCCGACGCCGCCGCGTCCCTGCGCACGCCGAGGAGGGACGCCTCGTCCGCCACGATCTCCGCCGCCTTGGCGCGAAGGGCATCCATCGCGGCCTTGCCGACCCCCGAGGCTTCGAGGCGGCGCGCCTCGTCCTGCGTCCCCGCGTTCCCCATCAGGCGGATCTCCTTCTCCGCCACGCCGTCCTGCCATTGCCGGGCGAAGCCCTCCAGGGCCTGCAGCCGCTCCTGCTGGCGGGGATTGTCCGCGGTCAGCCGGCGAACGGTCTCGAGCGCGGTCTGGAAGGCTTTTCGTCCGCCGGTATAGGGCGCCAGGAACGCCGGATCGCCCGAGACGAGATACCCGCGCACGCCGGTCTCCTGATCGACCATGGTGGCCGTGACCCGACCCATCTCTCCGAGCACCTCGTAGGTGTGCTGCGTCCAGGTGTCGGCTTCACCGATCGCCGACAGGTTGCGCAGGGAAATGACCGAGACGCTGGCCGTCGTGAGGAGAATGACCGCCAGGGTTATTCCAATCTTCGCGGCGATCTTCAGGTTCGTGATCCGGGACAACATAGGCGTTGCTTTCGTGCGGCTATGAACAAGAGTCGGACCCGTGGTCTCGCAGCGAAACGGATCCGGCAGAGCGCCACACTAACGAAGCAGCCGATAAACATTTGTTACAAATCCAGGCAGGCGAGCCGTCCGGAAGAGAGACGACGGGAATCGCTGACCGCACAGGGTCGGGCCAGGCGGGAGGCAGGGTCGCCTCGCCATCGGCCGGGGCTGACGCCCGGCCTGCTCTCCCACCGGTCCGCAATCGTGTTGCGGCCGTCGGCCTCGGGCCCTCCTGGCAGCCCCGATCAGGGAAAGTTCTTCATGCGCGGGGTCGCGGCGGTCTCGTTGAGGAGTGTCACCGTCACCCGGCGGTTCGCCGACAGGTAGGGATTGTCCGGGAACATCGGCTCGGTGTCGGCCTTACCGGCGACGGAGGCGAAGCGGTCGTCGGGGACGCCGCTGCCGGCCAGGATCTCCCGCACGCTGATCGCCCGATTCGCCGAGAGTTCCCAGGGCGGGGCAGGGGGGCGCGTGCCTGGCCGGTCGGTGGCCGTGTAGCCCGTGATGGCGATGCGGTTGGGCAGCTTGCGCAAGGTGGGCGCCAGGCGTTCCAGCAGGCGGCGCGTGCGGTCGTTGGGGCGGCTCGAGCCGTCGGGGAACATCGAGGCGCCGTCCTGGTCCACGAGGGACAGGTCGACCCCACGCTGCGAGGGCGTGACGATGATGTTCTTCGAGAGTTCGGCGACCTCCGGCATGTCCTGCATGGCCTGGCGCAGGCTCGCGGCCGCAAGGCCGGCGCCCTCCGGATGTCCCCGGTCCGGCATGCCTTCGTCGGAGATGCCCTCGACGTTGGGCGGCGTGGTGTGGTCGGAGGAGAGTTCCGGAGGAATGTCGCGCCGGTACTTCACCTTGTCGGCGTGGGGGAGCCCGTCCTTCTCGATGATGCCGGCGAAGCGCGACTCCTTGTTCACGCCGAAGGCGTCGCGCATGGAGCCGGCCACCGCCTGCATCTTCTTCTGATCCTGCGTGGAATAGGCGGCGATCATGACGAAGAAGCTCATGAGCAGCGCCATCAGGTCGGCGAAGGTCACGAACCAGCCGTGGCCGCCATGCGCGCCGCCGCGCTTCTTCTTAGCCACGGGCGTTGCCGCGGGTGCTGCGGGCGCGCACCATCACGCCGGCTCGGCCGCGAGCTCGTCGCGGTGATTGTGCGGCAGGTAGGCGATGAGCATCTCGCGCACGAGGGACGAGCTCTTCGCGTCGCGAATCAGCAGGATGCCGTCGATGATCAGCGAGCGGGAGACGTCCTCCTCCTCCAGCTTCACGTGCAGCTTGTCGGCCAGCGGAAGGGTGATCATGTTGGCGATCAGCGCGCCGTAGAGGGTGGCGAGGAGCGCGGTGGCCATGGCGGGGCCGAGCTTCGAGGGGTCGGACATGTTGGCGAACATCGTCACCATGCCGAGGATCGTCCCGATCATGCCCCAGGCGGGCGCGCAGTCGCCGAAGGCGCGGTAGATCTTCGAGCCCTCGTCGAGGTGCATCAGGAAGTTGTCGCGGTCGCGCTCCATCGTGTCGCGGATGAACTCGCGGTCGTAGCCGTCGGCGATGTAGCGTGCGCCCTGGGCCAGGAACGGATCGGAGATCTCCATGTTCTCCAGCGCCATCGGGCCGGACTTGCGGACCACGTCGGCGATCTTGGTGATCTCCTCGATGAGGTCGCGCGGCTTGATGGCGCGCATCGAGAAGGCGTAGCGCAGGCCCATCGGCAGCCCGTGCATCATCGTCGAGAACGGGAAGCGCATCATCGTGGCGGCGGTGGCGCCGCCGAAGATCACGATCACCGCGTGCTTGTCGAAGTAGGCGGCAAAGTTGCCGCCATCGATCATGATGAGCGTGAAGACCACGCCGAAGCCGCCGACAAGGCCGATACCGGTTGCGAGATCCATGGTCACCCGAAGCCTGTGCGGCGGCCCGCAGGCCGCGTCGGCGCCGCGAGACGAGGCGCCGTCCCCACGTTTACGGATTCAGGTTGAACGAACCGTAAAAACCCTGGCCAAACCCTGTCGGTTCGGGTCATGCCCCGTTCAGGGAGCGCCCGACATAAGGCACGGCACGCCAAGGGCTTGATCGCCCTGGTTCGGCGGCACGGGTTTGGCGGCTTTCGAGCCGGCACGGAGCACACGGGATCATGTCGTTGGTTCGTCTTTACGCGCGAGTCATGGGCCTTCTGGGCGCCGACCGTCGCCTCGCGGCGGTGCTGGCGGTCGCCAATGTGGCGCTGGCGGTGGCGGCGTTCGCCGAACCGCTGCTGATGGGCCGCATCATCGACAAGCTCACGCACCTGAACCGCGACGGCAACGCCTTCGCGACGCTGGCGCCGCTGATCGGCGCCTGGGTGGCCTTCGGCCTGTTCACCATCGCGGCGGGCGTCACCATCGCGCTCCATGCCGACCGGCTGGCCCACCGCAACCGCCTCGCCGCCATGGCGAACTATTTCGAGCACGTGCTCGAGCTGCCCCTCGCCTTCCACTCCTCGAACCATTCCGGCCGCGTCCTGAAGGCGATGCTGGAAGGCTCGAACGGCATGTTCTGGCTCTGGCTCGGCTTCTTCCGCGACCACTTCGTGGCCTTCGTGTCGCTGATCGTGCTCCTGCCCATGACCCTGTTCGTGAACTGGCAGCTCGGCTCGATCCTCGTGGTGCTCGTGCTCGCCTTCACGGCGCTCACCACCATGGTCATGCGCCGCACCGAGACCCTGCAGGGCCGGGTCGAGGCCTACCAGTCGGGTCTGGCCGAGCACGCCTCGGATGCCCTCGGCAACGTCGCGGTCATCCAGTCCTTCACCCGCGCCAAGGCGGAGAAGGAGGCGATGCACGACATCATCCGCAACCTGCTCGCCGCGCAGATCCCGGTCCTGTCCTGGTGGGCGCTCGCCAACGTCGCCACCCGCGCCTCCGCGACCCTGACCATGACGGCGATCTTCATCACCGGCATCGCGCTGCACCAGCACGGTCAGGCCAGCGTCGGCGAAGTCGTGGCCTTCATGAGCCTGGCCACCATGCTGGTCTCGCGCCTCGATCAGGTCGCCACCTGCATCAATGGCCTGTTCCAGCAGATGCCCAAGATCGCCGAGTACTTCGAGATCCTCGACACCACGCCGGCCGTCCACGACCGTCCGGGCGCCAAGCAGGTCGCGCGCTTCGACGGCGAGGTCACGTTCGAGGGCGTCGGCTTCTCCTACACCCCGCGCCGCAAGGCCCTGGAGGAGGTGTCCTTCACCGCCCAGTCGGGGCAGACCATCGCGCTCGTGGGCACCACGGGATCCGGCAAGTCGACCACCCTCGGCCTGCTGCACCGGGCCTTCGACCCCGATCACGGCGCCATCCGCATCGACGGCACCGACATCCGCGACATCGGCCTCTCCAGCCTGCGCCACAACATCGGCGTGGTCTTCCAGGAGCCGATGCTGTTCGCCCGCTCGATCCGTGAGAACCTGCAGGTGGGCCGTCCGGACGCGACCGATGCCGAGATGCTCGATGCGCTGGAGCGGGCACAGGCCACCGAGTTCATGGCCCGTCAGGCGGACGGCCTCGACACGGTGATCGGCGAGCGCGGCCGCTCCCTCTCCGGCGGCGAGCGCCAGCGCCTCTCCATCGCCCGGGCCCTGCTCAAGAATCCGCCGGTGCTGATCCTCGACGAGGCGACTTCCGCCCTCGACGCCACCACCGAGCGCAAGCTCCAGGGCGCACTCGAAGCGGTGATGGAGGGCCGTACCACCTTCGTGATCGCCCACCGCCTCGCGACGATCCGCAACGCCGACCGCATCCTCGTCTTCCACGAGGGCCGGATCGTGGAGTCGGGCAGCTTCGACGAACTCGTCGCGGAGAACGGCCGCTTCGCCGACCTCGCCCGGGCCCAGTTCATGGCCGCCCAGGAGCCCGAAGACATGGCCCTGGCGGCCTGACCCGGCCGCCAGGAACACTGTTCGAGAGGGCCCTTCCGGACCAAGTCCGGGAGGGTTTTTCTTTGTGTCAGGAGGAGCTTACAGCGGTGTTCGGATGAGTTGGTCCAAGCTCGCCGAGGTGCCCCACACCTGTCCCTCTTCCCTACGCAGGAAAGGGAAGAACGCGTGGCGAGACGAGGCCGGCCAGGGAATCCGCGACCGCCGGAGGGAAACCGTCCCGCCGCGTCGAGCGAGTTCGGATCGGCCCGAGCGTCGGAGCGAGACCGGCGGTCAGTCCTCGACGGGCGGCGCCGCCGCGTCCTCCGCCCAGACCCGGAACTTCGTGAGCCGGTTCGCCCCGAAGGTGTGCGTCAGGGGCACGTCCGCCGCATCCCGTCCGCGCGCCACGAGGATGCGTCCCCGGCGCGGCGCGTTGTTGCGCGGATCGAACACGTGCCAGGCCCCGCCGAGATAGACCTCGGTCCAGGCCGCGAAGTCGCCGGGGGCGTGCGGCTCGGGCTCGCCGATGAAGCTGAGATATCCGGTGCAGTAGCGGGTCGGGATGTTGAGGGCCCGGCAGAAGGCCACGAACAGGTGCGCGTAGTCGCGGCAGACGCCGCGCCGGCTCGCGAAGGCATCGGCGGCGGTGCGGTCCACATGGGCGTAGCCGTAGCCGAAGGCGATGTGCGCGTGGACGTAGTCGCAGACCGCCTGCACCCGTGACCAGCCGGGCTCCAGGTCGCCGAACAGGGCCCAGGCCTCGCCCGAGAGCAGGTCGGACTCGCAGTAGCGGCTCGCCACGAGGAAGGGCAGGGCCTCCTCGGGCAGGTCCTCGACCCGATGCTCCTCCGCCTCCGGCACCACGGGATCGAGGGCGCCGTCATCCTCGATTTCCGCCCGGACGCTGAGGGTCAGGCCGCCGGCGGGAGCCACGAAGCGGACGGTCCGGTTGCCGAAGACGTCCCGGAAGGTGCGCACGGGCAGGGGCGGATCGAGGGTCAGCACGTCCGGCGGAACCGCCGCGAGCCCCTTGACCGGATAGGAATTCAGGCGGGCGATCAGGGGCGTCGGCTGCGGGAACTCGTAGCCCATCTCGCAACCGAACCTGATCCGCATCGAATGTCCCCCGGGCCGCAGCGACGCCTGCCCCTCACTGCCCGTGGCCGAACCGGGACACTAGGCCGTGCAGGTCACAGGCGGATGTCATCGCGAGCGCTGCGCGCAGATGAAGCAGCCGGCTCAGAGCCCGCGAGCCCGTGCCTGCCGTTCCTGCATCCGCGCCTGGAGCCGCACCCGGCGCGCTGCAATGACGGTGCCATTGATCTCGCCGCCGAACAGGAACATGGCCGCGAGCCAGTACAGGAAGACGAGGAACACCATCGCAGTGGCCAACCCGCCATAGGTTGAGGCGTAGGCGTTGGAGAATCGGTCGAGGTAGTAGCCGAATCCGAGCCCGGCCAGGAACCAGAGCAGCAGGGTCACGGCGATGCCCGGCACCACCGACATCACCGAGCGGCGCCCCGTGGCGACGAACTTGTGGGCGATGATGAGGACGCTGAGCAGCAGGAAGGCGGTGATGCTGATCCGGCCGATGGCCACCGTCAGGCTCAGGGGCTCCAGGCCCGGCGCCACGTTGATGATCTTGCGCCAGATCAGGGGGCCCAGAACCACCAGGAGCGCGAAGGCCAGCATCGCGAAGGCGCCGCAGACGACGTAGCCGATGGATTCCAGCCGCGTCAGCCACCAGGGCCGCGCCTCGCGCAGGCCGTAGGCCCGGTTGAGCCCCACCCGCAGGCTCTCGACCCCCGAGGACGAGAAATACAGGGCCAGCACCGCGCCGATGGTGAGCACGCCCCCGCGCTGCTCGGTGAGCACCCGGTGCATCTCGGCGACGATCGGCTTGGCGACCTCGCGGGGCCAGGCATCGAAGATGAGGACGCCCGCCTCGTCGGCGAGCGACTTCGTCCCGAACAGGCCGGCGAGGGCCGCGAGCAGGATGAGGAAGGGGAACAGGGCGGTGAGGGTCGAGAGCGCGATGTGGCTGGCGATGGCCCAGCCGTCATGGGCGACGAAGCGTTGCGCGGCGACGCCCGCGATCTCGAAGGGTTTGCGAAGGCGGCTCACGGGGCGGGGGCGTATCCTCGAAATGTCGGGGCGGGGCGTCTTCTAAACGCAACGCGCGCCGTTCGCGCAACGGGTCGCGTGCGGATGTAGCCCGATCCGCTTGAATTCGCGGAGTCGCCGTGCTGCCTGCGCGCCATCATGCCTCCGCACGCTTCGGCCCTCATTCCCGGCCTCTTCGTCCTGATCTGGGCGACCGGCTTCGTCGCGGCCCGCTTCGTGGCGCCCCATGCCGAGGCCCTGACCTTCGTGGCGCTGCGCGTCGTCGGCGTCGCGCTCGTGCTGGCAGCCCTCGCGCGGGGGCTCGGGGCGCGCTGGCCCCGCGACCGTTCCGGCTGGTTCCATGCGGGCATCGCCGGCGTCCTGATGCAGGGCGTCTACGTCATCGGCGTGTTCTGGTCGGTCCAGAACGGCCTGCCCGCCGGCATCGCGGCCCTGGTCGGCAGCCTGCAACCCCTCCTCACCGCGATGCTGGCGGGGCCGGTCCTCGGCGAGCCCGTCAGCCGGCGGCGCTGGCTCGGCATCGCCGCCGGTTTCTCCGGTGCGCTCCTCGTCCTGGCCCCGAAGGTCGGGGCCTCGGGCTCCGCCGGCATCCCGGTCCCCGCGCTCGCGGCCTGCCTCGCCGCCATGGTCGCGATGACGGGCGGGACGCTCTGGCAGAAGGGCCGCGGCGGCGGCGGGGATCTCCTCAGCAACGCCACCATCCAGTTCATCGGGGCGGCCGGCCTCGCCGTGCCGGCGGCCCTGCTGTTCGGGACGGGGCGCTTCGACGCGTCGACGCCGCTCTGGCTCGGGCTGGCCTGGTCGATCCTGATCAACTCGGTGGCCGGCATCCTGCTGCTCCTCGCCCTGATCCGGCGCGGGGCGGTGGCGGGCGTCGCCGCGCTCCTCTTCCTGGTGCCGCCGGTCTCCGCCCTGATGGCCTACGCCCTCTTCGGCGAGACCCTCGAACCGGTGCAGATGGGCGGCATGCTCCTGGCGGCCCTGGGCGTGCTGATCGCCCATCGCGGGTGATTTTTTTCTTTGTCCGGACACTCAATAAAATTCATCACCCCCCGGGAAACGCAGAACAATCACGATTTTTTCCGTTCCTGCATCATGCATTCAAGCAGGATTATGCCGCGATGCGGCGAGACGCCTCTACAGTGTCGGCAAACCTGCCTATAATGACCGGCAAAGCGCTTCATCTCACACAGCGAGCTTGCCATGTCCGCCTCACCCGTCGTCACGACCGAACCGCAGGACCTCCTGTCCCTGGCCCGCGACGCGGCCGAGGCCGTCAAGGGCCTCGTGGCGGAGGCGACCCGGCGGGTGCGCGCCACCGTCCTGTCCGACGAGGGCAAGATCTCGGCCGAGAAGATGGAGCTCCAGCAGCACGCCACCCACGGGCTGGCCTGGATCGCCACCTACGCCGAGGGCGTGCGCGAACTCGGCGCCTACGCGCAGCGCCTGACGGAAGCCGGCGAATTCGGCGAGACCGAGAGCCTGCTCGTGCGGATCGGGCTGGGCGAGTACCTCGACCAGATGTTCTCGGGCATCCCCATGAGCCAGGGCGAGATGGTACGCCCCACGGGCTCCCTCGGCCTCGCCGCCCGCGAGATCGCGAAGTTCCGCAGCGCGGCCGTCGAGACCCTGATCGCCGAGGGCAACACCCCCGAGAACCGCGCGGCCCTCGTCGCCCGCATCCGCGACAACGGCGGCTCGGCCACCATCGGCAAGTCGGGCCTCGACGAGGACATGGAGGCGATCCGCTCCGAGATGCGCCGCTTCGGCCTCGCCGAGGTCGTGCCGCACGCCCACGAATGGCACAGCCAGAACGCCTACATCCCGATGGAGATCGTCACCAAGATGGCCGAGCTCGGCGTCTTCGGCCTGACGATTCCCGAGGAGTACGGCGGCATGGGGCTGCCGAAGATCTCCATGTGCGTGGTCTCGGAGGAGCTGTCCCGCGCCTATATCGGCGTCGGCTCGCTCGGCACCCGCTCGGAGATCGCCGCCGAACTCATCCTGTGCGGCGGTACCGAGGAGCAGAAGCACCGCTTCCTGCCCGGCATCGCCTCCGGCGACACGCTCCCCACCGCCGTGTTCACCGAGCCGAACACCGGCTCCGATCTGGCGAGCCTGCGCACCAAGGCGGTCAAGGACGGCGAGGTCTGGAAGATCTCGGGCAACAAGACCTGGATCACGCACCCCGTGCGCGCCGACATCATGACCTGCCTCGTGCGCACCAAGCCCGAGGAGAAGGGCCACAAGGGCCTGTCGCTCCTCATCGCCGAGAAGCCGCGCGGCACCGATGCCGAGCCCTTCCCGGTGGCCGGCCTCTCGGGGGGCGAGATCCACGTGCTCGGCTATCGCGGCATGAAGGAATACGAGCTCGCCTTCGACAATTTCGAGGTGCCGGCGGCCAACCTGCTCGGCGAGGTCGAGGGCAAGGGCTTCACCCAGCTCATGCAGACGTTCGAGTCCGCCCGCATCCAGACGGCGGCCCGCGCCATCGGCGTGGCGCAGAACGCCCTCGACCTCGGCCTGCGCTACGCCGAGGAGCGGGTGCAGTTCGGCAAGGCGCTGATCAACTTCCCGCGTGTGGCCGACAAGATCGCCATGATGGCGGTGGAGATCAACATCGCCCGCCAGCTCACCTACTTCTCCGCCCGCGAGAAGGACGAGGGCAAGCGCTGCGACCTCGAGGCCGGCATGGCCAAGCTGCTGGGCGCCCGCGTCGCCTGGGCGGCGGCCGACAACGCCCTGCAGATCCACGGCGGCAACGGCTTCGCACTGGAATACGCGGTCAGCCGCGTGCTCTGCGACGCCCGCATCCTCTCGATCTTCGAGGGTGCCGCCGAGATCCAGGCACAGGTCATCGCCCGCCGCCTGCTCGAAGCCGCCTGAGGGGCTTTCGCCGGTCGCGAAACCGCCCGCGAAACATCAGAACGCCGGGGCGATCCGTCGCCCCGGCGTTCTTGCGTTCGGCGCCCGACAGGACGGGAGCGGGATGCGCCTTACTTCGTCACCTTCACCGAGACCGGATCGCTCGATGGGAAGGTCTCCTCGAGGGCCTCGTCCAGGCGCTCGTCGAGCTCGCCCGGCTGATTCTCGGGACGCGACTTGTCGGAACCCTTCGGAGCCGGCTTCTGCGTGGTGGAGATCAGATCGGTCTCCGGGTTCTTCTGCTGATCGGCCATCGGGGGCGTTCCTTCGGTTCTGCGGCCGGCACCCGGGCGGGCACCGGGCTCGGCACGTGACCGGGTTCAACGCCGGGCGCGGCCGCCCGTTTCACCGGAGGGAAGCCGGGTCGCCCGATTCGCCCCGGGGCGGCTCGCGCGCTCAGGGCGTGGCCGCCACCGCGTGACCGGCCGCCGTCCGGCCCGGACGCGCGCTCGCCCCCACCGCGTCGCGCAGCACGCGTTCGTAGATCGCCGCGATCCGGTCGAGGTGGAGCGCGAGGGTGAGGGGCGCGGCCCAGTAGCGCTCAGAGGCCGCCCGGCCCATGCGCGCGGCGAGGTCGTCGTCCTTGAGCCGGGTCAGGTGCGCGGCCAGCGCGTCGGCATCGCCGGAGCGGAACCAGTACCCGGTCTCGCCATCCTCCACCGCCTCGCGCCCCGCGCAGGCGTCGCTGACGATGACCGGGGCTCCGCAGGCGAGGGCCTCGTAGACGGTGAGCGGCTGGCCCTCGTACCAGACGCTCGGGAACACCAGGGCGCGGGCCCGCCCCATCAGGGCCTGGACGCCGGCCTCGTCCCGCCAGCCGAGCATCACCGCCTCGGGATAGCGGGCTTCGAGCTCCGCCCGGGCGGGCCCGTCCCCCACGAAGACCGGCCGCACGCCGGCGCGGCGCGCGGCTTCCGCGAAGATCGGCGCGCCCTTCTCGGTGGAGATGCGCCCGACGAACAGGAAGTCGCCCGGCGGGCCGGAGCGGGGCGGGGGCTTCGTCACCGCGATGGGGTTGTCGACCCGGTGGAAGCGGGTCGCGGCGGGCAGGTGCGGCGCGATCACCCGCTCCTGCAGGGCGCTGATGGTGACGATGTCGGCAAACAGCTCCTTCATGCCCGCCACGTGTTCGAGGGCGGCGTGGCGCACCACCCGCAGGAGCTTGCGCGGGTAGCTGCGGGCATCGCAGTTCGTGGTCAGGCAGGCCGCCGACATCGGCGTGCGGTGGCAGATCCGCGCGGCCTGATACTCGTAGAACCCGCCGTTCGGGCAGACGAGGAAGAACTCGTGCATCGTGTAGAGCAGCGGCAGGCCCGAAGCGGCCAAGCTGCGGCCGATGGAGGGCGAGAGTGCCTTGGCGAAGGCGTGGACATGCACCACCGTGTCGCGCGGGTCGAGGCCGCGCAGTTCGGCGGAGAGGCGCCGGGCCGCCGTGCGGTTCCAGATGGCCTGCGCGGCGAAGGCGAGCTTGTTCGTGGTCGTCCCGATATCGTCCTGCCCGAGGCAGACCACCCGGATGCCCGCGGCCTCCAGGCGCGGATCGGGCGGGCCGACGGCGGCGAACACGGTGACGCGATGCCCCCGCAGCCGCAGGCCGAGGCCGGCATCCAGGGCCACCTTGGCCTGCCCTCCATTGACGAAGGCGTGATCGACGACGAGGACGACATGCATGCGGACAGTCCCGGCCAGCGAAATCTGCGCGGGATCTTTACCGAACGTGCGTTGATCCCGGGTAAATCGCGAGCCTGCGGCCGGACCGCGTCGGACATCCTGGGCTCCGCCATGCAGATCGTCGTGTTGGCCGAGTTCGCGGTGGCGAGCGGGGGCGCCGAGAAGGTGGCGGTGGAATCCGCGCGCGGTCTCGCGGAGGCGGGCGCCGACGTCACCTACATCCAGGCCATCGCGGGGCCGGCCGATCCCCTCCTCGACCATCCGCGGATCCGGCGGATCTGCCTCGGCACCACCGACATCTGGCAGCGTCCGGCGCACAAGGCGGCGCTAAACGGCCTCTGGGATTCCGAGGCCGCCATCCGCCTCGGGGCGGCCCTCGACGGGCTGCCGGCGCGGCCCGACCTCGTGCACCTCCATCAATGGACGCGCAGCCTGTCGCCGAGCGTGTTTCCGGTCCTGTTCTCCCGCGGCCTGCCCGTGGTGACGACCCTGCACGACTACTTCCTCGCCTGTCCGAACGGGGTCTATTACCGCTTCGACCGGGCCGAGCCCTGCACGCTGAGGCCGCTCTCGGCCGCCTGCGTGGCCGCCCCCTGCGACGGACGCAGCCGGCTGCACAAGCTCGTGCGGGTCGGCCGCTCGGTCTCCCTGCGCGCGGCCCTGAGGCGGCGGCGCCTCGACGTCATCCACGTCTGCGATGCGAGCCTGTCGCGCATGGGCGGGCTGATGCGGAACCTGGCCCTCCACCACCACCGCGTCGACAACCCCGTGCGGGTGGCGAACGGCCCGCCGGCCGAGCCAGCGCGGGGCGACGCCATCGCGTATGTCGGGCGCCTGACGCGGGAGAAGGGCGCCGACCTCGTGGCCGAGGCCGCCCGCGCGGCCGGCCTGCCCGCCCTGTTCATCGGCGCGGGCCCCCTGGAGGATTCGCTTCGGGACCGTCCCGGCATCGAACTCCTCGGCTGGCAGGCCCCCGAGGCCGTCTGGCGCATCCTGCACGGGCGGGCGCGCGCCATCGCAGCCCCCTCCCGCTGGTACGAGACCGGGCCGCTCACGATCTACGAGGCCCTCGCCAACGGGATTCCCGTGGTCGCGTCCGATCGCTCGGGGGCGTCCGAGGCCGTCCGCGACGGGGTGAACGGTTTCTCCGTTCCACCCGAGGAGGCGGCGCTCACCCGGGCCTTCGCGGCCCTGGGCGAGGACGCCACGGCGGCGCGCCTCGGCGCGGCCGCGCATGCGCGCTACTGGGCGGCGCCGATGACCCTGTCGGATCACGCCGCCGCGCTGCTGTGCGTCTACGACCGTATTCTCACCGCGCAGGGAAGCCGACGCGAGATCAACGGCCCGCTGAATTCGGCGGCTTGAAAGTCGATTCGAATGTCGGCAAGATTTTGCAGCTTTTCGCGATCCGGCCTTGACGGTTATGTTGCACTGCAACATAAGACTTCTGCAGCGCGTCAAATCGATTGACCCGCCTTGGAGAGAACCGAGATGAACGGCCAGACCTTCGAGATCCCCGCCGAGATGCGCGCTTTCGCCGAGAAGAGCGTCGATCAGGCCCGCACCGCCGTCGACACCTTCGTCGGCACGGCGGTCAAGACCGCCGAGCAGCTGCAGACCACCTCGAAGTCGGTGCAGGATTCGCTGCAGACCGTCGTCGCCAAGGGCTTCGATCAGGTCCAGGAGAACGCCTCGGCGACCTTCGATTTCGCCCAGAAGCTGGTTCGCAGCCGCGACCTGCGCGAGGCCTTCGAGCTTCAGAGCGAGTTCCTGCGCAGCCGCGTCGCCAACCTGCAGGCCCAGGCCCAGGATCTCGGCGCCTTCGCCCAGAACACCCTGCGCCCCTCCGCCTGAGCGGGCGACATCCGGTCTCGAAATCCCGGGCGTGCCCGGGATTTCGAGCCGGCCAGGACAGCCAAACCGGTCCCGCGCGCGTTGCGACGGGACGCGGCTTCGAGCCGACGGGCGGCGGTCCCCAAGCGGCGCGGCCTCGAACCCGGATCGCCGCTCAGGAACGCGAGGGAGACGACAGCCATGGCGAGACGCCGCAGAACGCCACCCCCGCTTCGAGGTCGGGCGCCAGCCTCGACCCCGCCGACGGACGACCGCGAGGGGGGAGCGATGAACACGGACAGCATGCAGGGCGTCGACGGGGCGGGCCGGGACGGGGAATCCCTGCCGGACGCCCCCGCCGGGGCGTCGGACGCGAACATCCACGAGACGCTGCTGGAAGGCGTGTCGGCGGACGCCCTCGCGGCGCATGGCGGCGGGGAACCCGAGGCCGCGCCGCCCTCCGGTACCGACCGGAGCGACGCGACGGATTCCGAACCCACCCTCGCCGAAAACCTCACGGTCGTGCCGGAAGCGGCGGCCGAGCCGCTCCCGCTCGCCACGGAGGCCGTGGAGGCCGCGAGCGCCGCCTCCGAGTCCTTCGCCGAGGCCATGCCCGAGCCGGTCGCCGCCCCCATCGCGAACCCGCTCCCGGCGCTCGAAGGCATTCCCGTCGCCGTGCCGTCCATCCCGGAGCCGGGTCCCGGCTTCCAGACCCTCACGAAGCGCGCCGGGTCTCCCCGGATCGGGCAGGTGATGGGAGAGCTCGGCGAGGTCAACGCCACGCTGCTGACCTACCTGCGCGGCGAGGGCACGGCGGCCCTGGCCCATTGGCAGGCGCTCTCCGGCGCCAGGACCCCGGCCGACGCCCTCCGGATCCAGGTCGACGAGATGCAGCGGGCGGCCGACGCGTCGCTGAGCTGCTTCGCCGCCCTGGCCAAGCGCGCGGGCCGGTTCACCGCGCTGATCGGGCGTTCGTAACCGGCTCGGGCGCCGATGCCCCTCGCGTCGCTGCGTCGGCGCGTCTAGATAGCCCGGCAACCGTGGCGGCCCCCCTAGGACGAGGGCCGCCACGCCCTGTCTCCGGGAGTCCCACATGGCGCGCTCGTTCCGTCCGCTCGCTTCGCTGCTGACCGCGGCCCTCATGATCGCGCCCGCCTCGGCGCAGATAATGAAGTCGCCCGATGCGGCCCCCGAGAAGGCGGCGCCGCAATCGAAGGCGCAGGTCCAGCTCTCCTTCGCCCCCGTGGTGAAGCGGGCCGCCCCCTCCGTGGTGAACGTCTACGGCTCCCACGTGGAGGCGCGGGGCCAGAGCCGCAGCGCCATGGACGAGTTCATGCGCCGGTTCTTCGGCGAGAACGGCGGCGGGCGCGGGCGCGGTGGCGCGCCGGGCGAGCGGGCCCAGAAGTCCCTGGGCTCGGGCGTGATCGTGGACGAATCCGGTCTCGTCATCACCAACAACCACGTCATCGAGAACATGAACGAGGTGCGCATCGCGCTCGCCGACCGCCGCGAGTTCGAGGCCACCATCGTCCTGCGCGACCCCCGCACCGACCTTGCCGTGGTCAAGATCAAGAACCCGACCGGGGGCCTGATCCCGATGGCCTTCGGCGATTCGGAAGCCCTCGAGGTCGGCGACTTCGTGATGGCGATCGGCAACCCGTTCGGCGTCGGCCAGACCGTGACGCAGGGCATCGTCTCGGCCCTGGCGCGCACGCAGGTCGGCTCCTCCGACTACCAGTTCTTCATCCAGACGGATGCGGCGATCAACCCGGGCAATTCCGGTGGCGCGCTGGTGGACCTCCAGGGCCGGCTCGTGGGCATCAACACCGCGATCTACTCGCAGTCGGGGGGCAGCCACGGCATCGGCTTCGCGATCCCGGCGAGCATGGTCCGCGCCGTGGTGGAGACCGCCAAGGGCGGGGCCACGGCCGTGCGCCGCCCCTGGCTCGGCGCCCGCGTCCAGAACGTCACCCCCGACATCGCCGAGAGCATGGGGCTGGACCATCCCACCGGCGTCCTCGTGGCGAGCCTGCAGGCCAAGAGCCCGGCGGAGGAGGCGGGCCTGAAGCGCGGCGACCTCATCCTCACGGTCGACGGCAAGGCGGTCGACGACCCCGAGGCCTTCGGCTACCGCTTCGCCCTCAAGGGCCTCAGCGGCCAGACCCAGTTCGGCATCCTGCGGGGCACCGGCCGCTCGACGGTGACGGTCAAGCTCGGACCCGCCCCCGAGACGCGGCCGCGCGACACCCTGAAGGTCCGCACGCGCTCGCCCTTCCTCGGCGCCACCCTGGTCAACACCTCGCCGGCGGTCGCCGAGGAGCTTCAGGCCGATTTCCCCGCCGAGGGCGTCGCCGTCTCGGGCGTCGACGAGGGCTCGGTCGCCGCCCGGGCGGGCCTGCAGAAGGGCGACATGATCGTGGCGATCAACGGCATGCCGATCGCCACCACCAAGGACCTGGAGCGGATCACCCGCAACAGCCTCAACATGTGGGAGGTCTCGATCAACCGGGGCGGCGAGGTGCTGACCTCGGTGTTCGGGGGATAGGGCCGGAGAGCCTGTCGATGGGCCGGAGGCCGCGATCTTTACGGGTTGCGGTCGGCCGGCGCCCACGTCTTTGATGCACCGATGTCCGATCTCTTCGCCTCGGCCGGCCTCGCGAACGCCGCGCCCCGCCCCCTCGCGGATGCCCTGCGCCCGAAAACCCTCGCGGAGGTGGTGGGCCAGGAGCACCTGACCGGGCCGGACGGGGCCCTGACCCGCCTCCTCAAGGCCCGCTCCTTCGGATCGCTGGTGTTCTGGGGACCGCCCGGCACCGGCAAGACCACCGTGGCGCGGCTGCTCGCCCACGAGACCGACCTGCATTTCGAGCAGATCTCGGCGATCTTCTCCGGCATCGCCGAACTCCGGAAGGTGTTCGATGCGGCGCGCGGGCGCCGGGCCATGGGCCGGGGCACGCTGCTCTTCGTGGACGAGATCCACCGGTTCAACCGCTCGCAGCTCGACGCCTTCCTGCCCGTGATGGAGGACGGCACGGTGACGCTGGTGGGCGCCACCACCGAGAACCCGTCCTTCGAGCTGAACGCCGCGTTGCTGTCGCGGGCCCGGGTGCTGCTGTTCCGGTCGCTCGACGATGTCGCGATCGCCAAGCTGATGGTCCGGGCCGAGGCCCTGACGGACCAGCCCCTGCCCCTCGACGCGGAGGCGCGCGGCGTCCTCGTGCGCATGGCCGACGGGGACGGGCGCGCCGCCCTGACCCTCGCCGAGGAGGTCTGGCGCTCGGCGAAGCCGGGGGAAGTCTTCGACGCGGAAGGGTTGCAGGCCATCATCCAGCGGCGCGCGCCGATCTACGACAAGTCCCAGGAGGGGCACTACAACCTCATCAGCGCCCTGCATAAGACCGTGCGCGGCTCCGACCCGGACGCGGCGCTCTACTACCTCTGCCGGATGCTCGACGGGGGCGAGGACCGCCTGTTCATCGCCCGCCGCCTCGTGCGCATGGCGGTGGAGGATATCGGGCTCGCCGACCCGCAGGCCCTGGTGGTCGCCACCGCCGCCAAGGACGCCTTCGACTTCCTCGGCTCGCCCGAGGGCGAACTCGCGCTCGCCCAGGTCACGGTCTATCTCGCCTGCGCGCCGAAATCGAACGCGGTCTACGAGGCCTACAAGGCTGCCACCCGGGTGGCCAAGGCGCACGGCTCGCTGCCGCCGCCCCGCACCATCCTCAACGGCTCGACCAAGCTGATGCGCAAGATCGGCTACGGCGAGGGCTACCGCTACGACCACGACGAGCCCGACGCCTTCTCGGGCCAGGATTACTGGCCGGAGAAGCTCGGCCGCCAGCAGTTCTACGCGCCGACCAACCGGGGCATGGAGCAGCGCTACGCCGACCGTCTCGCCCACTGGGAGACCCTGCGCCGCCAGCGGCGCGCGTCGGAGGAATGAGCGAGGGGCGACCGCACCGCACAAAAGTCGGTGGACCTCGCCGGAGCGAGCCTGTAGGTGGGCCGGCCCAATCATCCAGCGCTGATGCCGGAGACCATCATGGCGGCCTGCGGCCTCGATTTCGGCACCTCGAACACCACCCTCGGCCTCGTCACCGGCGGGGCACCCGCCCTGGTTCCCCTGGAAGGCCGCCACCTCACCATCCCGAGCGCGATCTTCTTCCCCCCGGGGCAGGCGCCCTTCGTCGGGCGCGCCGCCATGGCCGAGTACGTGGAGGGCACGCCGGGGCGCCTCATGCGCAGCCTGAAGTCGGTCCTCGGCTCCTCCCTGCTCGAGGAGACGACGCCGGTGGGGCGTGAGCGGATCAAGTTCCGCGACGTCATCGGGCGCTATCTCAGCGCCGTGAAGGCGCGGGCGGAGGCCGCGACCGGCCAGTCCCTCGACACCGTGGTGCATGGCCGCCCCGTCCACTTCGTCGACGGCGATCCCGAGGGCGACGCCCGGGCCGAGGGCGCCTTGCGCGAGATCGCCGCCAGCGTCGGCTTCCGCCACGTCTCCTTCCAGTTCGAACCGATCGCCGCGGCCCTCGACTACGAGCAGCAGGTGCGCACGGAGGAGATCGCCCTCATCGCCGATATCGGTGGCGGCACCTCCGACTTCTCCATCGTGCGGCTGTCGCCGGCGCGACACGCCAGGGCGGACCGGGGCGACGACATCCTGGCCAATGACGGCGTGCGCATCGGCGGCACGGATTTCGACCGCCGCCTCAGCCTCGGCATCGTGATGCCGCTGCTCGGCCTGGGCAGCGCGATGAACCGGGGCGACCTCGACGTGCCCACGGGCTACTTCCACGACCTCGCCACCTGGTCGAGCATCAACCGGCTCTACAATGCCAAGACCCTGCGGGAGATCGAGGAGGTCCGCCGCGATGCGCGGCGGCCCGACCTCCTCGCGCGGCTCCAGACCGTGGTGGAAGCCGAGCGCGGCCATTCGCTGGCCATGGAAGTGGAGGGTGCCAAGATCGCCAGTTCCGAGCACGGCCACGGCCGCATCGCCCTCGACTGGGTCGAGGCCGGGCTCGCGGCGGAGATCGATCGCGCGGGCCTCGTCGTGAACACGGACGAACTCGCCCGGCGCATCGCGGAGCGGATCGCCCGCTGCCTCGCCCAGGCGGGACTGGACGCCGACCGGATCGATGCCCTGTTCCTCACCGGCGGTTCGACGGGCCTGCCGCATGTCCGCGCCGCGCTGACGGCCTGCGTGCCGAAGGCCCGCGTGGTCGACGGCGACACCTTCGGCTCCGTCGGCACGGGGCTGACCATCGAGGCGGCGCGCCGCGCGGCCTGACCCGCGCCGACGCATCCCGAAAGAGGAACCTGCCGCACCCGCGCTTTGTCGCGGGGCTGGCGGGTGTTACGAGCAGGCCATGACCACACGACCACCATCACGCGGCGGATCCGGGCGCAAGGGCGCAGGACCGGGCCGTAGCGGACCGCCGGGCCGAGCCGGCAAGCCCGGCACCTTCAAGCGCCCCGAGCGCGAGCGGACCGGCCCGCGCACCAGCGCCCTCGACGCCGCCCAGCGGGCGGCCGCGGGACGGGGCGAGGCCGGCAAGCACGCGCCCTGGCGGCCGGGCCAGGAGGCCCGCGACCGCGAGGCTCAGGCGCCGGAGGCGGGCCTGCACGAGCCGGCCGAGGCTTCCGCGCAGGCGCCGCGCCGGGCGCGAGCCCCGCGCACCGAACGTCCGGAGGCGCCGAGCCGCGCCGGTACGCCGAGCCGAACCGGTCCCCCGAGCCGAACCGGTCCGCCGCGCGGGGCCGCTCCGGTTCCGGAGGGCCCGACCCGGCGCGAGCAGCGCGCGGCGGCCTCCGCCACCCTGGCCTCCGGCGTACAGACGCTGACCGTGGAAGAGGACGAGGCCGGGATGCGGATCGACCGCTTCCTGACCACGCGCTTTCCGCAACTGCCCTTCACCCGCGTGCAGAGCATCGTCCGCAAGGGCGAACTCCGGGTCGACGGCAAGCGGGCCAAGCCCAACGACCGGCTGGAGCCGGGCATGAGCGTGCGCGTACCGCCCCTGAAGCTCGACGCCGAGAGCGAGCGCCCGCGTTCGGCGACCCGCGACGCCACCGACGCCGACTTCATCCGGTCGCTCATCCTCTACGAGGATGCCGAGATGATGATCCTCAACAAGCCCTTCGGGCTGGCGGTGCAGGGCGGCTCGGGCACCGTGCGGCACGTCGACGGACTGCTCGAAGCGCTCACCGGCAAGGACGGCCAGAAGCCCCGCCTCGTCCATCGCCTCGACAAGGACACCGCCGGCTGCCTCATCGTGGCCAAGACGCGGCTCGCCGCCGCGACGCTCGCCAAGAGCTTCCGCTCGCGCTCGGCCCGCAAGGTCTACTGGGCGCTCACCGCCGGCGTGCCGCGCGTTCCCCAGGGGCGCATCTCGACCTACCTCGCCAAGGAGGAGCCCACCGACGCGGATGCGCGGATGCGGGTGGCCAAGCACGGAGACGAGGGCGCCGCGCATGCGCTGACCTACTACGCGATGGTGGACAACGCGGCCCAGAAGCTCGCCTGGCTGTCGCTGAAGCCGGTGACGGGGCGCACGCACCAGTTGCGGGCCCACGCCGCCCATATCGGGCATCCGATCGTCGGCGACCCGAAATACTTCAGCATCGAGAACTGGGAATTGCCCGGCGGGATCCAGAACCGCCTGCACCTGCTCGCACGCCGCATCGTGATCCCGCATCCGCGCACCGGCCAGCCGGTGGACGTGACCGCTCCGCTTCCGCCCCATATGGCGCAGAGCTGGAACCTGCTCGGCTTCGATGCCGCGCGGTACGATCCCATCGTCGAGGCACCGGAGGCCTGAGAGCGAACCCGCGCCCCGGATGACGGCATCGTGGCGGGCGCCACCTTGGCAAGCGCGCCCCATGCCTTATCCTCCCCGACACATCCCGGTCGGCGCGACGCCACCGGTCAAGGACCGTCGCGACACGATGAATCGAGACACGAACCTCACGCCCGCGACCGTGACGGGCCTGGCGCTCCTGGCCCTGGTGGCGCTTCTCGCCCCCGCGCTGGCGCAGTCGGCCCCTCCCGCGCAGACCCGGCCCCAGGCCCCGGCGCAGACGGCCCCCGCCGTTGCGCAGGCCCCGGCGCAGCCCCCGGTGCAGCGCCCGCCCGCGCCACCCGCCGCGGGGACGACCGGCGGGCGCGGCGCGGCGCAGGTCGGACGCAACCGCAGGCCCTCCTACGCGGCCTGCAACCGCATCTCGCATGCGCGGGGCCTGCGCGGCGGGCCCCGCCGCCGCTTCCTCGTGCGCTGCAAGCTCGGCTACGACCGTCCCCGCGCCGGCCAGCCCCAGGCCGCTCCGGGCCGCCAGCCGTGAGGTCCCCGCGCCGAAGCCCAGGTCCGCTCCCGTGAAGCTCATCGTCTTCGACGTCGACGGCACCCTGGTCGACAGCCAGCACCTCATCGTGGCGGCACAGGGCATGGCCTTCGCCGAGCACGGCCTCGCGGCCCCGAGCCGGACGGAGTCCCTCTCGGTGGTCGGGCTGTCCCTGCCCCAGGCCTTCCGGCGCCTCGTGGGCGACGACGGGCCGATCGAGGGCCTGTCGGAGAGCTACAAGCGCGCCTTCAACATCCTGCGCCTCGACCCGGCCTACGAGGAACCGCTGTTCCCCGGCATGGGCGACCTACTGGCGCATCTCCATGCCCGCGACGACGTGCAGCTCGGCATCGCCACCGGCAAGGCCCGGCGCGGGGTCGACCGCCTGATCGAGAGCCACGGCTGGCACGGCTGGTTCGCCACCACCCAGAGCGCCGACGACGCGCCGTCGAAGCCGGACCCCGCCATGCTGCTCCAGGCCATGGCGGAGACCGGCACCGGGCCCGAGGCCACGGTGATGATCGGCGACACCACCTACGACATGGCGATGGCGGTGAGCGCCGGGACGGCGGCGGTGGGCGTCGCCTGGGGCTACCATCCCGTGGGCGCGCTCTTCGGGGCGGGCGCCTCCATCGTCGTGGAGCGCGCGGCCGACCTCGGCGCCCTGTTCGCCGGGGCGCCCGTCCCGAACGCGCCTCGCGACCGAACCCCCGAGACCCTATCTGATCCCGGATGAGCGACATTTCGAAGTCCGACTGGCTCGGTGAGCCCGAGAACCCGGCCCCGGCCGATCCCACCGCCGCGGCCCGCGGCCCCGGCAAGCCGGCCCTGCCCAAGCGCTTCTATGAGCGGGCCGGCCTCGCCGCGCACGGGGACGGCTTCCGCCTGACCCTCGACGGACGCCCCGCCAACACCCCGGCCCGCAATCCGCTGGTCCTGCCAACGGACGCGCTGGCCGAGGCTGTGGTTGCCGAGTGGGCGGCACAGGTCGCCGTCATCGATCCGGCCACGATGCCGCTGACGCGGCTCGCCAACACCGCGATCGACGGCGTGGCGTCGCGCCGGGACGCGGTGGTGGACGACCTCTCGGCTTATGCGGGCACGGACCTGCTGGCCTACCGGGCCGGCGATCCCGACCGGCTGGTCCGGGCCCAGGGGGAGGCCTGGGATCCGGTCCTCGACTGGGCGCGTGACGCGCTCGGCGCCCGCTTCATCCTGGGCGAGGGCGTGATGCACGTCACCCAGCCGGACACCACCGTCGCCGCCCTGCGCCGGGCCATCGCGGAGACCGAGGGCCCGTTCCGGCTGGCCGCGCTCCACACGCTGACGACCCTGACGGGCTCCCTCGTGCTGGCGCTGGCCGTGCTGCGGGGCCGGCTCAGCCCCGCCGAAGCCTGGGCGGCGGCGCATGTGGACGAAACCTATCAGGCCAGCGTCTGGGGGCGGGATGCGGAAGCCGAGGCCCGGCACGCCCTGCGGCAGGCCGAGTTCGAGGCCGCCGCGCGTCTCGCCTCCCTGGCCCGCGTCGGCTGACGCGGGCGCTCGGGTATCCGTTAACGGATCGCGTGCTACCCCGCGATCCGTCACGATGGCGGCACCCGATGACCCGACAGATCGAGGAACGCGCCCGGTCGCGCGCGGGGATCCCCCCCGATTTTCAGCGCGTGCGCGCGCGTCTCTGGCTCGCCATCCTGGCCATCGCCGTCCTCACCGCAGCCTGGATGCGGCTGGCCGGCCTCGCCCTCGATCCCGGCAGCGCGCTCGCCCCGGCCCTGACCTGCCTGGGGCTCGAACTGCTGGCGACCGTCTACAGCACGCGGCGGCCGGAGCCGGCATTCGCGGTCACGCTGTCGGGCCTTGCCCAGGTCATCGCTTTCAGCGCCTGCGCCGGCCTGCTGTCCTATGCGGCGGCGGCGACCGGCGGCCCCCTCTGGGACCAGACCTTCCACGACCTCGATCAGTCCCTCGGCCTCGACTGGACGGCCTATCTCCACGTCCTGAATGAGCGGCCGGATCTCGGTTTCGCCCTGTCCCTGGCCTATCAGAGCCTGATGCTGCAGGTCATCCTGCTGGTGGTCCTGCTCGGGTTCACCGGGCGGCTCCGGGCGCTGCGGGACTTCGTGCTGGCCTACATGATCGCCGGCCTCACGACCGTCCTGATCTCCGGGCTGATGCCCGCGACGGAGATGTTCGTGCATCTCGGCCTTCGACCGGAGGATTTTCCGGGGGTCGATCCGACCGCCGCCTACGTCCACCTCGCGCATCTGACGGGTCTGCGCGACGGCACGCTCCGGGTCGTCTCCCTCAGCCATGTCGAGGGGATCATCACCTTTCCGAGCTTCCACGCGGCCCTCGGCACATTGTTCGCCCGCTACCTCTGGATGTCCCGGGTCACGCGCTGGCCGGGCCTCGCCCTGAATGCCATGCTCATCGCCGCGACGCCGATCGACGGCGGCCACTACTTCGTCGATGTGGGCGCCGGTATCCTGATCGCCGTCGCGGCGATGGCGTCCATCGGTGTCGCGCGACGTCTCGCGGGGGCACGCCGCATGCCCGTCGCCACACCCGGGGTCCTCGGCGCGCACCCGGTCTGAGCAGGCCCGGCCCTCGCTCAAGGATTGATGTTCGCGCGGAAACCACTGTGGTATGGGGCCGTGATGGCCGACCGCCAAGCTCGCCGCGAGAGCGACTGGCGGGACGCGGCCGGAAACGCCAGCACGAGCCCCGAGGCCCACCCCATGAAGGATATTCTCGAAAAGCTGGAGGAGCGGCGCGCCCAGGCCCGTCTCGGCGGAGGCGAGAACCGCGTCGTGGCCCAGCACAAGCGCGGCAAGCTCACGGCGCGCGAGCGCATCGAACTCCTCCTCGACCACGGGTCGTTCGAGGAATTCGACATGTTCGTGCAGCACCGCTCCACCGATTTCGGGATGGAGAAGCAGAAGATCCCCGGCGACGGCGTCGTCACCGGCTGGGGCACCATCAACGGCCGCACGGTCTTCCTGTTCTCGAAGGACTTCACGGTGTTCGGCGGCTCGCTCTCGGAGTCGCACGCCGCCAAGATCGTCAAGGTCCAGGACATGGCGCTGAAGATGCGCGCCCCGATCATCGGCATCTTCGATGCCGGCGGCGCCCGCATCCAGGAGGGCGTCGCGGCACTCGGCGGCTACGGCGAGGTCTTCCGCCGCAACGTCGCGGCCTCCGGCGTCATCCCGCAGATCTCCGTCATCATGGGGCCGTGCGCGGGCGGCGACGTCTACTCGCCGGCCATGACCGACTTCATCTTCATGGTGCGCGACACGAGCTACATGTTCGTGACCGGCCCCGACGTGGTGAAGACCGTCACCAACGAGGTCGTCACCGCCGAGGAACTGGGCGGGGCCAAGGTCCACACCACCAAGTCCTCCATCGCCGACGGCGCGTTCGAGAACGATGTCGAGGCGCTCCTGCAGATCCGGCGCCTCGTCGACTTCCTGCCCGCCAACAACATCGACGGCGTGCCGGAACTCGAGAGCTTCGACGATCCCCTGCGCCTCGACATGAGCCTCGACACGCTCATCCCCGACAACCCGAACAAGCCCTACGACATGGGCGAGTTGATCCGCCGGGTGGCCGACGAGGGCGACTTCTTCGAGATCCAGGCGACCTACGCCCGCAACATCATGACGGGCTTCGGGCGCATCGAGGGCCGCACGGTGGGCTTCGTCGCCAACCAGCCGATGGTGCTGGCAGGCGTCCTCGACTCGGACGCCTCGCGCAAGGCCGCCCGCTTCGTGCGCTTCTGCGACGCGTTCTCGATCCCGATCGTGACCTTCGTGGACGTGCCGGGCTTCCTGCCGGGCACCGCGCAGGAATATGGCGGCCTCATCAAGCACGGCGCCAAGCTGCTCTTCGCCTACAGCCAGGCCACCGTGCCGCTCGTGACCATCATCACCCGCAAGGCCTTCGGCGGCGCCTACGACGTGATGGCCTCCAAGCACGTGGGCGCCGACCTCAACTACGCTTGGCCGACCGCCCAGATCGCCGTGATGGGCGCCAAGGGCGCGGTGGAGATCATCTTCCGGAGCGAGATCGGCGATGCCGGGAAGATCGCCGAGCGCACCGCGGAATACGAGGACCGCTTCCTGTCGCCCTTCGTGGCGGCCGAGCGCGGCTACATCGACGAGGTGATCATGCCCCATTCCACCCGCAAGCGCATCGCCCGGGCGCTGGGCATGCTGCGCACCAAGGAGATGGAGCAGCCCTGGAAGAAGCACGACAACATCCCGCTCTGAGCGGGCGGCGTCGGCCGGCGACAGGGCGGGCCGACGCCAAGATTCGTGTGGTTCTTTTCCCAAGGGCTGCCATGATCCCCTCCCGATCCCGGGAGGAGGCACATCATGGCGACCGAACAGAAGCGCGGAACCCGCGAAGCGAAGAAGCCGAAGAAGGTCGTGCCCAAGACGAACGCGTCCGCCCCGTCCACCAAGGGGACGGTCGCCGTCGCGCCGAAGGCCGGCAAGAAGTAGGGTCGTTCGCCCGGACCGGCGCGGCGGCGTCTCGAAGCACCGCCCGGTCCACCCGGCTCAACCGCGCAGGGCCGTCGATCCCTGGACGGTCTTGCTGACCGCCTCCGTGTCGGACCCGAGTTCCAGCAGCACGATCTCGGGCGGAACGCCGAGGCGCACCGGCAGGCGGCTCACGCCGAAGCCCCCGGAGACGATCATGTGCCTGCCGCGACGCACCACGTGCCCGTACGAGAAGTCGGTGCCGTCCACGGGGCGGATGGCCGGCGAGTAGCCGAACAGGCGGACCTGGCCGCCATGGGTGTGCCCGGCCAGCGTGAGCGAGACCCGCTCCGGCACGTCGAGGAACAGTTCGGGCTCGTGGATCATCAGGAGCACCGGGGCGGCGTCCGTCACCTTGGCGAGCGTACCGGGCACGTCCTCGAGGCCGTGGTCGTCGAGGCCCTGGATCAGGAAGGGAATCTGGTCGGCGACGCCGGCGACCCAGAAGGGCTTGCCGTCCTTGACGAGGCGCAGGGCGTCGTTCTCCAGGACCGGGATGCCGACCTGCTCCAGCACCCGGCGCGCCTGGACGGGGCCGGCGAGGCGCCTCTGCGCCTCCTCGTCGTCCCACCAATCGTGATTGCCGAGGATGGAGTACACGCCCAGCGGCGCCTTCAGGGGCGCCACCACGCGGGCGAAGTCCGTCAGGGGGATCTTGCGGTAGGTCACGCTCGGGCCGGCCGGGTAGTCGCCGAGCATCAGGATGAGGTCGGGCTTCAGCGCGTTGGTGGCGTCGACGATCTCGGCGATCCGGTCGAGGGGCATGAAGGGCTCGCCGACGTGGAAATCCGCCAGCACGGCCACGCGCAGGGAGAGGCCGGGAGTCCAGCGCGGCAGCACGGGCGCGTAGCGCGTCACGACGAGGCGATAGAGCGGCTCGATCCCGAAGGCGTAGACACCCGTGGACCCGGTGACGGCGGCGCTCGCTCCGAGCCCGGTCAGGAACTGCCGGCGGCTCGGCAGAATCAGCATCGTCAGGATCCTCGATCGCGCGAAGCGCGCGGTGCCTTCCTCATCGTCAATGGTGACGAAATCGAGGAGGGCACCCCGCACGCCTCGGAGCGATAGGCCCGAGACATTGAGGAAGCGATACCGGGATCGTCGAAACCTGCTCGGCGCGTCAGGCCGGGGGGGTATCTTCATGCTCGAAGCGGGACGGACCCGTCCCGGCCAGGAGCACGGCGCGGGCCGAGGGGCGCGCAGGGGTGGCGGCCCGTACGGCGGCGGCGAGGGCAGGGAGGGCCACGGGACGGAGCGCTTCGGCCCGGTGATCGACAATGATCGTGGACCGGCCGGACCGTTGATCGCGGCGCGAAGTCTGCTGACGGGGAGCCATGAACCGAATGTCCTATCGCGCTCGACATGCCAGACCGGGCTTCTTCTGCCCAATTCATGACCCTGCGCGTCTCTCGGGCACCTCGCGGTTCCACCCGGACGCTCATCGAGCGGCACGAGAACCATAGAGCCGCCGCCAACCTGAATGAAAGCTTAAAGCCCTCACGATCGGTTGATCATGCGGACGTATCCGATCGGGTAAGTACCGAGACAACACTTATCCAATATCGACGCTGCACTGCGAAGATCATGATGCATCGCAAATCCAGTCTTTGCGATGCACACGTTCGGGCGCCTTGGTCCTACTTCGGAAGGGCCGCCTGAAGGCCCGTCTCGAAGATCCAGGCCTGGGTCCGGTCGAGGGCGCGGATCAGCCTGTCGAACAGCGCGTCGATCTCCGCCGGAGCGATCACCAGGGGCGGGCAGACGGCGATGCGGTCCCCGGCGAGGAAGCGCACGATCAGTCCCTCCGCCTGCGCGAAGGCGACGCAGCGCGCCGCGACGCCGGCCTTCGGGTCGTATTGCCGCCGCGATGCCTTGTCGGCCACGAGTTCGATGCCGCCGATGAGGCCGATGCCGCGCGCCTCGCCGACGAGGGGGTGGTCCGCCAGGGCCGACAGGCGCGCCTGGAAGTGCGGTGCCTTCCCGGAGACCCCCTCGATGATGCGGTCGCGCTTGTAGATCGCGATGGTCTTCAGGGCGACGGCGCAGGCCACGGGATGACCGGAATAGGTGGTGCCGTGCCCGAAGGTGCCGAGCTTGGCACTCTGCTGCACCATCAGGCGGTAGAGGGGTTCCTCCACCGAGATACCCCCGAGGGGGAGGTAGCCCGAGGTCAGCGCCTTGGCGAAGGACAGGCTGTCGGGCGCCAGGCCCATCGCCTCCGAGCCGAACCAGGTACCCAGCCGTCCGAACCCGCAGATCACCTCGTCGGCGATGAAGCGGACGTCGTGCCGGGCGAGCACGGCCTGGATCTTGGCGTAGTAGCCGTCGGGCGGCAGGATCGCGCCGCCCGCCCCCAGCACCGGCTCGGCGATGAAGGCCGCCACCGTCTCGGGGCCCTCGCGCAGGATCACGGCCTCGAGTTCGGCGGCGAGCCGGGTGGTGAAGGCCTCCGCCTCCTCGCCGTCATGGCCGAAGCGGTAATGGTGAGGGCAGCCCACATGCAGGAAGCCCGGCAGCGGCAGGTCCCAGTCGGCGTGGTTGGCCGGCAGGCCGGTCATCGAGGCCGTGGCCACGGTGACGCCGTGATAGCCCTTGATGTGCGAGAGGATCTTCTTCTTGAGCGGTCGGCCCAGCGCGTTGTTCATGTACCAGGTCAGCTTGACCTGGGTGTCGTTGGCCTCCGACCCCGAGGAGGTGAAGAAGATCTTCGAGGTCGGAACCGGCATCAGCTCCTTGAGCGTCTCGGCCAACTCGATCGCCGGGTCGTGGCTGCGCCCCGAGAACAGGTGCGTGAAGGGCAGGCGGGCCATCTGCTCGCTGGCCGCCTCCACCAGTTCCTCGTTGGAATAGCCGAGCGCCGTGCACCACAGGCCCGCCATGCCCTCGAGATAGGGCCGGCCGTCGCTGTCGTAGACCCAGACCCCGTGTCCGCGCTCGATGACCAGGGGTCCGGTCTCGCGAAACGTCTCCAGGTTGGTGTAGGGGTGGATCAGGGTTTCGACGTCGCGGGTCGCGAGGTTCGAGAGCATCATTTTGCCTGACGGTTGTGCGATGGCCGACATGGGTGCGCGACTGTAGCGAGGCGCACCCCGTCTAGAAACCCGCTCGACGTCACACCTCGGACCAGACCATGCTCGATCCCGCGACCATCGTGGCCCATCCGGCGCCCGGCCGCAGCTGCGGCAGCTGCACCCTCTGCTGCAAGGTCTACGACGTGCCGGCGGTGGAATCCGTGGCCGGGCAATGGTGCCGGCACACGAAGCAGGGCCGGGGCTGCGCCATCCACGCGACCCGGCCCGACCATTGCCGGGCCTTCCACTGCCTCTGGATGACGGAAGCCTGGCTCGGCCCGGACTGGAAACCCGAGCGCGCCAAGATGGTGCTGAGCCTCGATCCGGTCTCCCGCCACATGAACGTGCAGGTCGATCCGGGCCAGCCGAACGCCTGGCGGCGCGAGCCGTATTACGGGCAGCTGAAGCGCTGGGCCGTGTCGTCGCTGCCCCAGAAGCGCCATGTCCTGGTCCACCTGAACAAGACGACGACCGTGATCCTGCCGGACCGGGACGTGGCGCTCGGGGTCTTCGAGCCGGGCGACCGCATGGTGGCCCGCGAGCGCATGACGCCGCAGGGCGTCGTCATCGAGGTCGAGAAGGTCCGCGATGCGGCCTGAGGCCCTCGGGTCCGCCCTTCGCGGCATCCTGTTCGACAAGGACGGGACGCTCATCGATTTCGACCGCACCTGGGGGCCGGCGGCCCATTCGGTCATGTCCACCCTGGCGGGGGGCGACCGGGGCCGCCTGGAGGCCCTGATGCGGGTGAGCCACTACGTCGAGGCCGAGTGGCGCTTCGCCCCCACCTCGCCCCTCATCGCCGGGTCCTCGGCGGGCTACGGCCCGCTCTGGGCCGAGGTGCTGGGGCGTCCGGCCGGACCCGAGCTCTATGCCGAGATGGACCGGCTGTTCCGCGCGGCCGGCCTCGCGTCGCTGACACCGATCGGCGTCCCGGCCGACCTCGGCGCGACCCTGGCCGCGCGCGGCTACGCCCTCGGCATCGCCACCAACGATGCGGAGGCCTCGGCACGGGCCCAGTGCGCGGCCCTGGGCCTCGCCCCGCACCTGTCCTTCGTGGCGGGCTACGATTCGGGCCATGGCGCCAAGCCCGCGCCCGGCATGGTCGCGGCCTTCGCCGCCCATCTCGGCGTGCCCCCGGGCCGGATCGCGATGGTCGGGGATTCACCCTACGACCTCGTCGCCGCCCGTGCGGCCGGGGCGGTCTCGATCGCGGTGCTCAGCGGCCCGCTCGGTCCGGCGGCCCGCGCCGAGATGGCGCCCCTGGCCGACCATATCCTCGATTCGGTGGCGGACCTGCCGGCCCTGCTCGGATCCTAGCCCCCGGCCTCCGGGACGGGCTGCGTGCGGGCAAGCTCGCGCCATTTCAGGACCAGCCGCTCGAAATCCGCGATGTCGGCGGCCGGCAATTGCCCGAGGGTGCGGGCCACGTAGGCCTTCTGCGCCGCGATCCCGCGCGTCGCGAGGTCGGAACCGCCTTGCGTGAGGTGGAGGGCATGCGAGCGCCGGTCACCGGGGATGGGGCGCCGCTCGACCAGCCCCGCCTCCACGAGGCGGTCGATCAGCCCCGAGACGTTGCCCTTGGTCACGTAGAGCCGCGCCGCCAGATCCTGCTGCGTCATGCCTTCGCGCTCGGTGAGGGTGGAGAGCGCATCGAATTGCGGGATGGACAGGCCGAGGCCGCGCAGTTCGCCGGCCATCGCCGCCGTGACCCGGCGGTTGAGGCGGATGAAGCGGAACCAGACCCGCAGCGGATCGGCGGCCTCGGGGGAGGTCTGAGGGGGCGGGGATGCGGGCATCGTCGCGTGGCTATAGCAGACCGGCGCCCACACCCGGAAGCGCGGGCGATAGGGGTATGCGTGGGACGGCGGCTGCTCGTCCCCCGGACAGGGCCCGCATCGCCGTCCCGTACGGGGAGGGGGGCGGGAATTGCCTCATCGGATAGAAGTCTCCCGACGCAACGGGACTGAGGACGCGAGATCCCATGGACGCAACACGGGCCGACCGGGTTCTGATCGCTGGCGGCGGTATCGCCGGGCTCGCCGTGAGACGGGCGCTGCGGCAGCGCGGCGTCGCCTCGCTCACCCTGGAACGACGCGGGGATCCGGCCGATGCGGGGCTCGCCATCAACCTGCCGGGCAATGCGGTCCGGGCCCTGGCGCAACTCGGCCTGGCGGAGGGGCTCCGGGCGGTGGGCTCGCCCGTTCGCCGGCGCGAGTACCGCACGCAGAGCGGGCGCCTGCTCTTCGCCGTCGACGAGGATGCGTTCTGGGGCGCGGGGGCACGGCCGCATTGCCTGCGTCGCGGCGACCTCCTGCGGCTCCTCGGCCAGGGCCTGCCGCCGGGCGACCTCCTGCAGGGTCGCGCGGTCGCCGCCATCGACCGGACGCCGCAGGGCGTGGCCGTCACCCTCGCGGATGGCACCGTCGAGGCCGGCGGCCTACTCGTCGGGGCGGACGGGGTACACTCGGCGGTCCGGCGCGGCGTGTGCGGCGCGCAGGCGCCCGGTGCCGCGATGCTGGCTCCGGCAAGCTGGCGCTTCATGGCGCCGAACCCGGGCCTCGAGGCCCGGACGCTCTGGGCCGGAGCCGGCGGATTGTTCCTGCTCATCCCGGTGGACCGGGGCGAGGCCTACGGCTGGGTCTCGGTCAGCGGCGGGGGCGATCCCGATCTCGCCGCCTCGCGCGCCGTCTTCGACCCGTTCCCGCGCCTCGTCCGGGAGACGCTCGCCTGGGTCCTGTCCCGGCCGGGCACGGTCCATCATGCGCCCCTGGAGGAGGTTCGGATCCCGAGCTGGAACCGGGGCCGCGTCCTCCTCGCGGGCGACGCCGCGCACGCGACGGCACCGGTCTGGGCGCAGGGCGCCGCCCTCGCCCTCGAGGACGCGCTCGTGCTCGCCGACCTGTTGGCGGAGCGGGGCGACTGGGACGCGGTCGGCGCGCGCTACGAGGCGCTCCGCCGGCCCCGCGTGGACCATGTCCAGGCCATGACCGACCGCCTGTCGCGCACGGCCCGGATGCCCGACTGGGCCCGGAACCTCCTGCTCCCCCTCATCGGTCCGCGCAGCTATCGCGCCACCTACGCGCCGCTACGCGTCCCGGTCTCGTCCCCGTCGGCGGCGGGTTGAGGCCGGGCCGAGGGCGGGGCCGAACCCGCGTTACAGGAACGCGTGCGTGCGCAGCGCACGGATCGAGGCCGCCGCGCTCCGATGATGGATGAAGACGCCGCCGGCCTGTTCCCAGAGGGGGCGGTACTTGTCGCGATCATCCACCAGGGCGTCGCCGGGGCGGCAATGCTCGCGCTTGAGCGCGGCGCTGGTGGTGATGACCTCGACATCCGGGAAGTGCCGCTGCGCCCAGCGGCGCTTCTGCGGCTCGGCCCAGGCTCCGCGCGGCAGGCCGGTCAGGATGATCGGCCGCAGGTGCCGCACGGCCTCGTAGAGCTCCACCGCGTCCGGCAGCAGCGGCAGCCCGCCGAAGAAGTCGTCGTGGGCGGCGAGGGCGGACCAGAACCGCTTCAGGCCGTGGCGCGCCTCGAATGCCTGCGGCGGCATTCCGAAGACCCGCTCCGCGCCGGCGTCGAAATCCGCGAGCACGCCATCACAATCCAGGAACACCGTCGGCATCGGAACGCCCCGCCCTCTCACGAACCCGGTTCAACGCCTTCGGGAGTGGGGAGTTCGGCTTGGCTCGGGCCCCCTGCCGGAACCGGACGGGGTCTGCGACGGCCGTCCGGTACGGTCACAGGCGCTTCGAGACCACGCCGAGGGCGAGGAGGACGTAGGCGCCCACGAAGAACCAGGTCCTGAACTTCACCACCGTGGGGCCGATCGTCGGAATGCGCAGCCACAGGCTGGCGACGGCCAACCCGATCACCACGAGGGACACGAGGAAGGTGAGGGTGCGCGGGGGCGACAGGTTCAGCATGCCGCGACCCTGGCGTCGCAGGGTTGAGGAGTCGTGAAGCCCGTTCGCCGGCCCGGTCAGGGTTAACCTCCCGCTTACCGAAACCCGTAAAGGGTGCGGCGCCGGATTGGCCCAGGAGAGAGCATGCCCGACACGACCGACACCGTTGGAATCGCCGGAGACCGTATCCGCTCGATCATCGAGCGCGTCGAGAAGGTCGAGGAGGAGATCAAGGAGCTGATGGAAGCCAAGAAGGAGATCTTCCTGGAGGCGAAGGGCGAGGGGCTGGACGTGAAGATCCTCAAGGAGATCCTCAAGCTGCGCAAACTCGATCAGGACGCGCGCGACGAGCACGAGACGCTGCTCGACGTCTACCTGCGCGCCATGGACGCCCCCACCCCCGCGCCCCTGGCCGAAGCGGCCTGAGGGTCCGTCGGCGGCGTCGCGCGGATCGACGCGGCCGACACCCCATCCGGGGGGATGCACGGTTCGGGTGGCGCCCGGCGGCGCGGACCGGTAAAGCTTCGGGGACACGGCCCCAAGCACCTCCCGGACAGCGAATCCCCTCACAGCATGCGTCGTCTGCCCTACGAGGATCCCGTCACCCGTGCCGGCCCGGTCTCGCGGACCCTGGCGGTCCTGGCCCTGCTCGTCACCCTGTTCGCCCTGCTGCTGGTGCGCGATCCGCGCGCCGAGGCGGGGCCGGCCCTGGCGACCCTGGGCGCCGGCCTCGTGCTCGCCGCCGTGGCGGTGTGCGTCGCCCTGATGGCCTTCGTGCGGGTCTGGCGGGAGGGCGCGCGCGGCCTCGGCGCGGCGCTCGTCGGGCTGTTCCTGGGAAGCCTCATCCTCGCCTACCCGGCCTTCGCGGCCCTGCGCGGCCTCGCGCTCCCGGCCATCGCCGACGTGACCACCGATATCGAGTCCCCGCCGGCCTTCTCGCGCTCGCGCGCCGCCTTCGCGGCCCGTGAGGGCCGCTACCCGCCGGATCCCGGCCCGGCCGCGCGGACGGCCCAGCGGGCGGCCTATCCGCAGATCGCCCCGCTCACCCTCGACCTCGACGCGGACGAGGCGTTCGAGCTCGCGCGCAAGGCGGCCGTCAACCGGCGCTGGCAGATCGTGGAGGCCATCCGTCCCGGCGGGCGCATCGGCAACGGGCGCATCGAAGCGGTGTCGCGGGGGCCGATCCTGAACCTCGCCGACGATGTCACGGTCCGCGTCCATCCCCGGGCGGACGGCGCCCGCATCGACGTCCGCTCCGCCTCCCGCCTCGGCACCCGCGACCTCGGCAGCAACGCAGACCGCATCCGGGCCTATCTCGACGAGGTCGCCAACCTCGCCATCGCGATCAAGTGAGCGGCCCTCAGGCCGGCGTGCAAGTGAGCGGCCCTCAGGCCGGCGTGCAAGTGAGCGGCCCTCAGGCCGGCGTGTAGGTGCTCTCGAGCTGGGGCGGGCCGTCGCTGCGCACCACGCCGCGCTCCACCAGATCCTCCAGGTGCGCGAAGACCGAGAGCGCGGCCGCTCCCCGCAGGGCCGGGTTCAGGCCCTGGTAGATGGCGTCCACGATGGCGCGGATGTTCCGGTCCCCCGCCTCGATCCGGGCGCGGATCGAGGCCTCGCGCAGGCGGCGGTGGGTGGCGATCCCGCGCACGAAGCGGCGCGGGTCGCGCACCGGGCCGCCATGGCCCGGCCAATAGACCGTCTCCGACCGGGTCCGCAGCTTGTCGAGGGAATCCAGGTAGGCGCGCATCGATCCGTCGGGCGGTGCGACGATGCTCGTGGACCAGGCCATGACGTGGTCGCCCGAGAACAGGGCCGCCTCCTCGCGCAGGGCGAAGGCGAGGTGGTTCATGGTGTGGCCGGGTGTCTCCACGGCCTCGAGGGTCCAGTCCGGCCCCGCGATCGTTTCGCCCTCGTGCAGCTCCCGGTCCGGTCGGTGCACCCGGTCGGCGCTGGCGTCGAGGTGGGGAAACTCGCCCTCCGCGAGCGCCCGCGCCGCCCGGTGCGGCCCGCAGCCGAGGATCGGCGCGCCGGTCCGGGCCTGCAGCAGGCGGGCCCCCGGCGAATGATCGCGATGGGTGTGCGTGACGAGGATCGCCAGGATGCGCGCGCCCGCGCAGGCCGCCACGAGGGCCGCGATGTGATCCGCATTCTCCGGCCCCGGATCGATGACCGCGACCTCTTCGCGTCCGACGATGTAGCTGCAGGTGCCGCTCGCCGTGAACGGGCCGCCGTTGGGCGCGATCCGCCGCCGGATCCGGGACGAGAGGGCCACGGTCTCGCCGCTGGCGGGAAGCGCCGCGTCGAAGACGGGATCGGTCTGTCTCTCGCTCATGTCAGGCCAGGGTTCGCCACGTCTCGGTTCGCCGGTTCGGGTTCGGTCGCGGGGTCGCGCCGGCCCTCAATAGACGAAGGGCGAAGCCATCACGACCCGCGTCGCACCCGCGCGCACCGGAGCGAAGGCGGGCTCGACCTCGATCGGCGGGGCCGTCGACGGGAAGCCCGTGCCCCCGGCCACGCGGATGCGGTTGGCGCGCTCGGCGCTGCGCATCGCCGTGCGGAAGGCGCGGATCTCGGCCTCCCGGCGGATCACGTCGACCTTGGCGTCGATCTCGCGCCGGGCCCGGCGCGACAGCCCGCGCGCCTCGCGGAAATCCACCAGCGTGATGCCGTCCCGTCCCGGCGTGACGATTCCGGCACCCGTCGCGGTGGCGACCACGTCGCCGGCCCGGGCCGTGAGGTCCTGGGCGATCGGCAGCGGGGGCGCGGCGGTGCCGTCCGGCTGGCACGCGCACTGCTCGATGCGCCGGGCCCGGTAGAGGTTCGCCACCGCGAGGCTGCGATAGGGCTGGCCGTCGAGGCCCACGGCCCGGTCGAGGTCGATCTGCCGGGCCCCGAGGGTGAAGAGGCGCGTCGGTGCGTTCGGGCAGGCGGCCGCGCAGGCGGCCTCGTGCACGGACAGGTCCGCGCGCGCCGCGAGGCGCCCGAGGGGGAAGAGGTAGCCGTCGCACGTGCGGACGCAGACGGTGCGGGCGCCGGGGGAGAGGGCGAGGGAGCGGGCCGGAGCGGCGGGGCGGATCGCGGCGATCGGCGTCGCTTCCCGCTTTGCCTTGGCACGCCGGGCGGGCCGGACCAGGGCGACGGCAGGCGCCGGACGGGGGCTCTGGCGGACCATTCGCGTCGCCGTGACCCGGCGCGCATCGGGAAGCGAGGCATAATGCGCCGGACGGTGCCGCATCGGCATCGCGACGGGCTCCGGCGCCGGGCCTCGGAAGATCGTTTCGAAGAAGTCGAACAGCCCTCCGCGCTCGGAGGCCTGGACCAGGCTCGTCCCCGCCGTGACGCCGCCGAGCCCCAGCAACACACCCGCCAAGGCCGTCACCGCCATCTGCCTGCGCGTGTTCGCGGGCGCGAGACGCTGCCAATCCATACCCAAGCGGGTTCCCCCTCGACGCATCCCCGGCGCGTTCGCCCCGCCTCGGTCGGGCGCCGCACCGACTCGACCGGTGCAGCTACACACCATCCGGGGACCGGTGCAACGGCGGGAAACCACCGAGACGGAGCACGCCCGCCCAACCTGCGCGCCACCCTGACGCGGCGCAGCCCCCTGTCCCGACCGGACGGGGAATGCGCGACGGTGCCGCCCAACCGAATGCACACGCCTTCGTGACCGGCCGGAAACACGGCGCATGCCGGCACACGGGCGGGACCGCCCCACAATCGGACACGACGAGACGCAGGAACAGCCGCTGTACACATATCCGCTCCGGGGCCGCCGTCGCGATTAAGGGCCATTCTCAAAGGTTGAATCGCCGCGAGCAGCAACATTTGGAAGTATTCGCCGATCCGGATCGCGTTCCCGCGAGGGCCCGCATCCTGTGATCTCGAACCCGATGCGCGCCCCCGGTCCCACATAGCTGGACGAGGACACGTCACGGGTGCCGCACGACCTTTCCAGTCTCTTCATCCTGTTCGGAGCGGCATTTTATCAAGTGTATCTATTCGATGGAACAAATAACCCTGCGTTGAATCCAAAGATCTGGCGGATTTGCCAAAATATCCCGGAATTTAAGAAATTTTTGTCATCTTCCATCAATGTTGTCAGCGTGGCTCGACAGCCCGGCACGCCGCGGCCCCAGGGCTCACGTCGCACGCGGGTGAGCGGGCGCGCTGGCTTCCGAGGTTTGGCGTTTAGACCCTGGACCTTGAGGTCGTTCGAAGTCCTGAAGCAGCGCGCCGGGCCTACCTGACGACATTCGGACCAGATTCTGCGGATGATCCGCCACTACAGGTTGATGAAAAACCGAACGAAAACCTATCCCTAGTCCGACCATAGGTTGAGCGACGGTCGCTCGACCAGTGATACCAAAAACGTGATGGCGGAACATCTACCCCTGATGATCAAATGTTATCGTTTCGCGGGCAAGTAGCATACTTATAGTCTCGACATGGTTCCGCCGCTGAACGCGGTGCCTGGGCTCCTTAGGACTCGACCGATGATGTGGCTGCGCCGTGAAACATCCCCGAAGCTCAAGGCGCTGGATCGCTCTCAGGCCGTCATCGAATTCAAACCGGACGGGACCATTCTCACGGCGAACGAGAACTTCCTCGCAACGGTCGGATACAGCCTGGCCGAGATCCAGGGGCGCCATCACAGCCTCTTCGTCGACGCGGCCGAGCGCGAAGGCGCGGAGTACCGTGACTTCTGGGCAAGCCTGGCGAAGGGCGAGTTCCGGCGTGCGGAGTACAAGCGGATCGGCAAGGGCGGTCGCGAGATCTGGCTCCAGGCCAGCTACAATCCGGTCCTCGGGCGGAACGGCCGCACCGTGAGCGTCGTCAAGGTCGCCACCGACATCACGGTCGAGAAGCTGCGCACCGCCGACAACCTCAGCCAGATCGAAGCGATCGGGCGCTCGCAGGGCGTCATCGAATTCGCCCTCGACGGCACGATCCTCACCGCCAACGCGAACTTCCTCGATCTCGTCGGCTACAGCCTGGCGGAGGTGACGGGACAGCATCACCGCATGTTCGTCGATCCGAACGAGCGGGACGGAGCGCCCTATCGCGCCTTCTGGGAGGCGCTCGGCCGGGGGACGTTCCAGGCCGGGGAGTTTCGACGCCTGGGACAGGGTGGGCGCGAGATCTGGCTGCAGGCCAACTACAATCCGATCTACGACCCGTCCGGCAAGCTCACAAAGGTGGTCAAGTTCGCCTCTGACATCACCGAGGCGAAACGGCAAAGCGCCGACCTGCGCGGACAGGTGGAGGCGATCGGACGCTCGCAGGGCGTGATCCAGTTCGATCTCGACGGGTATGTGCTCGACGCCAACCCGAACTTCCTCAACGTCCTCGGATACCGGCTCTCGGAGATCCAGGGCCAGCACCACCGGATGTTCGTGGATCCGGATCATGCGGCTTCGCCCGAATACCAGACCTTCTGGGCCGACCTGCGCCGGGGTGAATTCCAGTCGGGAATCTTCCGCCGCTTGGGCGCGGGCGGCCGGGAAGCCTGGATCCAGGCCTCCTACAACCCGATCTTCGACCCGAACGGCCGACCGCTGAAGGTGGTGAAGTACGCCTCCGACATCACGGTCCGGATGCGCGCGCAGATCGAGGCCGCGCGCGCCTCCACCCAGACCCTCATGAACGTCCAGACCGTGGCGGCGGCCGCGGAGGAACTGAACGCCTCGATCGGCGAGATCGCCGGCAGCCTGACGCGCTCGCGCCAGGAGGTCGACGAGATGGACAGCCGGGCGCAGCGGGCGGACCGTTCGACGGGGGCGCTCGCCGATGCGGCGCGTTCCATGACCGACATCGTCCAGCTCATCCAGGGCGTCGGCGGACAGATCAATTTGCTGGCCCTGAACGCCACCATCGAGGCGGCACGGGCGGGCGAGGCGGGCCGCGGCTTCGCGGTGGTCGCGGGCGAGGTCAAGAACCTCTCGAACCAGGTCACCGGTGCCACGGCCCGCATCGCCGAGGACATCAAGGCGATGCAGTCGATCTCGGGCGACGTGGTCGAGGCGCTGGCCGCCATCGGCCAGTCCCTCGACGCGGTTCGCGGTTTCGTGACGGGCGTGGCCTCCGCCGTGGAGGAGCAGAGCGCCGTGACCAGCGAGATCTCCGCGAGCATGCAGACCGCCGCGCAGGGTGTGGCGGAGATCGACACGAACCTGCGTTCCCTGGCCTCCTGAAAGGGCGGGAGTCCGTCCCGCCCACCGGGCGAACTTAGCCATTTGATCTTATTATAGCCACTGCTATAAAGCGTCGGGCCGCGACGCGTGCCCGACGATTCCTCGGCGGAAGCACGCGCAGGCATGGCTCAACACGACCCGGTGACCACACCCCACGCGGCAGCGGAGCCGCGCGGGTCCTGGCGGTTCGAGCAGGCCACGCGCGAGCAGCCGAGTCTCGGCCGCATGAACGGCAGCGTGCCCGTGCACGCTCACGGATCCTGGCTGCGTCGGCTCCTGGCCTTCATCGGTCCGGGCTACATGGTGTCGGTGGGGTATATGGACCCGGGCAACTGGGCCACCGACATCGCGGGGGGCGCGCAGTTCGGCTACACGCTGCTCGCCGTCATCCTGCTCTCGAACCTGATGGCGATCGTGCTCCAGGCCCTGGCCGCCCGCCTCGGGATCGCCACCGGTCGCGACCTCGCCCAGGCCTGCCGCGACCATTATCCGCGTCCGGTCAGCCTCGTGCTCTGGCTCGCCTGCGAAGCGGCGATCATCGCCTGCGACCTCGCGGAGGTCATCGGCACGGCGATCGCGCTCAAGCTGCTGTTCGGGATCCCGCTGATCCTCGGGGCGACGATCACCGCCCTCGACGTCTTCCTGATCCTGCTGCTGATGCGGCGCGGCTTCCGGGCCCTCGAAGCCTTCGTCATCGCGCTCCTGGGCATCATCTTCGTCTGCTTCGGCATCCAGATCGCCCTCGCGGCCCCGCCCATCCAGGCGGTGCTCGGCGGCTTCCTGCCGACCTCCGAGATCGTGACGAACCCCGCGGCGCTCTACATCGCCATCGGCATCATCGGCGCCACCGTGATGCCCCACAATCTCTACCTGCACTCCTCGATCGTGCAGACCCGGGCCTATCCACGCGACGAGGCCGGGCGGCGGGGGGCCATCCGCTTCGCGGTCACGGATTCCACCATCGCGCTGATGCTGGCGCTGTTCGTCAATGCCGCGATCCTGATCCTGGCGGCCTCGGTGTTCCACGCGCAGGGACGCACCGACGTGCAGGAGATCGAGCAGGCCTACGAACTGCTCTCGCCGCTACTGGGGGTCGGCCTCGCCTCGACGCTGTTCGCGGTGGCGCTCCTGGCTTCGGGGCTGAACTCCACGGTCACGGCGACGCTCGCCGGGCAGATCGTCATGGAGGGCTTCCTGCGCCTACGCATCCCGGACTGGGCGCGTCGCCTCATCACCCGGGCCATCGCCATCGTCCCCGTGGTGGGCGTGACCGCCCTCTATGGAGAGCAGGGAACGGCGCGCCTGCTGGTGCTCAGTCAGGTGATCCTGTCGATGCAGCTGCCGTTCGCGGTCATGCCCCTCGTCGGATTCGTTTCCGACAAGGGCAAGATGGGCCCGCATGTCATCCCGTCCTGGCTCAAGATCCTGTCCTGGGCCATCGCGGCGATCATCGTCGCGCTCAACATCAAGCTGCTGGTCGATACCGTGACGGGCGCCTGACACCGGGCCCCTGTCGCTGATGGAGCGACGTCGCGGCCGGGGCTCGCCCGGCCGGATCTCCCGAGGGCCGCCTCAGTGGCGGCGGCTGGGACGAACGCGGACCGGTACGGGCTGCGGTGCGGGCATGGCCCCCTCCACCACCGAGTCGACGAACGACCGGCCGGCCTCGGTGACGGCTTTGATCAGGCGTCGCACGATGGAGGCGGCAGTCGATTGTCTCATGACGGGCTCCTGACCGACGGGCTGGGGACGAACGCCGCGTGCCGGGCCGGGTTCCGGGGCGACTGAAGAGACACATAGCGAGGCGATTGTCTCCTGCGCAGGGGCTGAGGGCAATCGGCCGCACAGGGAAGAAACGCGCCAAAAAGCGCCGGCGTTCGACGCCGGCGCTGACAATTCGTTGAGAATGCAAAGGGTGATGAACGGAACAGAAGGGAAGAGAACCGACGGCTCCGGCCAGCCTCAGGGCTTGCCGCGCTTGGCCATGAGCTGCTCGATGAGCGATCCGCCTTTCTCGATGGCGGCGAGTTCTTCCGCAACCGCATCCACGGTCTCGCGGATCTGCTCCGGCGTGTGCTCGGAGGTCATGAAGAAGCGCAGGCGCGAGGACCGCTCCGGCACCGCCGGATGGATGATCGGCTGCACGTTGATGCCGCGCTTGAACAGGCGATCCGACAGGGTCACCGCCTTGAGGGAATCCCCGATGATCACAGGGATCACCGCCAGGCCGAGGCTCGTGCCGGTGTCAAGGCCGTGCTTCTTCGCACAGGACAGGAACAGGTGCCCGTTCTGGCGCAGGCGCTCCACCCGGTGCGGCTCGGCATGCATGATGTCGAGGGCCGCTTCCGCCGCGGCGGCGAGGGGCGGCGAGATGCCGACGCTGTAGATGAAGCCGCCGGCGGTGCACTTCAGGTACTCGATCAGCGGGGCCGGGCCGGCGACGTAGCCGCCGCAGGTGGACAGGGTCTTCGAGAGCGTGCCCATCCAGATGTCGACGCCGCGCGGGTCGACGTCGCAATGCTCGGCCAGGCCGATGCCGGTCCGCCCGAGCACGCCGAGGCCGTGGGCGTCGTCGACCATGAGCCAGGCGTCGTAGCGCTGCTTGAGGGCGATGAGCGCCGCGAGGTCCGGCGCGTCCCCATCCATGCTGTAGAGCCCTTCGACCACGATCAGGGCGCGGCGGTGCTCGTGGCGCGTGGCACCCAGCAGGGTCTCCAGGGCGTCGAGGTCGTTGTGGGAGAAGGACCGGCGCTGGGCGCCCGAGAGCTGCGCCCCCGTCACGATGCTGTTGTGGCTCAGGGCGTCGTGGAAGATCACGTCGCCGGGCTCCAGGAGCGCGCCGATGGTGGTGACGTTGGTGGCGTGCCCGCTCACCATCACCACGCAGGCCTCGGTCTCGTAATGGTCCGCCAGGGCCTTCTCCAGGGAGAGGTGCCCGGGGCGCTCGCCGGCCACGATCCGGCTCGCGGAGGCCGAGGTGCCATAGGTCTCGATGGCCCTTGCGGCGGCGGCATTGACGTCCGGATGGCCGTTGAGGCCGAGGTAGTCGTACGACGAGAAGTTGATGAACGACTTGCCGGCGATGCGCGTGGTGGCGCCGGCCCGCGACTCGTGCACCCGGAAGAACGGGTTGCCGAGGCCGATGAGGTCGGCGGCCGAGCGCTGGAGCCGCAGCTCGCGATAGCCCGGAAGCGACTCGAAGTTCTGCACCGACGGGCCGCCGGTTGGGCGCTGCTCCGCCCGGGCCTGGGCCGGACGGTTGGCGTTGCGCCCGAGACGGTTCGTCACGAACCCCGCCAGGGCCGCGCGTCCGCCATCCGGTCTCGCGGGATTGCTCATGCAGGGTTCCTCATGCGGGGTTCCTCACGGCAGGATTTCCTTGATCACGAGGCTGTTCTCTTCGACCAGCGCGTGGAAGGGCTCCAGGGTGCGCACGTCCACCCCCTCGCTCGCATGGCGCTGGGCGAGGCTCATCACGGCGGCGGCCGCCTCGTCCACCGGGGCCGCGATCGACTGGATCAGGGTCTCGGTCAGTTCGTTCACGGTGAGGCCGGACGAGATGCCGGAGGGCGGCGCCTCGAGGGCGAAGCGCTCCTGCAGGCTTGCGCCCAGCTCGACGCCCATCAGCGAGTCGAGGCCGATCTCGGAGAGGTGGCGCACGCGGCTGATGTCGTCCTTCGGCAGGCGCAGGATGCGGGCGATGTCCTCCACGATGGCGTCGGCCACCGTCTTGCGCACCGCGTCGATGTCCTGCGTCTTGAGCAGCAGGCCGATGTTGATGGCCGCCACCGTGCCGGCCTCCATCTGCTGGTCCGAGCCGAGTTCGGCATAGCTCGGGCTCTTCATGGTGGCGAGGCGCTCGCGAGCCTTGCCCCAGTGCATGGAGGCGATGGCGATCACCGCGTCGTCCGGGCTGTTGCCCTGGCCTTCCAGCGCGTCGGCCATGAGGTCGAGGCAGTGGCGGGCGTCCATCGGCGTCACGCCGACGCGACCGGCCAGGGTCTCCATCACCGCGCGGTTGCGGGCCAGCACGCCGACATCGCCGATGGCACCCCAGGCGACGGCGAGCGCCGGCAGGCCCGCCTTGCGGCGGCGGCGGGCAAGGCCCTCCATGAAGCCGTTGGCGGCGACGTAGGCGCCCTGGCCGGGATTGCCGATGAACGTCGTGGCCGAGGAGAACATCACGAAGTAGTCGAGCTTGCGCGCCCGGGTGGCCGCATCGAGGTGCTCGGCACCGATCACCTTCGGGCGGATCACCGCGTCGAGGGCGGCGGCGTCGATGTTGGCGATGAGGCCGTCCTGCAGCACCATCGCGCCGTGGATCACGCCGGCGAGGGTGCGTCCCTTGCCCTCCACCTCGGCGAGCAGGGCATCCACCGCCTTGCGGCTGGTGATGTCGCAGGCCATGGCCGCGACGTTGACGCCGCGGGCGCCGAGATCGGCGACCACCTGCTTCGCCTCGGGGCTCGCGGCCCCGTTGCGGCCGACGAGGACGATGTGCTTCGCACCGCGATCCGCCAGCCAGCGGGCCGCCTCGATGCCGAAGCCGCCGAGGCCGCCGGTGACGAGGTGGACCCGGTCCGGCGCGATCGTGAAGGTGGACTTCTCCACCTGCATCACGCTGCCGGGCTTCGGCGGCGCGATGACGATCTTACCGACATGCCCCGACTGCTGCATCAGCCGGAAGGCGTCGGAGACCTCGTCCGCCGTGAAGGGCTGGAACGGCAGCGGCTTCAGGCCGCCTTCCGTGAACAGCGCCATGACCTCGCGGAAGAGGCGGGCCCCGTCCTCGCCCTGGTGCTGGAGCACCTGGTCGAGATCGACACCGAAGTAGGAGAGGTTCCGGCGGAACGGGCGCAGGCCGATATGGGTGTTGGCGACGTAGTCGCGCTTGCCCAGCTCGATGAAGCGGCCGAACGGCTTCAGTACGTTGAGGCTGCGCTCCATGGCCTCCCCGAACAGGCTGTTCAGGACCACGCCGACGCCGTCGCCGGTGATGCGGCGGACATCGTCGACGAAGGCCAGGGAGCGCGAGTCGAGGACGTGCTCGGCGCCGAGCGCCTTGACCAGGGCGCGCTTCTCGCGCGACCCGGCCGTGGCGATGACGCGGGCGCCCTTCAGCTTGGCGATCTGCAACGCCGCGAGGCCGACGCCGCCGGCGCCGCCATGGACCAGGACCCACTCGCCGCGGCGCAGGCGGGCGCAGCTGACGAGGCCGTAATAGGCGGTGAGGAAGGCCACCGGCACGGTGGCGGCGGCCTGCGGATCGAGGCCGGGTGGGCTCGGCGCCACCACGAGCTCGGGCACGACGATGTGGGTCGCGAAGCCCGATTGCGCGAAGGCGACGACGCGGTCGCCCGGCTTGAAGGCGGCCACACCCTTGCCCACGGAGAGAACGCGGCCGGCGACCTCGAGACCGAGGCGGGGGCCGGCGAAGCCGTCCTCCAGGATCTCTTCGGGCAGCATCGAGAGCGCCCAGAGCACGTCGCGGAAGTTGAGGCCCGTGGCCTCCACCGCGATCTCGACCTCGCCGTGCCCCGGCGCGCGGCGCTCGGCCGGTCCCCAGGTCATCTCGTTGAGGCCGCCGGTGTTGCTGCGCTCCAGGCGGGCGGCGGGGGCCGGCACCGCGTCGTAGGCGGGGCGGCGCGAGAGCTGGCCGGGCGCGAATCGGATCACGCGGGTGCGATCCGCGTCGAGGATGATCTCGGTCTCGGGCGTGCCGGACAGGATGAGGTCGCGCAGGCGCTCGGCAGCGCCCTTGGTCGAGAGCGCCTCGGCGAGGTCGATGCGGCGCACGTCGAGGCTGGCGACCTCGTTGGCGAGGGTCCGGGTGAAGGCCCAGACGCCGGCTTCCACCGAACCGCTGGCATCGCCCGCGTCACGGGTCGCCCCGGGACAGACGACCCAGAGGCGGGTCTGGCGGCTGCCGAGGTGCTCGACGCAGCGCTTCAGGCTGAGGCAGCGCTCGCGCAGGCGCGTGGCGGCCGAGCCCTCGTGGTTGAAGGCGCCGGCGAGGAAGACCACGGTGTCCGGGGTCTCCCGCTCCAGTTCCAGCAGCGACTGCTCGGAATCCAGGATGATGGAGACGTGGACGCCGCTCGCCACCAGCAGGGTCGCCAGCGAGGATGCCGTCTCCGCCGCGTAGGCGTCGCGGGAGCCGATGACGAAGGCGAAAGTCTGGCCGGCGCCGGGCCGGGTCCGCGGGGGCGCCTCGGCGATGAAGAGCAGGTCGTCTCCGTTGGCCGAGACGGCGCGATCGACCGCCACCCGCACGAGGCCGGTCTCGCTCAGGGAGCGCTGCCAGCCCGTGATGTCGTCGAGGCGGCCGATCGGCAGGTCGCCGGACACGTCGAACCATTCCGGCGTCAGGCCGAAGACGAGGTCGCGGAACAGCGAGGCGCCCGGCTCGGCGGCGAGGAGGAAGCCGCCGGTGGCGAGGGCATCGGCGACCTGCCCCAGCAGGGCGCGCTCGGAGCGATGCAGGACGTTGCTCGCCAGGATCGCGTCGAAACCGCCGGCGGTGAGTTCGGCCGGATCCTCGATGACCGTGACGCCGCGCGGAAGGGCGAGGCGAGCACGCTCGGCCAAGCGCCGGTCGGCCTCGAACACGGTGAGCTGTGCCTCGACGCCGTCGGCGAAGCCGGCGGCCTGCGCCGAGAGCGGACCGAAGCCGACCTGGAGGACCCGCAGGGCCCGGTCGCGGGGCAGGGCGGCGCGTCCGGATTCCACGAGCGCCGCGATGACGTCGGCCGAGGCACGCGCGGTGGCGCTGCGCAGGATGAAGGCGTCGAGGGCGTTCTGCGACAGGCTCGGCGCGGTCGTCAGGTCGCCCGCGAGCAGGCGTCCGACGACGGCGCCGATATCGGCGGTCAGCACCAGTTCGGCCGAGAGTTCGGGATGGTCCGCCGCGATCCAGCGCATGATCTCGTCGGGCGCCGGCAGGGTGACATCCTTGCGCAGGGTCCAGCGCGTCCCGTCGAGGGTGGCGAGCCCGCTGCTCTCCAGGGCGAAGAGGGCGTTCAGGAGCCAGGGGCGCATCGCCTCCGGGACCCGTTCGTCGATCGCCACCGTGCCCGAGCGCTGCAGGCCCTCGGCGAGGCGGTAGGCCATCGAGGTGGCCCAGCCCTCGAGCAGGAGGTGGCCGGGGGCCAGGGGCGCCTCGGCCGGCGCGAAGGCCGCCTTGACGGCCGGACGCACCGCGTCGCCGATCCGCTGCCCGCGGCTCAGGGGAATCGCGGTCGGCTCGGTGGCGAGTTCGGGGCGCTGCGCGATGGCATAGGCCGCCAGTTCATTGCCGCCCTTGGCGCGCAGGGCCTGGAACCGGCCTTCGCGCAGGGTGGCGATGACCTCACCCTCGGCATCCACCAGGGTGAAGTCGGCCAGGATGCTGCGTTCGTTGGCGCGGCGGGTCCTGATCATCGCCCGCGCGATCACGGCGCCGGGCTTGACGAGGCGGATCTCGCCGAAGCGGACCGGCACGTAGGCCTTGGTCGAGCCCTCGCCCATGAGCCCGGCAAAGAGCAGGATCAGGCCGTGGAAGCAGGAATCGAGGCGCGCCGGCACGAGGCCGAAGCGGGGATCGGCCTCGGCCGGCACCAATTCGGAGACGATGGTGGTCTCGTCGAGGCGCGCGCTCACCGCGACCTGCCGGAAGCTCGGACCGAAGCCGAGGCCCGAGGCGGCGGCGAGACGGTAGAGGGCCGCACCCTCGACCGCGTGCTCCGAGGGGACGTGGATGTCCACCGGCTCCGGCGCCGAGAAGCTGCCGTCGATGATCTTGGCGGCGGCGTGGATCTGCCAGGCGGCCTGGGTCAGGCGCGGGCGGCTGAGGACCTGGATCGCGTTGCCCGAGCCGGCGACGCGGACCGCGACCTCCCGCAGAGATTCCTCGCCGAACACCATCGGCGACTGGATCTCGAATTCGGCGAGCACCACGCTGTCGCTCTTCATCACCTCGCGGGCGACGCCGAGCGCCATCTCGATGAAGGCCGCGCCGGGGAGGATCGCCTGGCCGTCGATGCGGTGATCGTCGAGGTCCGGCACCGTCGCGATATCGACGTGGCCGTGCCATTCGAGGCCGTCCGGGGTGAGCCGCGAGCCGTAGAGCGGGTGGTAGGGGCGGGGGGTCGCCGCACCGACGCCCTCCGTGGTCTCGGCGAGCCGGAACGGACGGCGCTGCCAGGGATAGAGCGGCAGCGGCACGTCGCCCCGCGGGTTCTGCCCGAACACCGTCGCCTCATCCACCGCCGCGCCCTGGACCAGGGCCGCCGCCACGGTCCGGGCGATCGGATCGCCCCCGGCCGGCTTGCGGTGCAGGACGCCGATCGTGGCGTTCTCGATGCCGAGCGGCTCGATGGCGTCGCCGATATGCGACAGCAGGGTCGCGCGCGGACCCACTTCGATGAAGACCCGGGCGCCCTTGCGGGTCGCCTCCTGCACGGCCTCGCAGAAGCGCACGGGCTCGCGGATGTTGCGCCACCAGTAGCCGGCACCGAACTGCTCGCCGGGCAGCACCGTACCGGTCACGGTGGAGACCATCGTGGTCGTGGCGGCATGCGGCTTCAGCCCGGCGAGATCCCGCAGCAGCGGCTTCTCGGTCGGATTCATCAGCCGCCCGTGGAAGGGGTATTCGAGGTCGAGCTTGCGCCCGCGACGGCGCTTGCGGGTCAGCGCCTTCATGGCCGCGTCGATATCGGCGACCGGGCCCGCCACCGTGATGGCCTTGGGGCTGTTGTAGGCGGCGATGTCGAGGGCCGGGTAATCGGTCAGGAACTGCGTGATCTCGTCGGCGGGCGCGAGCAGCACCGCCATCGTGCCGAAGCCGCGCGTCGTCTCCTGGTGCTTGCTGCGGTAGAAGATGACCTTCACGGCCTGCTCGAGGCTGAGGATGCCGGCCGCTTCCGCCGCCGCGATCTCGCCGACGCTGTGGCCGAGGACGTAGCTGGGCTTCAGGCCGCGCGCCCGCAGCGCCGTGGTCGAGGCGCTGGAGATCGCGAAGATCAGCGGCTGGGAGACCCGGGTCAGGGCGAGGCGCGTCTCGAGATCCTCGGCGAACAGCGCTTCCTTGAGCGACCAGTCCGAGAGCGTCACGAACAGGGCGTCGATCCGGTCGAAGGCCTCGCGGAACGCGGCGTTCTGCTCGTAGGCCTCGCGGCCCATCCCGGCCCACTGGCTGCCGTTGCCCGAATAGACGAAGGCCACCTCGGCCGCGCGGTCGACGGCGGTGCCGAGATGCGCGTTCGGATTGTCCTCGGCCTCGCCGACGGCGCGCAGAACCTCGGGGAGGTCCGCGTCCAGCGAGACGGCGAGGCGCGAGGACAGGCGCTCGCGGCGGTGGGCGGCGGCGGCGGCGATCCGCGCGATCCCCGCCGCATCCGCGCCGTCCAGGCGCTCGGCGTAATCCAGGGCGAGTTCGTTGAGGGCGGCGCGGCTCTGGGCCGAGAGCAGCAGCACCTCCGGGGCACGCCCGGCCTCGGACGCTGCGGCGGCCGCGACGGGCGCCGCGTCCGTGAGCACGACGTGCGCGTTGGTGCCGCCGAACCCGAAGGAGTTCACGCCGGCGAAGCGCACCTTGCCGGTGCGGGCGAGCGCCAGGGGCTTGTTCGTGACCGAGAGGTTGAGGTCCCGGAACGGGATGTCCGGATTCAGTTCGGCCGCGTGGAGCGAGGTCGGGAACAGGTCGTTCTCGAGGGCGAGACTCGCCTTGAGCAGGCCCGCGAGGCCGGAGACCGGCTCGGTATGGCCGATGTTGCTCTTGATGGAGCCGATGGGCAGGGGCTCCCGGCGCGGACGCCCGAGCTTGCCACCGATGGCGCTGGCCTCGATCGGGTCGCCGACCGGAGTGCCGGTGCCGTGGGCCTCGACGAAGACCACCGCGTCAAGGTCGATCTCGGCCTCGCGGTAGACCTGCTCCAGGAGCGCGCCCTGCGCGTAGCCGGAGGGCAGCGAGATGCCGGTGGTGCGCCCGTCCGAGTTGACGCCGCTCGCCGCGATGACGCCGCGCACGGTGCTGCCGTCGCGCATCGCCGCACGGGCGGATTTCAGCACCAGGACGACGCCGCCCTCGGAGCGCACGTAGCCGTCGGCGCTCGACGAGAAGGCCTGGCACAGGCCGGTGCGCGAGAGCATCTGCGCGTTGGAGAAGCAGATGAAGTTGAACGGGCTCGCCAGCAGGTTGACGCCCGCCACCACCGCCGTGTCGATCCGGCCGCTGGAGATGGCGGCCACCGCCGCGTCGAGGGCGACCAGGGAGGACGAGCAGGCCGTGTCGACGGTGAAGCTCGGGCCCTTGAGGTCGTAGATGTACGAGATGCGGTTCGAGAGGATCGAAAGCGTGTTGCCGGTGGCCGCGTAGGCGTCGCCCGAGGAGGTGTCGAGGACGCGCAGGTTGCCGTAATCCAGGGAGGAGGCGCCCACGAACACGCCGATCTGGCTGCCCGCGACGTCCGAGGGGCGCAGGCCCGCATCCTCCAGCGCTTCCCAGGTCAGTTCCAGCAGCAGGCGCTGCTGCGGGTCCATCTGCTCGGCCTCGCGGGGCGAGATGCCGAAGACGCCCGGATCGAACGACCAGATGTCGTCCAGCACGCCGGCCGACCACGTATAGCTCTTGCCGCGCTCCTGGGCGCGCGGATGGCCGAATCGCTCGAGCGACCAGCGATCATCCGGAATGCGGCCTACGGCGCAGCGCGCTTCGGTGAGGAGTTGCCAGAGCCCTTCGACGCTCGAAGCGCCGGGAAGCCGACAGGCACGGCCGATGATCGCGATGTCTGTACGTTGTGTCACGTTCGATTCGCACACGCTCTTGAACGGGGGACAGGACCGAACGGCACCGCCGGGGCAACCCTTGATCCTTAGTATGGCTCTAAGTCGCTGTCCAACCGGAGAGATCGAACCGGACGGCCTTGCCGCCGGAAACACGCCCCCTGTTGCACACCTTCATCAATCGAGCCGAGACAATACCCGAAGCTGGAGCCTCGGGGCCACCTGGATGTACTCGGATCTCGTTGCTAAAACCTTCAGCAACCGATCCGGCCGCGACCTTGTGCCTGCACCTGTTCGTCGCCGGACCAAAACCCGCAGCGAGAACCGGTGCGACCCGCCCCGGAAGCCGATCGCGGACGCGCCGCGTGAGCGGGACGGTCCCGAGCCGACCCGATGCGGATAGAGGCTCCGAATACGGCGACTTTGCGATGGGCGTGGAACCATATCGCACCGCACCATTAAATTCGATAGCGCGCGTCGTCCCGTGACAGATTGGGATTGTAGTAGGGATCGGCCCGCAGCTGCGCGCCCCAGCGCGCCCGCATGACCGCGACCTCGCGTTCGAAGCGCGCGCGCTTCTCGGGCGTGTCCTCGGCGCCGCGACTCTTCGACTCGTGGTGAATCAGCCGCGCATGCGGCGTCCAGACATTGCGGTGCCCAAGCGCACGCAGGCGCAGGCACAGGTCGACATCGTTGAAGGCCACCGCGAGGTGCTCCGCGTCGAAGCCGCCGCAGGCCGCGAAGGCCTCGGCGCGCACGCAGAGGCAGGCGCCGGTGACGGCCGAGACCTCCTGCGTGAGCACCATGCGGGCGAAGTAGCCGGGCTCGGACTCGGGCAGCCCGGGATGGCTGTGCCCGGCGACACCGCCGATTCCCAGGATGATCCCGCCATGCTGGAGCGTCCGGTCGGGGTAGAGCAGCTTGGCGCCCACGGCCCCGATGCCGGGGTCGAGGACGATCGACACCATCTCCCGCAGCCAGCCGGGCTCGATCACCTCGATGTCGTTGTTGAGGAACAGCAGGATCGGGCCGCGCGCGGCCGCGGCGCCCCGGTTCGAGAGTTCGGAGAAGTTGAAGGCGCCCGCGACGGGCAGGACGCGGACCTGAGCCGCGTCGGCGTGGCGCGCGAACAGGGCCCGCGTCCGCGCCTCGCGGCTCTCGTTGTCGACGATGACGATGTCCAGGGCCGGGTAGTCCGTGCCGGTGAGCAGCCCCTCCAGGGCAACCGCGAGGAGGTCCGCCCGGTCGCGGGTCGGGATGATCACCGAGACCAGGGGGGCCGGGTCCGGCACCGGCCGCACCAGCCGGTTGAAGCCGAGGGGCCCGCGCGCCGCCGTCGCGCCGAGGGGGGCGGCGACCTCCGCGAGGGCCTGCAAGCGTGCGGCCTCGGCCCGCGCGAGGGCCCGGTCCGAGAAGGTGCCCGAGCCCCCGGCCGCGCGCCAGTGATAGAGGATGCGCGGGATGTGCCGGATGCGGGCCGGATCGAGCCCGGCCGTCAGGCGCAGGAGCAGGTCGTGATCCTGGCTTCCCTCGAAGCCCGGCCGCAGGCCGCCGGCGGCGCGCAAGGCCTGCGCGCGGACCACCGTGAGGTGGTTGATGTAGTTCTGGCCGTAGAGGAGTTCGCGGTCGAAATCCGATTTGAAGTGCGGCTCGAAGCGGCGCCCGCGCCCGTCGATCTTGTCCTCGTCGCTGTAGATCAGCACGAGGTCCGGGTCCGACCGGATCGCGGCCGCGACATGGTAGAGGGCCGCTTCCGCCAGCACGTCGTCATGGTCGAGGAAGGCGACGAAGGCGCCCGTCGCCTGCGCCACCGCGTCGTTCGTCGCCCGGGCGATGTGCCCGTTCTGCGCCCGACGCGTCACCCGGATGCGCGGATCGTCGGCGGCCTGGCGGGCGAGCAGGCGCGGGATCGCCGGGTCGGTGGAGGCATCGTCGGTGATGCAGAGTTCCCAATGGGGGTAGAGTTGGTTGCGCACCGACCGGATGGCCGCCTCCAGGACCCGGGGGGAGGGGTCGTGGACCGGCATCGCCACGGAGATCAGGGGGGCCGCGTCCGCCCACTCCGCGATCTCCGCGCGGATCCGCCGGCGATCGGCGTCCGCCAGGGTGTCGAACCGGGCCATCCAGGTGTCGTAGCCGGTCTCTTGGCGGCGGTTGAGCGCGCGCAGGAGCAGGGCCCGCCCGCGAACCTTGAGGCCGAGGCTGCGCCAGTAGACCGCCCGCGCCGTCAGGGCCGGGTCCCGGCGCAGGGCCCGGGCCACGAGGGCGAGGCGGCTCCGCCGCCGCAGCGCGAAATCCGAGAGCCGGACCGGTGCCTCGCGGGACAGGGGTGCGAGCCGCAGGGCCCGCAGGCCCGGGGGGAGCCGGCCGGTCCAGGCGAAGTCATCGCCCCCGACCGCTTCCTCGGGCAGCGTGACGACCGCGAGGGCGCCGTCCGGACCGGCGCCGGAGTCGCGCACGAGCGCGCTCAGGGTCACGCGCCCGACGCCGCCGCTCCCCGCATCGCGGAACCGGATCGTCGCCCAGGCACCCGCGAGATCCATATCCGCCAGATCGAGGGTGAGGGCGGCGCCGTCCCTCGCGAAGGCCCGGGCGACGGAGCGCCCGGCGGGCCCGGGGAGGGCGGCGACGACCGGGGGGACCGGCGTGGTCACACGGTCCAGCCCTTGGCGATGGCGTCGCGCACCGCGTCGGTCATGGCGATGTCGAAGACCAGCATCTCCTGGGCGACCTTCAGCCCCCGCAGGCGCTCGGCGAGCATCAGCGTCTCGGCCGGGATCGCCGGCGGGGTCGGGACCGGAGCGTCGACGCCCAGGCGGTCGAAGAGCGTGGCCGCGAAGGCCTCGAAATAGTCCCGGTGGCCGACGACGCCGACGCGGGCGAGGATCTCGATGGCAACGATCGAATGCCCCGGCGTGAGCCGCTCATCGGGCAGCCGGGTGCTGAACTGTCGCGTCAGGGGGTTGTAGAGCAGGCGGTAGGCCGGCTCCGGCAGCATCCGGAAGAAGCGCTTCAGGCTCTTGATGTCCGTGAAGTCGTAGGTCGCGACGGTCTCCACCGTCTCCTTCAGGGGGCCGACGCGCCAGGCCTGGGCCGGGTCGGCCGCGACGGGCGCGCGGGCCTGCAGCCACAGGAGCCGGCTCGCCATCTCCACGTAGGGATCATGGATCAGGGCCGAGGTGAGGAGGTTCTCGCCGGCAAAGTGGCCCTCGTAGCGGGCGAGGAGAATCGCGCCCGACAGGAGGCTCGAGGTCAGCCACGGGCTCTCGAACAGGACCCGCAGGACCTCGTCCGCGAGGCCGCCGATCTCGAAGTAGCTCTGCTGGAACCGGTCGAACAGGACGGACTGGAGGAGGCTGTCGCTGTTGATGCTGGTGTCCACGAGCAGCACCTTGCCCCGGATCACATCGGGGCGCGGGGAACGCCGGTAGATCAGGACGTTGGTGTCGGCGTCGTGGATCTCCACGCGCCGGGCGGAGCTGATGCCCTGGACCTGCTCGTCGGTGATCTCGAACACGCATTGCCCGGTGGCGTGCAGCCCCTGGATCCGGATCACGTCGTCGACCATCCAGGCGTCGAACTCCGCGACCCGCTGCCCCTCGAGGCTCACATAGACCCGGCTGATCGCCGCCGGATTGTCCGGCACGACCCAGCACCGGATGCGAAATCCCAGATCATGGTCGACGTAGAACCGCATTCCTCAGCCGTTGCCTCAACCGTTCCCCGTGATCTGGCGAACCCGCGCAACGCGGATCAGGTGCGGGGACGGGCGTCCCCGCGCCGTGCCGCCCTTAGCGCATTTTTCTTCGCGGTGCAGCGTCAGCCCGCACCCGCGCATCTTCGAGGCATGCGGGGCCTTTTCGAGGCGGGAGGGATTTTTCAGAGCGGGAGGGATTTTTCGAGCAGGAGAAATTTTTCGGAGCGGGAGAGGCCTTGCGTCCCCCCGGACCCCAAGCTATAGCCCCCGTCATCGGCGCCGGACGGCGCGGATGAGGGCGCGTAGCTCAGCGGGAGAGCACTACCTTGACATGGTAGGGGTCACAGGTTCGATCCCTGTCGCGCCCACCACTTATCTCACTGATGTCACGGGATTTTTCCTGAGGTGAGATATCAGAGCACTTAGTGCTCGCAGGTTCACCGAACCTGCTTCGGGTTCGTTTCAATCGAAACACAGGTTCGCGCGATATGCCGAACCCACACCCGATGTTGATGCCGTTGCCCGCGATTATTCCCGCTGACCCAAAGCTATGGCGCCAAGGCTTCCTCAACCTGCGCCCGAGTGTGGTTCCATGCCCCGGCTTTACGCTTCAATCCTGGGGCGCCACGCATGAGAAGTGCGTCAACTTCCTCGACCGGTGGGCCGAAGAGGCGGCTGCGCTCGGTTGGACGACCCTCGACCTTTTCGGCGTGCATCCGGAGGCGGGCATTATCCGGCCGGACTTCTGCGGCGCGATCGTGATGTCGGACGCCAAGGTCTCGGCCATCACCGCCAGACGCATCGCCTTACTGAACACGGCCTTCTACCGGGACACGCCGGGCCGGCCGGCGGGCGCGGTGCCGCTGTGGCAGTTCGGGCGGTGACCATTATTTCGTCAGGAGCCGACGCGACGACGGAAGCATGCATGCCAGATAAGCGAGATCGCAGAACCAAGCCTCTGGCCGACGATACCCCAGACCGGTCTCCCGCTGGCATGCGGGCAACGGCCGATCGCATCGAGGAGCGATCCTCGCAGGGGTTCTACGTCCCTCCCTCGGCTGCCGTGCTCTACGCCGAGGCGCTGCGAGCCCTCGCACGCGAGCACGAGAAGGGGTGAGGATCGTCCGCAAGTATCCCTTGACCGCCTCTCTCAGTAGGGGAAGGCTCGTCCTTTGCGGAGCGTAACGTGTCCGACAGTTCTAAACCCGACGTCTTCGCTGCTATCCGGGTACTTGGCGTCGAGTTGATCGACGGAGGCCGGACGCTGGCTGTTCGTTTGGAGAAGGCAACCGGAACCGAGGCGGTTCTGCTGCTCGCTCAGCCGGTGGCGGATGAGTTATTCCGACAGATGGCGGAGTTGCAGAAATCCGCCGATTAGGCGCTGTAGCCACAAAGCTGTCTCATGGTGCGCACGGCGATCCTGCTGGCCCGGCCGGAGAGGGCGTGATCAAGCGTGTGCCGTCGGTAGCTCGCTGACCTGCGTCGTGTAGCGTGGGCTGCGCATCTCGAACTTCGTGGACCAGGTGCGCTTCTCGGTGAGCCCGGCCCGGGCCGGCACGACGGAGCCCCGGCCGAAGCGCGCGTTGCAGGCGTCCATGGCCGCCATGAGCGGCGCACTGCGCTCCCGGTCGAGCTGCCCGATCAGTGCTCGCGGCGCCATGTCGAGCGTCATCAGGTCGGTGGTGACCACACCGGCCTTGCTGTAGCGCCAGGGCTTGCCGCCCGGCGCCTCGCGCCAGGTGCGTGCCACGCCCGCCTGCGCCGCCTTGATGAGCGCCAGCGTGTCGTTCGTGGCTTCCGGCAGCGTTACGGTGGTCGAGACCGAGCGCATCGGGTCGCCGCGGTCGTGCTCGCTCGTGTGGTAGAAGACCGAGACATGCGTGGTGCCGAGCCCGCCGCGCCGGAGCTTCTCGCCGAGCCGCGTCGCGTGGGCGGCCACCGCCTGCTCCAGCGTCTCGCGTTCGGTGATGCGCCGGGAGAACGAGCGGGTGACGGCGCAGCCCTTGCGCTGGGCTGGCATCAGTTCGAGCGGCAGGCAGGCGAGCCCGCGCAACTCGTAGATGATGCGTTCACCCACCACCGTCATGGCCTTTCGGACAGGCCGAGGGTCGAGGTCGCGCAGATCCGCTACCGTGTCGACGCCGAGCCCCATCAGCTTGGCGAGCGAGGCCCGGCCGATGCCCCAGACCTCGGCCACCGAGATCCGGCAGAGCCAGTGATCGTAGGCCACCGGATCGGTCAGGTCGCACACCCCGTCGCAGTCCGGGATCGTCTTGGCGATGTGGTTGGCGAGCTTGGCCAGCGTCTTCGTTGGGCCGATGCCCACACAGGTCGGAATGCCGGTCCAGGCCCGCACCGTGGCGCAGAGATCCCGGGCCAGGGTCATCCGGTCCCGATCGCGCACGTCCGAGAGATCCAGGAAGCTCTCGTCGATGGAGTAGATCTCCACGGCCGGTGAGAAGTCGCGGTAGACCGCGTTCGTGCGGGCGCTCATGTCGCCGTAGAGGGTGTAGTTCGAGGAGAACACCCGCACGCCGTCGCGCCGGCATTGCTCGCGGATCTTGAAGAAGGGATCACCCATCTTGATCCCGAGCGCCTTGGCCTCGGCCGTGCGGGCGATGGCGCAGCCGTCATTGTTCGAGAGCACGATGACCGGCACGCGGGCGAGCTTGGGATCGAACACGCGCTCGCAGGAGCAATAGAAGCTGTTGCCGTCGATCAGCGCGATGGCCCGGCTCATCGCACCAGTCCGGCGCGCGCCACGTGCCAGCGGATGGAGAAGCGGATCACGCCCCAGATCTCACCCTCGGCGAAATCGTCGACCGCGAAGGCCGGCAGGTCAGGATTGTCGAAAGCGAGGCGCATGACGTTGCCCTCGACATGGAGCCGCTTCACGCTCATCGTCCCGTCGACGATCGCCACCACCACGCTACGGTTGCCAGGCTTTAGGCTGCGGTCGGCCACGGCGAGATCCCGGTCGAAGATGCCGGCGCCGCGCATGCTGTCGCCCGAGATGTTCCAAGCGAAGGTTGCGGGCGGGTTCGGCGCGAGCCAGCGCGGCAGCTCCAGCGCGCCCTCAAGAAAGTCGTCGGCTGGCGATGGAAAGCCTGCGCAGAGCGTGGCCCCCTGGATCGGGATGCGGACGAGGCTGTCCCCAGCTTTCGCGAGTTCGTCGACCCGATAGAGGCCCACCGCTGCTTCCTCCTGTGCTAGAACAGAAAGAGAACAAACAGTCGCAGGGTTCCCGGTCAAGCTCGGCTATGCCGCGTGTGGATAACGGGGACAGTCTGTGGACAGGGGTTGGTGGTAGGAGCGGTCACATGGCGATGAAGACGACGTTCATGGTGCAGACGTTCGCGATCAAGCGGAAGCGCCTGGTACCGGGCGACCGCGAGGTGTCGCCGACTGAAAGCGGCGCGCTGAAGAAGGCTGAGGCGATGGCCGGTCGGATGCCTGGCACGGCCGCGCTCAAGGTCGTGGCGGACGACGAAACTGGCGAACTCGAAGCGGCGACGATCCTCGGTCAGTTCGGGGACATACCAGAGGACTTCGCAGAAAGCCTCCAAGGCGCCTGATCAGCCGCGCAGGGCCACCATGACGTTCGAAGAGCAGGCCGCCGAACTGCACGCTCTGGACGCCTTGGCCATGAGCATGGGCTTGTCCGACGCCGAGTTCGTCCGCGTCGCGACGGCAGCGATTGCAGAAGCCCATGCCGAAGGTACCGGGCCGAACGGGCCTCTGGCGAAGATCCGCGAGCGCCTGATGCAGCATGGCGGTCGCCGGACGAAAGGGACGGATGATGCAATAGGAGCGGATCCAGAGTTGGTCGCAACCTGAGCAAACCCAGCCAAGAACGACGAAAGCCCCGGAGCCGAAGCTCCGGGGCGCGATGTGGACGATGGTGGATAGCGGGGATCAGCGATGCGGCTGCCGCCCCTTCAGGACTGCGTCGAGCAGCTCGGTCCGTGTCGCTCGCATCTCCTCGCGCACCGACGAGACCATGCCGTCGATTCGCCCCTCAAGGCGGGTGATGACGTCGCCGGTGACGTACTTCTGCGCGACTTCGACCTTGAAGGCGTTGAGCGCCTCGCCCTGACGCTCGACGTTGAGCTTCACGGAGGCGAGGTCAAGCACCAGGGGGCTGACCGCTTCCTTCTCGCGCGACTTGAGCTTCGATGCGGCCCAATCGACCGCCTTCAGCACGGCCACCAGGAACAGCGCGAACGCGACCAGGGCCGCCCAGGTGATCGGGCCGCCCGCGAGGAAGGAGGTATCCATGGTCTCAGGCCTTCAGGAGGCGAGCCGCACCGGCGCGAGCCAGGGTGGTCAGCGGTGAGGAGATGAAGAAGGCCGTGAGGATGGTCGCCTCGATCGGCACGTACTCGGCGGGCAGGGGCGTGATCGGCCAGCCGAGATCGAAGGTGTGCGAGAGGCACGTCGCCCCGAAGTGGATCGCGGGTGGGATGCCGATGCTGTAGATTAGGCCCTTGAAGGCCGGCGCGATCGCCGCCCGCGCCTGGTTCGCTGCCATCTCGGCCTGGATGACCGAGACCGCCACGTCCTTCTGGGCGTTCTGGCCGTTCTGCAGCGTCTTCAGGATCGGCCCGAGCACGCTGTCGCCGAGCACCTTGATGATGCCCGAGCCGAAGAAGCCGGCGACCTTGCCGATGGGGTTGAGGAGCCAGTCCATCAGCGGGGCCCCTCGTCGGGGCCGGACCGGCGCGCCGCGTCCCGCATGCTCTTCAGCGCGGGGACGAGCACCAGGCGGGCGAGGGAGAGGCCTGCGCCGATGCGAACGCCGAGGCCCTCGTATCCAGCCGGTAGGAGCGGCGTCCAATCGAAGCCGACCAGCGCGGACAGGATGTCGGGCAGGGTGAAGATGAAGGCGAGCAGGTAGAGCCGCGCGCCGGCGAGCCGCGCGTTCGCGCGCTTGAGCATATCCATGGGGTCAGACCTTCCGAGCCAGGGCGTTGTGGATGCCGGCGAAGAGGCTGTTCAGGAGCCCGCGCGTGGCGCTGCCGGTGGCCTGGGCCCCGGAACGAACAAGCCCGCCGGTGGGGGCGGGCTGAGTTGCCGAAGCGGGGGCTTTCGTTGCCGAAACGGCCGGTTTGGTTGACACAAGGGGCGGTTTCGTTGCCCCGGAGCCCGTTTCGCCTGACACAACGGCCGATCCGCTTGTCATCGGCGCCAGCGGATCGGGCCCAGGCAATGCGGTTGGCTTGACCAACACCGGCGCCGCGATCGGCGTGCGATCCGTGCGCCGCGCCTTCGGCAGCGCCTTGGCATAGGGGGTGAGGAACTGGTCAGCCTCGGCCTGCCGGCGGGGGATGATCTCGGCCGGCTTCTTCCACATCAGGATGGTGTCGGCGCAGCCCTTGGGGTCGCCGGCCATGAACTTGCGCAGGAAGGTCGAGCCCTGGAACCCCCCCGGGCCGATGTTGAAGACGATCGACACGAAGGCGTCGAACTGGTGCTGCGCGATGGGCTTATCGCCGATCGCGGCTCGTACGTATCCGGCATACTTCGTGAAGGCGCGGGCGTTGAGGGCGTCCGCCTGCGCTTCCGTGATCCGGAGACCCGGGGTCACCTTAATCAGCCCGGACGCGGTGGTGATTCCGCAGCCGATCGTCCACACGCCGACGCTGTCCTTGTAGGCTTTCAGGCGGCAGCCTTCGCGCATCTCCAGGGCCTCGCGGCCGATCGGGGAGAGATCCATCTCAGGGCATCCCTGCAAAAGGAAAAGGCCGCACAGGGCGGCCAGGAAGGGCGACACGTCAGTCGTGCGGGGCGGCGCACGCCCCGGTCCCGGAGAGCATCATCGTGAGGCCCTCCGGGCATGAAAAAACCGCCCGAAGGCGGTGCGGACGGATCGGGCTTGGGAGACGCGGCGAGCGGGTTAGCGCGTCGCCATCAGGGCGAGCATCGCGGCACGGGAGGTCGCGTTGTTGAGCACGGGGCCGGGGATGTACGCGAGGAAGGCCATGAAGCCGAAGAAGCGAGGGCTGATGCCGCCCGGGAACAGGCCCGTCCCGCCAATCACGGGCTTGTCGCCGCCCATCGCCGCCAGGATGTCGGTGGTGCAACCGGAGATCTTCGGGGCCTCCGCGCCATCGACGAAGATCCGGAATTCGCCCGCCGCCTGGTCGAAGGTGACGATGTACGTGTGCCAGACGCCGTCGCGGAAATCGAGATCGCGGTAGGCATACTGGTTGCCCGCCTGGACACTCTGCTGATTGTAGACCCGCAGGTAGCCGCCCCCGCCGTCGATCTGCGCGCTGAAGGCGCTGTTCGGGCTGTCGGTGTTGCCCGCGCCGAGGATGGCTCCGCCTACGCTCGTGAAGGTCAAGCCGTTGACGCTCGTGTTGCGCGTCGGGATGCGGGTCTTGAAGGCCAGCGAGTATCCGGTGCTGGGCGCGAACAGCGGCAGGTTGTTCGTTTCGGCGCCGGCGATATCGAGCACCGAGGGGCAGGACAGGACCCCGTTGAAGTCGGTGTCCAAGACGTTCGGCGCCACGCCGCCCGCGCCGAAGGTCCAGACGGGCCGCTTCGTGATGCTGTCGGTGACGATGTAGGGATGCCGATTGCGCACCGGCTCGGGCGCGAAGATGCGCCCGCCGGCCCGGTCCAGAAGCTTGAACTGCGCCGGCGGATCGAAGGCCGCACCCTTCCGGTAGAAGCGCTCCTGGCTGGCCTCAATCCAGAGACTGCGCTTCGCGGCAGCGGAGGAGGCGAAAGCCGGCCAGGCCGCGCGTTCGACATCGGTGTAGCCGAGGTTCACCCCGGTCAGATCCGGGGACGTTCCGGTGCCGCGGGAAACGGTGCCAGCCATGGGGGTTCTCCTGTGTCGGGATCAGAGCACTTCAGTGATGAGGTCACCCACGGCGCGCAGCTCGATCGCGCCGGGATGGTTCTGCATGGAGCACTCGGACAGCTCCTCCTCGCTCACCCCAAGTCCGGCGATGCGGGTGGGGTCGAAGATGCGCGAGGTGTCGATCACGGCCACGCCGAGATCGTCGCCCAGCCGCACCAGTTCGGAGCATGTAAAGCGCCACTGATCGACCCGGTCCGCAAAGCGTGGGTGGGGCCGGGTCGGCGTCACGCCGATCACGTCGCTGCCGGCGGCCAGCAGGGCCTGCCAGATCACGCCGTTCTGCGCGTAGCTGTTAACATTCCCGAGTTCGTTCTGCCCGAACCCCGACACCACGACGTCACAGGCATCCGCGACCAAGGCGTTCAGGCGGTCGGGATAGCTGCCGTGCATCAGGCCGTTACTCGCCAGGCCGTTCGAGCTGTCGGTGCCTGAGATGCCCCAATTCCGGTACACGATAGCCGAGCCATAGGTGCGTTGCGCCCATAGGATCGCCCGCCAGTTCCATCCCTCGCGGGTGTAGGTTTGCCCGTCACCGGTCTCGAACGTCAGAACCTTCGCTCGGGCGGAGGCGTCATAGAGATCGAAGTACCCGACAACGTCTCGGCGGATACCGTTGGCGACCGTGTTCACCTCGTAGGGAAACAATGCGCCGCCAAGCTGCGTGATGCTGTCGCCGTAGCCGCCCCACTTCAGGGACCCGCCAGCCTGAAGCTTGCGACGAAGGCGTGCGGTGCGTCGGCGATTGCGGGCGATCACCGCCTCGGCATCGGCTTGCCGGTCGACACGGATGCGGTCCTGGTACAGGTGGACCGCCGCCATGTCGGCCGCATCGACCGTGCGGAAGACGCGGTAGAGCAGCTTGTGCCCGGCCGGCAGGATCGGCGGGAACAGGCTGGCGGCCCGCGCGCGCTCCGTCCCCTGCGACAGGGTCGGAATGCCGAGCGAGGGGTCGGCGGAGACATAGTCCACGCGGATGAGCCAGCCGGTGTAAGACACCGTAACCGGTATGTCGTCGACGTTCACGAGGCCGGTGATAACACCCCGGCTGCGATCGACCCGGTAGTCCGTGTCCTCGACCAGGAGGGTGTTGTCCGATTTGCGCCGAACCGCGATCGGGCCTCGGACGACTTGGTGCACCAGGAAGACGGGGTTGGCGTAGCGCAAGCTGTAGGACGCGCCCGAGACCGCGACCGATGCGGGGACCGGCGAGACGACCACACCCGGCTTGGTGGCGACGAACCCATAGGACCGCCGAATGCGCACGCTCGGGATCACGAGCGTGGGACCAGCCTGGACCGTGTTCGGCAGGTCGATCGGCGTCTCGCGGCGAATGGCGCCGCCCGGAGCCGCCACCACGTCCAGGGCATGGTTGCGCGTGCCCCGACACTGGCCGAGCACGAGTCGGCCCGCCTCGTCGACTGAGGCCGATGCGGCAAGGCTGTCGTCGAAGGCATCGAGCCAGCCGAGTTCGGGGCCATATTCGGTCAGCGGCGGGCGGAAGGTGCCGGCAGTGTCGGGCATGAGCGATGGGGCGCCCGGGCCCGAACCGGACAGAGGGCGTCCGACCCCGTCGACCTCAACCCTGGTGGCGGGGAGGGCCGTGTCTGCGAGCCAGCCGACCTCCGGGCCAACCTCAGGCTCGCCTTCGGCCTGCCACGCACCGGATGCCGAGGGCCGCCGCGTGCGGCCGTCCGCGCCGAGATAGGACAGGCCGGCCCCGGCACGGTCCAGGATCAGCAGAGCCGCCGGCTGCACGTCGGCATCCGCGAGCCAGCCGACTCCGGGACCGTCGACACCCTCGAAGCTGGAGACGCGCGTGTCGAGGGCCGGCACGGTCTGGGCGGACTTGAAGATCCATGTGCCGCCCCCGGGAGCTCCGCTCTTTTGATAGGTGCCAGCGTTGGCCCCCGTGCGAACCTCGCCCTGCGCGCCGTCTGCCGGCAAGAGGTTAGCCATCAGCTCGGGGAGCGTGTCGTAGCCGACGCGTCCGGAGGCAATGGCGGCCTGAGCTTGGTCGCGCGCTGTCGACGCCGCGTCGCGATCCGTCGCCGTGGCGGCGCGATCTGCTGCGGCTGCCGTTCGTAGGGCGCTGGTTGCGCTCAGATCGGCGGCAACGAACTGGCGGTTCTGCGCGACCTCGGCACGACCGGTCTCGGTCTCGGCGGCCTTACTGACCACGGTCTGCGCATCGGCGCGGGCTGCCGCCGCCGCCGCCGTGCTTGCGTCGGTGTTGGTGGCGACCTCCTGCTTGAGATCGATGAGGCCGGGGATCTCGTCGAGCGTCGAGGAACCCGCCTGAACGCGCCAAGCCGGGGCGTCCGGGTCGAGGGAGACACTGTAGTAGCGGCCCTTCAGGATGCGACCAGCCTGGAGTCGAACGCCGCCGGCATCGACCCAGGGCAGAGGCCCGAGCCCATCGACGTTGAGGGTGGCCTCCGCGGTGTTATCGCGATCGACCCGCACCAGCAGGGTAAGGCCGGCCCGCAGTTCGGACATCCCGGAGTTCGTCGTCACGACGTAGGCGTTGAGCCGCCCCGAGGTCGTCAGCGCCCCGCCGACATCGTCGGTGAACCGGCGCATCCCCGACATGAAGCCACGGATGGTTGCGCCGAAGGAGCGGGCCGAGGCGCCATCCTGTGCGGTGATGAGGGGATCGGCGCCCGCGTTCTTGGCAGGCGTCGGGTCCCACGAAAACAGACCCATGGGGGCGCTCCGGGCATGAAAAAGCCCGCGCGAGGCGGGCGGGATGGGCGAGGACGAGAGGAGCGGTCAGGCCTTGATGGCGAAGGCCACGACGAGGCCGGGCGGCATGTTCGGGTGGCCCTGGCCGCCGCCGGACGCGCTGATGCTCAGCGAGTGCGCGTGGTCGCCGACGCTGGCGATGCCATGAGCATGCTGGCCATCCGGCGAGATCGCGTGCGTGTGCGCGTCGGCTTGGCCGGTGGTGAAGCTGTGCTGGTGGTTCGGGGCAGCGTTGATCGTGAGGCTGTGTCCGTGCGCGCCGTTGGAATCCGTGATGCCGGTGGTGTTCGTGGCGGCTGCGTCGCCCGCGTTCAGGGCGTTGACCGCCCCGGAGCCACCATCCGTGCGATACGTGGCGCCGCGCAGGTATTGGACGCCGTGCGCGTGGGCGCCGGCACTATCCGTCGCGCCGCTGTGCGAGTGCCCACCGCCCCCGTCGGTCGTTCCGGAGTGCGTATGGCTTCCGGCCTGGCCTGTGCCACCGCCGTGGCTGTGCTGCCCGGACTGCCCCGTCGCGCCGCCGTGGTCGTGCCCGCCCGCGCTTCCGGTCGAGCCGTTGTGGCCGTGCGAGGCAAGCTGCGCCTCGGTCAGTGCCACGGTCTCGGTGCCGCCCGAGTTGCCCAGACCACCGCCGAGGCCGCCCGCGCCGGTCAGGCGGTTGGTCCCCCCGTCCGTTCCGAACGGGGCGCGCCCGCGCAGGTCGGGGACGCGGAACGTGTTGGCGTCAGGCAGGCCGTAGGTGCCGCCGATGAAGAAGAACAGGCTGGCGTAGGCTGACCGCGAGAGGGAGCGTCCATCGCAGGGCACCCATCCAGGCGGGATCGACCCTTCGGCACCGAACATGCCGATCGCGCCGGGGCGGCCGATGTGCGGCCAGACCACCGTGTAGACCAACAGGTTGGGCAGCCAGAGCAGATGGTACGGCACGCCCGATTGCAGGTCGCCGGGCCCGAGCTCGATGTTGCCCGGCCGCCGGATCGGCTTGTCGCCGGTGCCGTCCAGATTGAGGGTCGCCGGCCCTGTGTTCTCCCCGCCGGTCAACTGGATGGTGACGGAGAAGGATTCCGAGAAGTCGGCAGGCGTGAAGACCTGGGCGGTGGCGGCCCGGACGGTTCCGGGGGCTGTGAGCGTCGCCGAGAGACCGCCTTCCGTGTCCGAGTGCCACCGCGCGAGCGCGGCCATCATTTCGCGAGACGAGTTGTTCACGGTGCCGGCGGGCTGTCCCTCGACCCAAAGAATGGGCGGGGCCGCCACATCGTTCGACGCGGCGTCCGGCGAGAAGTGGATCAGGCCTGTCATGGCGTGCCTCGTGTCGCCGCGCAGGACTTCAGCCCCGATGACGCTGGAGCGTCCGGGTCGGATCGTGCGGGCCGGGGTCGGGGGTCAGCGGCGCGAGGGCAGCAGGGCGAAGAACTTGGCGGGGTCGAACGCCACCGGGCGCGGCGCGGGTGCCGGCGGCGCGGCGGGTAGAGCCATCGCCGGGGCCGCATCGGCCCCGGCCTGGGGTGCCGCTGCGCCCTGGGACGCGCTCAGCATCTTCAGGATCGCGCTGACGTCCGGGCCGGTGTCGGGCTTCGCGGGCTCGGCCGGGACGGTCGGCGCCGGCGCGGCGCTGCCGACCGGGCCGGACAGGCTGAACGGCGCACGGGCACCGAGAGCGGATTCGCCCGGCATGACCGGGGTGAAGTCGCCACCGAGGAAGGCCGCTGCCTTCGCGCGGTGCCCGCCCATCTGCTGGCTCACCTTGTCGGCCACCGTGCCGGGCGCGCCCCCGTTGCCCGCGTCCGAGGCGTTGTAGCGCCCGGGCCGCCCCGCGTTGATCGTCGAGTAGAGGTCGAGGATGCCCATGCCGGGCTTGAAGCCGCGATCCGTGAGGTAGCCCTCAACGGCGGGGAGTTGTTCCTCGAAGCTCTGGTCCTGGCGTGCGCCGTACTTCTGCTGCTCGGGGATACCGAACTGGATCAGCCCGATGTGCCGGTTGCCCGCGCCACCCCGTATGCTGGGATTGAAGGTGCCGCCCGTCTCGTAGGACATGACGGTCGCGTATTCGAGCGGATCGGCTCCGATGCGCTGCGCCGAGGCGATGAGCGCGTCGCGGCGGGCATCGGCCATGGCGGTCTCCTGGAACGCAAAAGGCCGCCCTTGCGGAGCGGCCTTGTGGGTCGAGCGCGCGAGGCGCCCGACGTTGGCTGTTTCGGGCGCTTTGCCCGTCGGGTCAAGTGCTGGTGTTCAGACGGCCGGCGGAGGCCTGCGAAACTTTCGCACCCGCAAGCTGGGAAAGTCCTAGACGGACCAGCGACCTCTTTCAGGATCTTCAATCTTCAGCGATCGGCTGCGCGAGCGCTCGAACAAAATCCAGGCACGCCAAACGCTTCTCAGCGTCTTTGACTGCACAAAACAACTTTAGAAGCTCGAGCTCTTGAGAGATTTCAACGAGCTTCTCATTCGGCAGGTCAACATTCTTCTGGCGGAATGAAGACTCGTTTATTCCTAAGGCAGCCGCGATACGCTGAACAGTCGATTGTGTGCAACCGTCTCGCATTCTAGGCTCCTTGCGCGGAATTTTTCGCTCTCAGCAACTGTGCGCGATCCGATATAACTATACGCACAGATTTTTTAATCCGTAGAAAACCGTATATCGGCTCGCGACAGAATTTCAGTCTCACAGAATCGTGACTGTGAAAATTCTAAGAAGTGTTGGCTTTTTTCGTTTGCCCATCCAGGATCTTGTAAAAAGATAATGTCCGGAGGGAACGTATGACGTTAGTTAGAGAGGTAATTCCCGCCTTAAAGGCAGCGGGCTTCGTTGGTATTTGGAATACTAACGCGGTCGCGGGCCGGACGATCCTTGATGACGGCGCAGCAGAACTCTTAGCTGGCAACGTAAGCCTCGCGGGCCAACCTATTCCGCTCGAGGCGGCTCTCGGAGCGACACATCCCGACGATCGTGCCTGGCTTTTCGAACGTGTCCGCCGGGTACGCCAAACGGGCGGGCCTTTCTCAGCTGAATTCCGAGTAATCAATTCGGCCGGTGATGTTCGTTGGGTCCTTAATCGCGGCGTGCTCAAGCACGACAGCACGGGTACAATGCACGGCTTGGGAGCCTACATAGACACCACTGATAGCCACCGGCCACCCTTCGTTTCAGCCGCGTCTCTCCATGGGGGTATGGATGACCCGCTGGAGGCTGCTGCCGATCACTGCCTCAGGGCTCACGCTGAGCTTAAGACGGTTGGGGACACTTATCTGCGCCTTCGGGCTGAGATGCTGCTAACGGGTATCGGACAGGCTCTGGCACGGCGTGGAAATTAGCCGAAACCATGGGGAAGTTTCGCACCCCAGGCCTGAAACTTTCCGGAGCGCGGTAGCTTTCAGCTTGGTCGTAAACCGTAGTTATCTAATCAGCCATAAGCCAACGAATGTCATAGCAGCCGAGTAAACGGGATGACCATCCTCATCCGTAACTAGGACCGTTATAACTTGACGCTCGCCATCGTTGGGTATCTCGCGCATCGCAATCTGTGGGATCAGCCGCTTCGCCTGCTTCGCGGCGGTTTGAATGTCAGCGAGATCCACACCGTCATCGTCGCGATCGTGGTGAAGGCCATGAATGTCGAAGAAATAGCGGGGCATCGGTACTTTGTCCGCAGCAGGCGTGAGCTTCAAAATCTCACAGGCGCGGAGGGCCCAGGAATGGCCGCGATCCCGAAGAAGTAGGGCGACGACCACTTCTCAACAGTCCGAAAACGTACATTTCTGCGATCTTCGCTGTCCCGTCCGTATTGCCGCGCCGCTATTCCGCGACGGCCGCCGCGTGGTAGCGTGTGGGCATGCGCTACTTGTTCATCGTCTTCATCGCCGTCATCGCAGTTCTGGCGGCGGGCATCCTGTTTTCCTTCGTCCGCACCGGGGGAACGCAGAACACCGGTACATCCCCGCCGCCTGGTGCCGCTGGTCGCTGATGCCTCGCTGGCTCTTCCTGCTCGTCTCAGCAGTCATCGGCCTGGCTATCGCTGGAAGTGCGCTGATCATCCTACGGGAGCCCCCTTCCGACGAGCAGCCGACAACCGCGAGCGACCGTACGCCGTCGCCTCATCCCTGCGAGCCGCAGAACACCGTTGGCAAGGTCACGCTGCCAGACTGCCCGAACCCGCAGTTTCCCACGCCTCGGACGCCCTGACCCCGTCATCCCGTCCGTAAACGAGGCCCGATGAGCGACAGTGCCGACCTGAAAACGAAGCTCGTCGCGAACGAGCGCGCGAAGCTCAGCGCGACCTACCTGAACGGTCTGGCCGTGGCGGTCTTCGCGGTGGGTGGCCTAGCCCCCGTGTTCTCAACCTCGTTCTCCTCCGCGCCGCTCGGCGTCCCGCTCTGGGTCGTCACCTGGAGCGCCTCCATTTGCTGGATCGTCAGTGTCGTCCTACATCTGGTGGCGAGGCGCTTTCTCAGGGAGCTTGAGCCGTGACCGCATTCCAGATTTTCAGCCTGTTCGGCATGCCCCTGGCCGCTCTGACGATCGCCGGCGGGCTCCTGTGGTTCACCCGCCGCGCACACTGACCAGATTACTCGGCCGAGTAACATGCGCCGCTTGCCCATCGTCATCCTGACCTGGACGCTTTTCGCCGCCGTCATGCTGGCGATCGGCTGGGTCTTGAAGCAGGTCGTGCCACCGTTCAGCGCTTGGCTCGGCAACGAGCTCGGACAGGGCGTATCTACCCTTCTGGTGGTCGGCACCATTGTCGTGTGCGGCGGATTTCTACTCTGGCTGCCGCGGCGGTCAGCCAGACGCAACAATCTACCGACGCGACGCTGATGCGTCTCGAACTGGCGACGCTCCACCGTTCGCAAGGGTCAGCAACCGGCGCGTGAACGCCTCGGCGTTCTTGCTACCGGTGGGCGACTTCGCCAGGGCGCGCAGGTCCGGCAGCGCGCGCGGATCGGTCAGCATGCGGGCGATGGCCTCGCTGTTCCCCATCATCCGAGCTTGCAGCATGGCGTTGCCGACGCCGCGTTTCAGGCCGACCAGCGCCCCGCCGACGGCGCCGGTCGCCCCACCCACGCCCGCACCCGCTGCCGCGCCGGTGACGACATCGGCCACGGCCTGTCCGACCGGAGTCTTCCCGCTCTTGAGCTGGGTCTGAATCGCCTGGTTGAAGGCGGTGTCCGAGCCCTTGTTCGGCCGGTAGCCCGTCGCTTCGAGGGTGGTCAGGAAGGTGTCCATCCCCTGCCAGATCGTCTCGCCCTCGGGCAGGGCGCGGATCGTGGCCTCAAGGTTGTGCCGCTGCTGCGTGTTGCCACGAACCGCCGAGGCGAAGCCGGCGCCGCCATACTGCGAGGCCACGCCCTTCGACTGCTGGGTCGCTTCGTTGAAGACGGATTCCAGATGGATGCGAGCCAGATCGCGCGCGGCAGAGGGACGGTTCTTCACCAGCGCGCCCATGGCGGCGGCAACCTCGCCCTGACTGCCGGGCTTCGGACTCGATGTGAAGACGGCACGGATCGCGGCGTCCACGTCCGGACGGTCAGCGATGCGCCCGAGCGGGGAGGCCTCCACCCGCGCCATCGCATCGCGAGCCCGCACCACGCCCTCGAGGCGATGGTAGACCTCGGGCATCTGCTCGAGCACGTCGGCCTGATCGCGCAACGCCTCGCTGAGCCGGTTCGCATCGACGTTGCCGCGTGCGTCGGTCGCTCCATCCAGGATCTTGGTGGCGACGCGGCCCTCGTAGGCCTGCCGCGCGGCCGGCGGTGCGTTCGCCAGGAACTCGCGCGTCGCGGAGGCGCCCTGCAGGTTCGTCGGCACCTGCTCCGTCGGCGTGGCCATGCGGCCCGTGTTCGGATCCTGCCTCACCACGCGGCCGAGCGGCGTGTTAACTTCAAAGGGCTCCAGCGGGCGCGAGTTCGTGGCGAAGTTGGCGTCGGCCGTCGCCACCTCGGGCACGCCCTTCATCTGCCCGTCGAGCGCGGAGCGCGCCGCCTGGAGGTCGCGCACCTTCGTGCCGTCGCCATCCTTCACGGCCAGGCGGATGCTGTTGTCGAGCCTTTCGCGCGCGTGCAGGAGGCCTTCCACGCTGAGATCGGTCTGCCCGTCCGGCCCGAACAGGTCGCGGCGCGCCTGCACCAGGGCACCCCGGACATCGCCCTTGGCCGAGCGCAGATGCGTGTCGATCGTGTCGAGAGCAGCCTGAGGGTTCACCTGCCCGAACCGCACGTCGGGGACCTCTTCCCGAATCGTGGTCGACTTCACGTAGGGGTCGAGCGGCCCCTTCATGGCGCCGACCGTGCGCTCGTAGGCGTCGAGCGGGTCGACGTGTTCGCCCCGCATCAGGGCGCCGACCGCCCGCTCGCGGATGTCCGGGTGCACGCCCTGCGGATCAACGCCGGCTCGGGTCAGGTCCTCGTCGAGGCGGGATTCGGCGAGGGACCGCGCGTGCGCATACTCGTCGGCCTGCTGCCCGGCGCCGGCCCGGCCCTTGGCGCGGCCCGCGCTGTCGACCGGGTAGGAGGGGAACCCACGCTGCTCGTTCTGGAGCTTGCGCAGCAGCTCGGGCCCGATGTCCCGCGCCATGCCGCCATCGGCGTCCGGACGGAAGTAGCCCTCCTCGATCAGGCGCTCGCGCCAGAAGCTGTCGAGGCTCTTGCCGTCCGGACGGGCGACCTTGCCGACGCCCGGCACCAGGAAGCGGTGGAGGTCCGTTGCAGCCGCATCGCCATCGAGAGCGAGGCCGCCGTTCCGAGCGATGAAGCGGGCAAGGCTTTCGGGGCCCGGCTCGGCCGCGACGGAGCCCGGGCGCTCAAACGCTTCGACGGGGCGCGGCGCTTCGGCTCCGAACTGCGGCCGTGCGTAGGCCGGTTGCGTGACGACGGGCTCGCCAGGGCGCTCCACCGTGATGGTGCGCTCGACGCCGACGTTCTCGGGTGCGGCCCGCGCTGCGGCGTAATCCGCATCGGCCTGCGTCTTCCGGGCGGCCTCACGCGCATCGGCGACGCGACGCATCTCGGGCTGGATCACCTGCCCGGCCGCGTCGTCGGTGACGCGCGGGCCCACCGCCGCGCGCGCCTGGGTCAGGGCCATGCCCTCTGACGTCTGGGCGACGCCCGCGCGGGCCGCAGCCTGCAGGTCGATCCCGAGCCCCGAGGGCGCGAGGTTCAGCGGGGCAATCTGCTCGAACGCCGAGCGGGCCACGTTATCGATCGCCGCCGGGCGCGCCGCATAGACCTCGTTCATGAGGCGTCCGCCCTCGCCGCCAGAATTGGCGACAACGCGGGCGAGCTGGGACAGGCGCGTGGCCTGACCACCGGTCGCTGCGTTCACGGCCTCATCGACGGTCAGGTCGACGCCGCCTCCGGGCAGGGCCCGGCCCTGTTCGAGGAGCTGCTGAGCCGCGGCGAGATCCTTCTCCGGGATGCCCTGGAGCGCCTCGCGCATGACGGCCTGCCCCGGCTCGCCGCCGCGGACTGCGCTCACCACCTTGCCGATGGCACGCCCGGCTGCCGGGCCGGCAGCACCAAGCCCACCGCCGATGAGCGTGCCGTTCCGCACCGCCTCAAGGTCGCCAGAGCTTCGCACCGCCGCATCCGCTCCGCCCAGAGCCGCCCCAGAAAGCAGCGCCGCTCCCGACCGTACCGCAAGGCCTCCAGCGCCCGCGCCGAAGGCCGCAGGGGCCGCCATGACCATCGGAATCGTGCCAACGACACCGCCAGCGATCTCGCCGCCGGTCGTGGCCCAGGAGTGCTCGGCGTTCATCCGCATGCCGTAGTCCTGCGCCTTCGCCGTCTCGTCGGAGTAGCGGCTGTCGTTCGTCAGGCTGCGTACGGCCGCGTCGGCCTTGTCGATTCCTCCCAGGACGTAGGGGCCCACCACAGGCAGACCGTTGACGATGCCGCGTGCGAATGCGTTGGCCGCTTGGCCCTCCCGGGAACCAGCCTCTGGGGCGAAGGGGTCGTGATCCACCGGCACCAGGCGCGGCGCACCAGCGGGTGCCGCCGCGTCGGCGAAGGGATCGTGATCGACCGGGACGAGCTTCATCACTGCACCTTCAGGTACTTGCCGGGCCGGTTCGGGTCGGGACTGTACCAGTTCCCGTCCGGCGCCTGCCGTGCGCCCCTCGGAGCACCCTGCGGCGGCTCTTTCGGGGCGGAGGCGGCCTCACCGGCCCGAGCCGTCGGGAAGAGCGGGTTCTGCGTCGCGAACTCGTCGAGGGCCTGATCGAAGCTGGCGTCGAGGCGTCCGCCGTTCTTCGCCGCATAGTCCCGGGCCAGCTTCGAGACCGCCTGCTGGCGCTGGGCCAAGGTGCGGGCGACGCCGATCAGGTCGCGGTTGCCCTGCTCGGTCTGGGCGAGCGTCGGCGCGGTGCGGGCGATGTAGTCGCGGTCGGTGTTCGAGATACCGGGCCCGAGCGAGCCGCCGAGCCCGTCCAGCACCACCTTGTTCGAGAGAGCGTCGAACACCTCCGCCGCCGAGGCCGCCTTGGCGTCCTTCACCCCCAGCGCGCCGAGGATCTGGTTCGCGCGTTTGGCCGACTCGCCGCCGAAGCCGGAATAGAACCCCGGCGCCTTCATCGCCTGTTCCATCAGGGCCAGCGTGTTGAGGGTCGAGCCCGCGTTTCGGCCCTTGGTGGCCATGTCGAGCTGGTACTCGCCGTAGCCCTTCCCGACCGTGGCGTCCTGGGCCTTCTCCGCGCCCATGTTGATCGTGGTGCCGGTCGGGTTGACCGCCGAGACCTTTCCCTTGCTGTCGCGCTGGTAGGAGCCGGCCGGCAGCCCCAGCGAAGCGCGCTCCGCCTCCGGGATCAGCGTGAAGGTCTCGTCGGGCTTGCCCGAGGCCGTGCCTCGTGCCGCCGCAGCGGCGCGGGCCTCGACCTGCTCGGGCCCCGCCTCGGCCGGACCGATCAGGGTGGCAGCGCTCGGCCGCTCGCCGGGCTTCAGCTCGTAGATGTTGCCGCCCACCGTGACGCGGGACACGCCCGTGCCGTGGCTCGGGTCGCGCAGGATCTTGAGCGCTTCGGAGACCTGCCCGCTGTTCGAGCCCGCCGCCGCCGCTTCCGCGTCCGACAGGTTCGGGAAGGCACGCTTGACGATCGCGGCGTTGCCGGCGAGCGCGCCGGTCTCCTGCTGGAGCTTGCGCTGCTTCAGGCCGAGTTCGGCATTGGCGAGGCCCGTGGCCGCACGCTGGGCTTCGGCTCGCTGTGCGTTCTTGAAGCCGGCATCGAGCCCGGCGCCGAACCCAGCGGTCGACATCAAGCCCGTGCCGAGCCCGATCAGCAGATCGTCCCCGCCGCGAGCGGTGAAGCGGTTGTAGGCGCCGCCGAGGTCGAAGCCTTCGTCGGCGGCGGGTGCGGCCGGCTTCGCAGGCGCGAGCGACAGCGGCGCGGCAGATGGTGCGGCCGGCAGGGCCGGAACGTTTCCGGAGGTCGGGACCGCGCCGGGGGCGGGCATATCGGCCGCGCGGGCACGCTGCTCGCTCGCCGGCAGGTCAGCCGGCTTGAAATCGGGCAGCACGGGTCCGCCCCGATCGATCTGGGGCGCGGCGGGCGATGGCTCCGCCGCGCGGGGCGGGATGCGCAGCGACAGAGGCGCGGGCGACGGCGTGGTCGCTTCCGGCTCCGGAGCCATGATGGTGCCGGACGTGCCCGCGAACGACTGCGGCGCGCCCATCGGCGCCCTGCCGAACAGGCGGGCCAGATCCTCGGGGCTAATATCGGTGGGGAGGCCGTAGGGGATGCCTGCGCTCATGATTCTACCCTCAGACCGGCTTCACGAACTTCGATGCGGTACCGGCGATGGCGAGGCCGCCGCCGAGCAGCTGCTGCAGGAGGCTCGGCTGCGGCTGCTTCACGGTGGTGGTGCCGCTCGAGGTGTTGCCCGATGCCGCGACGGGGAGGGCGAGCTGCGACAGGAGACCGAGCTGATTCCAGGGCTGGGACTGCCCCTCGTTGAACTTGTCCTGCTCGGCCGCGAGCTCCTTCTGCCGCGCCTCGTCCTCGACCGCGCCCAAGGCAGCGATGGTCCGGCCCGGCTGGAGAAGCTGGTCCTGTAGGCCCGCGATCTGAGAGAGGCTGCCGAGCGCTGCCGAGCGGTCGCCCTGCGCTGCCGAGAGGGCGGTTCCGGCCTGGGCGAGGCTCTGGGCGTTGTTGGCCTGCTCGATCCCGGCCAGCGCCGTCGCGCCGGTCAGCGCCGCTGCGTCCGCACCCGACACGAGGTTCGCGCCGGTGACGGCCTGCCCCGCGTTGGCGCCGCGCACGTTGTTCATCTCGCCGAGCAGGCCCGAGCGGATGCCCGTGAGCGCGTTGCCCGCGCTGTCGATCGCGCCGGCGGTCTGGACCTGCCGGGCGCGCTCGTTCTCGTAATCAGCGTAGCGGGCCTGGGTCTCGACGTTCGCCACCGCATCGGCCGTGGCCGCCGCGAACCGCCCGGAGCCGTACCGGCCCGACGCCGCGAACTTCTGGCCCACCGAGGAGGCCGCCTCGCTGCCGGCGCGGCCGATGATGTCGTCGAGGAAGGGGTTCGCGCCGCCGAGGTACTTGCCGTCGGCCACGTCCTGGAGCGAGCGCTCGGTCTGCGTGGTCGAGCCGACCTCGTCGAGCAGGCCCTTGTAGCCGGACCCATCGAGCGCGTAGGCGCTGGACGCGAGGCCCTTGCCCACCGTGGCGGCCGTGCTGTTCGGGTCCGCCATCCGCGCGGATGCCGAGGCCACGCCCGAGGTGTCGACGCCGGGGACCTTCATCAGGCCCGAGAGCGCGTCCTGCGTCGCGGGGGTGGAGCCGCCGGACTTCAGCAGGTCGTCCACGAGGCCGATGCCGGACTGCGTCGCACCCGTCGTCCCGCCGGCGGCGGCCTTCATGCTGTCGAGGCCGGCCGTGGTGGTCGCGCCGAGCCCGGCCACGCGCTGCCCGCCGTAGACCTGGGAGCCGACGCCCGAGTCGTACGCCGTGTTCGCGCCGTCGATGATCTTCTGCAGCGAGGGAATCGCGGGTGCGAACGGATCGGTCTTCGACTCGGTCTTCTGCGTGGTGGTCTTCGATCCGCCGCTCATCAGGCCACCTCGAGGTGTTTCACGTAATAGGCGTCGACCCGGTAGTCGGGCAGCAGCGCGGCCCAGCCGACACGGCCGACGAACTCGACGCGGGAGCAGCCGTTGCGCGCCGCGCCAGCCTCGATCACCCGCATGATGTCCCGCCAGCGGCGCACGTCGGTGCCGCCCACCGCCAGGACGCAGCAGGAGCGGCCGCCATCGGCCAGATCGCGGACCTGGGTCGCCCCCGCGCCGATCGGCACGCCGTCGTCGCCGAGGATCAGCACCAGGAGCGCGGTCTCCGCCTCGACCAGCTCGCGCAGGTCAGCGACGGTGAGGTCGCAGCCGGGCCGCGCGCAGGCCTGCGCCAGCCACGGCTTCGCCACCGGCCACGCGCTTGCGAGGTCGGCATGCTCGACGGGGTGGAGACGCATCAGGGCCGCCGGATCTCGTAGCGCAGCACGCGGTCGGCCGCATCGGACACCGTGTGCCCGAGCACGAACGAGCCGCGCGCCGTGGATTTCAGGAAGGGGAAGGCCGACGCGGCCGTGGCGGTCAGGGGCGAGAACACCACCAGGGCGCCCTCCGTGCAGAGGGAATCGGTGACCGTGGTCTCGGACGCCCCCGCCGTCAGCGTGACGTCGGCCCGGCCCAGCGCGTTCGAGCCACCGGTCGCCAGCTCGCCGAGCGTCTGGATGATGCGGTCGATGCGGGTCTCGCCTTTGCCGGGAACGATCATCGCCCACCCTCGCGGCGCGCGCGCGGCTCGATCGCCGAGGCGTAGCTCCAGGCTGTTCCGGCCGGGATGCGCACTCGGGCACGATGGTAGCGCGCCGAGGAGCGGCACGGCGCGAAGCGCTCGACCGTGGGGGACGTCTCCGGGCGGTAGGCCACCGGAGCCGACTGCGACGCCTTCTCCCGGCCCCCGACCGCCACCCGCCAGTCGTCCGCGTCGCTGTCGAGGCGCACGCCGTCGATGAAGGCGCGGTCCGGCCGGAAGATCATGGCCTCCGCCGTCTCGAACAGGGCTTCGAGCTTCGGGCCGGTCAGCAGCGCGAGGCGGTTGTCCGCCGTCATCACGCCGAGGGCGGGCGCGCCGCCGGCATAGGAGGGATCGTCGAGGGACTTCTGCCCGGGGTCGTCCAGGGAGCCCGGGATGTTGTCGATGGAGACGGCCGGGGTCGCTGCCACCAGCCCGAACCGCACGGGCATCAGGATGAACGACCAGCGGTCGAGCAGCCAGTCGTAGAGCAGGATCTCGTCCAGCAGCGTCGGGTCGGCCGGATCGGGCATCCGGCTGCGGTAGGCGAACAGCACGCGGGGCCCGGTCACGTCGCGGATCGCCACGACCGAGGCGACCTGGTTCGGATCGACCCGGGCCGCGAAGAAGCGGTTCACCCGCTCCGCGCCGATCGGCACCGAGGCGCCGCCCTGGAACTGGTAGAACCCGTCGCGGTCCAGGAAGAACACGCGCGGGCCCGTCTTGGCGATGGACCACGGCGCCACCGCGCCCCGGTTCTCCTCGTAGACCTCGAAGCTGAACACCTCGGCCGAGTTTGGCACGAAGACCATGCGCCGGATCGCGCGCTCCTGGAACACGATGCCGAACTCGCCGCCGGCGAACCCCGTCACCGCGCCGCCGTCGGGGAAGATCTGCAGGTCGGAGGTGTGGCCGCCGCCGACGCCCGGCTGCCAAAACTCGATGTTGCCGAGGTCGGACCAGTCCACCGCGTTGGGGTCGGCCGCGAGCCCCGCCAGCACCACGAACTCGCCGACCACGCCCATGTGCCGGGCGCGCGGCGGGTTGCCGGCCAGATCCTTGAACTGCTTGCCGATGTCGATGTCGATCACCTGGACCGGCGTGCCGAGCGTGCAGGCGAGCAGGCGCGAACCGTAGACCGCGAAGGACCAGTAATCGCCCGGCGGCACGCTGTAGGTCCGACCCGCCTGGGACACGTCATCCCAGCCGGCCGAGCCGAGGTTGTAGCGGTAGAGCTTGGTTCCGGTCCCGGCGAAGTAGATCGGGAAGCCGTAGGCCGGCGAGTTGATCTCGATGGCGCCGCGGCAACCCGCCGGCAGGGACGCCGAAATCGGGGAGGGCGAGGCGAACGGCCCCCAGCCGTCGGCGCGCGGCACCACGTTTGTGGCGACGGCCGAGGCGGTGGCGTCGAGCGACGCGACGTCGGGCGCGAAGGCCGCCAGGGCGACGCGCGGGGCGGGCTGCTGCTCGTCCACCCGGGTCAGCCCACCGCGTTACGTGCGTTTGCCTCGCCCGCGTTCTCAGCGACGCGGTTCGGCCGGCTGGCGACCTTCTGCGCGTCGCCCTGGCCCATCAGCCCCATCAGGAACGCGGCGGCCTGGCTCGCCCACTCGGTGGACCGGGCCTCGTCCTTCTGGAAGCGGTAGGCCTCCGCGAGCGTGCCGTAGAGGTAGAGCTCGGGCGCCTTCTGGATCAGCCAGTTCGTCGGCGCGGCCTCGGTCAGGGCCGGGATCTGCCGATAATAGGTCAGCGTGACCGTCCCGGCCTTGGTGGAGCGGGTCTGGAGCTGATCGCCCAGCACCGTGAAGTACTGCGGGTCGCCGTTGGGCCGGTGCCGGTAGCGGAACTCCGGGGAATCGGCCTCGACGAAGCGCAGGCTCAGCGGCGTCCGGATCGTCGGGTTCGCATAGATCGCGCCGATCCATTCGAGATAGTCGGTCGGCAGCGAGTAGCCGCCCACGACCGGCAGTACGCCCGCCGTGGCCTGCATCTCCCGGGTCCGCAGCTTGCGGTTCAGCCAAGCCTCCGTGACCTGGAGGAAGAACGGCAGGTACTCGGTCAGGTCGGGTCGCGCGAGGTACTCCTCGAACGCGGTCCGCAGGCTGGAGAAATCGGTGATCGGGGCGGCCATCGGGCGGTCCTCGGGTCAGAGGTGATAGGCCCGGATCTGTCCGGACGAGGCGATGCGGTTGGCGCGGCCCCGGAGGGACCGGAAGGCCTCGTCCGCGAGCAGGCCCTGCGCCTGGGCAAGGGCCGGGTCGCGCAGCACGTTGAGGCCGAGGTGCCGCTTGGCTCGGGCCGCGATGAGGTCGGAGGCCTCGTCCACCCACGCGGAGGTGTCGTCTCGATCCTTCGGCGCGGGCAGTTCGATGTGCGCGGCGAGCCGGATGGTCCAGGCCCCGGAGGGCATGGGCCATAGTCGGATGGACCGGTCGAAGTAGGAATAGGCGCAGGGCTGCGTGGCGCTGCCCGGATCGTCGAGGCGCTCGATCGCAGTCTCGGCGATGCGCTTCAGCGGATAGGATTGCTCCCCCTCGATGCGCATGACGCTGTCGATGGCCAGCAACCCCGGGATCTCGGACGCATCCCCGCCGCCGTACACGTCGGCGCCCGGGATGGTCTGAAAAGTCAGGATCCGCTCGTTGAACGTGAACCGCTCCGGCTGGTGGTGCCGGATCGCCCGGTCAACCGCGACCGCGATCTGTCGGTCCAGGTCCGCCCGCTCGATGTCGTCCGCGATCTCGTCGAGGAGGTCGCCGAGCGTCGGCTTCCCTTGCGCGTTCGGCATCGGCTGGCCTTGGCTCGTCGGTCGGAGGGGGCGACGGCGGGGCGCTGGGCTCCGCCGTCATGACCGCTGCGGCGTGCAGGGTCCAGTAGGTCAGGTTCACCGGGCGCCTCAGGCGCGCGGCGCGACGTACTCGAACACGATGTCCGCGACGCCAGCGGTCGGCGCGGTACCGGTCGGGTTGTAGGAGACGAACGGTACGGTGTCGGCGGCGAGCTGACCCAGCGCGGTCGCGGTGTCGGGCCGCTTCACGCCGAGGGTCTGCGCAACGGAATCCGTGGCCGCGACGAGGTCGTTGCCCCCGGGCGTCGAGCCGACCACGAGGGGGTTGGTCGTGCCGGCGTTGAAGGCCTGGCTCACCACGATGGTGGTGCGGGTGATGATGGCGCCGGCCGGGAAGGCGGCGCGCATCGGCATGCCGCCGGCGAGGAGGTCATCGAAGCGCACGCGAGCGCGGATCTCGCCCACCTGGCCGTGCAGGAGCGAGCGGACGGGCGGCTTGGACGGGTTCACATTGGTGGCCATGGCGGGCCCTTTTCGATCAGGAAGGAGGGGGAGACGCGCAGGTGGCCGGGGCCGGCCCGCGCATCAGGATCGGTCAGGGCTGCGATCAGCCAGCGTTGACGGCGTAGGTCGAGACGACGATCACCGCGAAGTCGCGACCGTTATAGGTCGTCTTCTTCAGACCCCAGATCGCCCAGGCGGAGACCTCGAGTTCGCGCTTGTGGTCGTACAGCTCCTCGTTCCAGCGGTACTTCTCGGTGCCGCCGTCCTTACCGAAGGCAGCCGTGGCGGCCTGCGCGCCCATGAGGACGGCGCGGCGGACGTTGGGGAGGATCGTCTTGCCGTCGGGCGCCACGCCCATCGTGACCTGCTGGGACTCGCGCAGCACCACGTTGTTGTAGACGCCGAGCGCCCCGGTGAAGATCGGGTTCTTGGTGACCTCGCCGCCCTGCATCGCGGCCTTCTGGATGTCGAGCCACTGGCCGGCGGCGGTGCCGCGGCGCAGCTGCGTGACCTGGGTCGGGTGCAGGTACATGACCCACATCTCGCCCATGCCCTCGACGCTGACGGGGCGCATCTTCACGTCGCCGGCGTTGCCGCCGGTCTTTGCGATCTCCACCGCCGAGTCGATGAGATCGAGGGAGAAGATGTCGCCGGCAACGATGGCGCCGTCGTTGGTGCGGGCGTTCGGGCGCACGACGCGGGTCGCGGCGGTCACCGCATTGTTGGCGGTGAACTTCACGCCACCCGAGCCGTCCACCTGAACGAAGTTGGCCGGGGTGAAGCCGCAGGCGTGGTTGAAGAACGACACCGAGGTGCGGAGCTGGAACCAGTCGGCGAGGCCGGCGCGGGCCTGCTCACGCAGGTCGAAGTTCACGCGCTGGGCGTCGATCGTGTTCTTCGAACGGATGCCGACGACGTTGCCGAGCTCCTCGATCACGATCGCATCGGAGTTCGTGGTCAGCTGCTCACCGTTGCCCTCGGCGCGGTCCGAGGAGGTGAAGCCGTTGCCGGACAGCTGCATGCGCAGGCCGAAGGTGACCTTGTCGCCGACGCCCTTCTTGAGCTCGGTCTTGACCTGGATCACGGACTTGTCGCCCTCACCGAACAGGGGAGCGATGTCGAGGGCCTTGGTGGCTTCCGTGGCGAGCTTCTTCGACCACAGCTTCACGGCGAGGGCGTCGTTGAGCCCATAGGAGGTGACGGACATAGGGGTGCCTTCGAGGCTTGGGGTTTCCGTGGGGGAGGGGTGCGTGCGGGCGTGCGTCGCCGCGCGGACGGAAGCCGGGCCCCATGGTGCCGCTGGGGACGGTGGTCGGACGGGACCCGTACCGTGGGTCAGGCGAAGGCCGTGACGGGGCCAAGCGGGTCGCGTGACGTGCGACCGGGCGAACCGGTCCGGCGAACGCAAAAAGCACGCGTGAAGCGGGCCTCGGACGAGCGTCGGATCGGGGTGTTGGGAAGGTGCAGGCGGGCGGGTCCGAGAGCGGACCGTCACAGCGCTGGCGACATCGTACCTATTGCGCGCGGAATGCCCGTCGGGTCAAGCCCGGCATCTGCCAGACGGTGACGCGCTGGATTAGGAAGGCTGCGGCGCGTTGATGTCGACCGGCAGGATCGCGAGCAGAGCGAGATGAGTGCGACCGCAGCCGGTGAAGTGGCTCGAGCGGAACCGTTAAGCAACCCGAACGGAAGTTGCCTCCACAAACGGCCTACCGCCTTCCGGTAGAGGGGTCTCGTAACCAGACCTGTGCCCTATAGGAGCATAACCGCAGGACTCAATTAGGAAACTACATCCATGTCTCGTGGAAAACCACAGCGGGAAGCCGGAGCGGACAAGCGCCAATTCTCAAGGACAGAGGTGGCGGAGCAGGGCTTCGCGCTGTTCGCCGACGGGACGAGAGTTACCTGCATCATCCACGATACGTCGCATATAGAAGGCGCGGGCGGGATGGGTATGCGGATCGAGCTGATCGACTCCCCGCACGAACGCTGTCCTGACGGCTTCTGGATCCTAATGCAATCAGGACGTGTAACGTATTACCGTCCGTCTTGGTCTGAAGTTTTGTGAAAGGTGTTCGTTTCCGCGCTTGATCAGGACGTTGGCAAATTAGGGCAAGCCGGCGCGCGCACTTACGTAAGTATCCCTTACCAAACTTGCGGCGTTTTCGTCCACGAGTGCGTTTCAAGCTGCAGAGCGTGTTAGCTTACGCAGGTAATCGCCACTCAGGAATGAGGAAGCCGATGGAGACTGACTCGGGTGAACTCGCGTGAGCGGGTCAGACTAATGCGCTAGCAAATGTTCGCGAGCGCATTTCGACGTGGCTCACGTTCGCGGCCCTGATGGTGTTCTTCATCATCACCATTGCCTTTTGGGGATACGCGGAATGGTGGGGTGTAATGAAGCTGATCGGGCTATTCGTCTGAAGAAAGAACTTCGGGTGCTACAGGCGCATTATAGCACCAGACTGCGAACTCGACGATGCCGGCAAGGTAGACGACACCAAGGATGACGGCGACGTTAAGCGTAAAGCTCATCCCTAGGCACTCCCTCGATCTTGTTCACAACTCACACATTGTCTGTGCGTTTCAGACAATGGAACATGATGCGGAGGCGTTAACAACCTGCATATGCTTGTTGCGCGGCGACTATTAAGGATGATGCAGCGTCCGTTTACAGTGCGCTGCGGCGAAGTTCCTTTAAGCTATCTGCTCGGCCGCGCGGAACAGATCATCGATCTGGGCCGGCGTCATGCTTAGGGGATGGTCTCTGAACGCAAACGGGCGGCCCCGAAAGAGCCGCCCGCTGTCTCCAGCCACATGGACCGGAGGAGCCTATCTATTCGCTGAGGATGGACCGTCGGGTCAAGCCCGGCACCTGCCAGACGGTGACGCGTTGGATCAGACGACGATTTCGAGATCAGGCCGCATGGAGCAAACTAGGTCATGCTTCAGCCCAAACTAACTGCTTGAAGCCGTTGCGGCGGAACGTTTATGGATCGGACAGCAGGTTGGTTGGACTGAATACTCTTATGGTTGCCGTAATGCTTGCCGTGAGTGCAACACAGGTAACGGCTGCCTCCTTCAGCGAAATCCAGGCTCGAAATCGTCGCGCCATTGGCTCGATTTGTGACGACTGCACTATGGGAAAAGGTGATCCTGGACAGCGGCAACCCCGATCTTCCAAGTCGCTAGGCGAGGCTTGGCAGGCAGAGGACACCTCATCCGACGGGATAGACTTCGACCCAGCGCAGGCCCCTGATCATTAGCATCAAGCTCGGATCAGCCCGATGGTAATTCCTTGGATCAGCGTCAATTGTTCATACGTCGCCGTCAGGATCACGGGCCGAGCTGCGGCAGCGGACAGGTTGCTTTGTAAAAAGCCAGGCTTGAACGTTAGCATATATGGTGCTCGAAACCGCGGCCATAGTGAAGATCAGTGCAATGGTAAAAATAGTAAGTACAAGGAAATCTGAACTGATCATCTCTCAGTCTCATGGCATATGATATTTGAAGCCTTCGCTGGATCGGGCAATCGGGTCAAGGCCTTCGGTGGTGGGCCTCCTGCCGTCCTGACGCTCAACGTCGTTAAGGATGCGCTAACCAAGACGGTGACAATCGAGCGATCAGATGCTTGATAGCGGGCGTGGGCATCCAAGCCGGCGGAGGTTGAGACCAAATGCCTGCTGGTGATGATCCGCTCTGGTATGACCGCGAGGAGCCCAAAGAGCCTCTTGGGCTGTTTGCCCTCATGCTGCTGGCTGTCTTCGTCGCATACGATTTCACTTACGCAGCCTTCGTGACGCTTTTTCGCGTCGTACGAACGGGCGTCACGCTCGCATTTCGCGACACTAAGGCATGACGGCGCAGGAACCCAACCGGTGTGCGTCGCATGGCCGTGCGCGGACGGGCGTGATTTTACCGGTCGGAAGTTTGCGGCCTTTTCATTCATGTATGCGTTTCAACCCGCCGAGCGTGTTAGCTCTGCAGGTAGCCGCTGCTCGAAAATGAGGAAGCCGATGGAGACCGGTTCGAGTGAATTCGCGCAAGTGGGTCAGGCTACTACGCGCACAAGTATCCGAGAACGGATATCGACCTGGCTTGGGTTCGCAGTATTGATGGTCTTCTTCATCGTTACCATCGCCATTTGGGGGTATGCGGCATGGTGGAGCGTAGCGAAGCTGATCGGGCTATTCGTCTAAGGAGGCGACGCCCGGCGCTACAGGCGCTTGATGGCACCAGACCGCGAACTCGACGATGCCGGCAAGGTAGATGGATGCGGCAACAACAGCAGCGCTAAACGTGAAGCTCATCCGGAGACCCTCCTGATTTTTTTCTTAACTGCAGGGTTGCGTAGTACTACGTACAATGCAACGTAAATCGTTGCTGCAGCTGCGAAACAGCTAAGCCGCGCGAGTGCAGTGCAATGATATTACCGTGCGGTGACTAAAGCCTTACGGTAAGGGCCGCCGGGTCAAGCCGCCTGCGCGCCGAACAGCTCGCGGTAGCGAGCGGCGCCCTTCGGGAACAGCGTCGGCGTGGGCGTCCAGCCCCCATTGCCGTCCGGGAGCGACTTGCCGGCGGATAGGGAGGAGCGCTGATCGGAGCGCTCGAAGTAGCACTGGAACGCCAGTCGATCTCCAAGCGCGTCGAACTGCGCCGCCATCTGCTCGATGAAGTAGGGATTGTCGCCACCGGATGCGTAGTCCTTCGGCGGGAACAGGTTGCGCAGGCCCCACTCCGTGAATGCTCGCGGCTTGCTGTGCTTGGCCGCGAAGTCGGCGAAGGCGGTCAGGCCGAACTTGCCGTTCAGGAACTTGTCCTTCCATCTCAACGCCACGTCGGTGCGGTGCTGGACATCCCAGGCTTCATCGTAGACGTCGGTGCAGATGACATCGACCACGTCATCGCCCGGGTAGGCGGCGAACGTGTCCATGTGCATCTGCCCGAGCGTTGAGCACCATACGAACTGGAACCGAGGGTCGACCGCCCGGAAGATGCCGACGATGCGGCGCCAGTACGCGATGAAGTCGGCGGGGGTGCCCGCGAACCACGGCATCCAATTGCCGTTGAACTCCCAGCCCGGCCGGATGTAGATCGTGTAGACCGTGCCGCCCACCGTGCGATCGAGCATGGGCTTGGCCGCCTCCGCCATCTTGCGCAGGTTGGCGTCGAAGGCTCCTGCGTTGGCTTGCTTGAACTGGCCCGCGTTGTTGCGCGGCAGGATCGGCAGGCCGAGCACGATGGTCGCCGGCGTTGCCCCGTACTTCCAGATCAAGTCCTGCCAGCTCGACATGGCGTTGAGCCAGTCGTTCGTTTCATTGGCGTTGTCGGAGATGAAGCCGGGGTTACGGCCGAGCCACTGCACGTAGGCGGGAAGCCGACCTGGCCCGGCCTGGAACGGCGCGAACACACCAAAGCGACGGAGACGGGCGGGCACGGCGGGAGCGGCGACCACGGGCGGTGGCGCGGTCAGAGCGGCAAGGCGAGCGCCGAGTTGCGCCGCCAGCGCCTCGGCTTCCGCCTTCCGTTCGGTCAGAAATGCAATCTCGTCGAACATGATCACAGCGTCCCGTAGTAGGTGCAAGCCCAAGCGGCGAGTTCCCGCTTCTCGGTCAGCGTGAGCAGACGGCTGTAGACGAGACCTCGGAAGAGGTAGGCATCCGCGTGGGCATCGTAGGCCCCGGCACCGCGTCGAGCGCCGAGGGTCGTTGTGGTCGCGCCCACCGGAGCGGTAGAGGTCGCCGCCGAGGTGACAGCGTTGCTGCCATCCACTCGCGCGGTGGCGCGGCTGGTGCCGGCGATCACGTCCTCGATGATGATGTGCCGACCGGCGACATGGGGGACGCTGGCGTCTACCGGACCGCCGGCCGTGGAGCGGCGGGTCCGCAGCGTCGTGTCGGCCGAGACGAAGAGCTGCTCCGCGCGGTTCGTGGTGGTCGAGCTGGCGGGGTCTGCGGTGCTCACAAGGCACTGCGTTGCCGTGGTGGTGGCAAGCTCCACGATGAGCACGCGGGTGAACGAAACGTCCCCTGCGGGGTGGCCTGGCATGTCCATCCGCTGGGAGTTCGCGGAGGTGAAGCGGAGCGTCTGACGGCCATTCCGAGCCACCAGCGTGGGCCGGTTCGGAGCCGTGGCCAGAGCCACCGCCGTGGTCCCGTCCGACCCGCCCATGGTGTCCACATCGGAGCCCGTCACCGAGCGCTTGGCGGCGTCCCCGGGGTCAATCGAGTAGGCGAGGCCATCCACCACCGGCGGTGCGATGTTGGAGACGGGCTTGACCGTCTTGATGACCGTGACGCTCTGGCCCACCGCGTTGGTCACGGTGATGGACGCCTGCGTCGGGACGATGGTGGTTGTGCCATCCCACGTGAGGAGGAAGGTCGCCGGGTTGTAGGTCACGCCGGCCGGGAGGTTGGATACCGCAACGGTCTTCGGCAGGAGGTCGCCGACGTCTGCCATCGGGTAGAGGTCGATCTGTGTGACCCCCGTCGTGAAGTTCAGCTCGGGCCCGCCACGGAGGTTCGGGCCGACGTCGCATACCCATCGCGCCGGTTGGCAGGTCTCGCCAGCCTTGGCACCGACGCGGGCAAAGTAGAGCCGGCCCGGCTTGTCGGGATTGGCGATGGTGACAGTGTCGCCGACGCGGGTGACGAACGAAGGCAAGCCGGTCCAACCGCCATCCGTGTTGCCGCCGGGTGCGAGAACGTCGTGCACCAGGGCCTCGAAGGTCTCCGCGACGGTGGCGTCGCCGAACTGATCCGCGAGGGACGGCATCGTGCGCGAGGCGGTGGTGCCGAACGCCATCTTGAGGTCAGCGGTCTCGACGAGCGGCTTGCGGTGGATGGTACCGGTCTGGCGCCACATGCGCAGCCACTCGATCGAGGAGCGGCCGCCGGTCGCGCCTGCCGACTGCCAGGACGACAGAGAATACTGCCCGGCAAAGTCGGCGACGTGGTTCGTCAGCATGAGGTAGGCGGCGCGGTCACCCTTGGACCGCATGTTGAACACCTTGGAGACGATGACGACGCCATCGATCAAGTAGTCGAAGCCATCCTCGCGCAGGCGGAAGCCGACGTTGTACCAGCCGCCATCCATAAGACCGGGGCGGACGTTCTCGGCGTTCGAGCCGATGGAGGTGGATAGGCCGCTCGTCCAGTTCTGGGCGTTGGGGGAGAGTGACTGCGGGAAGGCGTCGTTCGCTTCCCAATCGATCTCGATGTTTAACTGAGAGTTGGCCGCGCCCATGAGCTGAAGCCACAGCGTCGGGTGCCATGCCTTGTTCATGAAAGCACCGGCTTCAAGGCGAATGCGAGCCTCCATGATGCACGGGGGCCGGCAGACGAGGCGCCCGCCCGTATGGATCATGGCCGACAAGATGTCCTTGCCATCCGTCAGCGCCTTCTCCTGGGCCGAGGCCGCGCGAGACTTGAGGACGAGAGCGCTGCCTTCGGTGGCGATGAGGTCCTGCCAAGAGGCGACCGGCTGGCCCCGGTTGGCATCGAGATAGCCTTGATGGGTCGGGCCGACGTCGTAGCCCTTGAGCGTGAGACCGCCGGCGCCGGCCGAGCGCGGCGTCTGGGCAGCGGCCGGAAGCAGATAACCGCGCGTATCGAACAGGTCGCCCTTGGGGGCCGCAGACGAGACGAACGACGGCATCGAGGCGAAGGTCATGCCGTCCGAGAGGCTGTACCCCTCGTATGCGGTCCCAGCCGCGCCGGCTGCGTTGATCGCGACGCCGCCGATGACGCTGCCGCCGGGGACCGGGACGAAGGCCGGGATCGTGCCGCCCGGGAAGACCTGGCCATAGGTGATGACGACGCCGGCGCCCGGGGCGGTGGCGAGCGTCACGGTCGCGTTGCCGAGGATGTCGACCGTCGCGCGTCCGAGCTCGGTGCCGTTGCCGTAGACGACGAACGGCGTGTTGGAGACGAGGCCGATGGCCTTGTGGATCTTGTTGCTAGCGTCACGGCTGGCCGATGAGCCGGAGCCGCCGCCGAACAGACTGAAGGGGAAGCGCTGGCCCATGGCGCTTAGCCCAGGACCGTGACGATGGCGGTGGCGGTCGTGCCACCCGCCTGGACGTCGCGCACCGCGACGTTGTCGATCTGGCCCTGACCGACCGTGGCGTAGACGGGATAAATAGAGCCGTCGTGCAGGACGAGGTTGACGATGCCGGCGGCCGAGCAGGCGATGCCGACCCCGGAGCCCGAGGAGACTGACGTTCCGGGCGTGATGGTGCGGGCAGACGTGTAGACGCCGGGAGCGGGCATGGGAGCCTCCTGGGGTTCGTAGGGATCGGAGCTGAACGGGAGAGCCGAGGCGCGACGCGGCGACGCAAAGCACGGCTTGAGCGGTGTTGAGCATTGGAGCGAAGGTGTTGAAAACCTCAGACGAAGGTCTTTGAGTTAACGAAACTTTAGCTGATTGGATTGAAATTGAGCGACATGAATACTCAGTCGCCCTTCCTATGTGATGATCAGTTTATCTTTGATCTAAATGGCATTCGCTCTGATAACCACGAATTCTGCGTCGCCGAATATAGAGGAAATCGTCCTCCTGAGTACACTGCGGAGCCATCAAGTCTTTCGCTGGTTTCCCGGAGACTTGTTCCGCTGACTGTAGCGCAGGTTATTGCAGCGCTCGCGTTTGGAGCCTCAATTGCACACGCGATGGCCCCCTACGCTGAGAAACAAGCGCCACTGGACGGGATGCACTTCTCGTTGCGGCTCACGGATGCTGATCCATACGTGGCTCCTGTCCCGTCCGGTTTGAAAGACGGTTTCAGCCTACGGTTCAGCTCTGCCGAGTAGAGGTGACACTTTAGCCTGAATCAGCCCCCCATCAGGGCGCGGACACGGGCGGGGTTAGCCTTCTCCATCTTGGCGAAGTCGGCCTCCGACATGCTGGCGAGCATCTCGAGGGTGATCTCGCTGGCCGGCGCGCCGCCGGCTGAGGAGAGCGAGAGCGAAGCGGCCTGCCCCTTGGCGATGCGGGCGGACCTCTCGGACGGGGTCTCAGCGGGAGCGGCGGGAGCGGCCGGCTCGGCAGCCTTCGGCGCAAAGCCGCGCAGCTTGGCGAGCTGCATCAGCCGTGCGGCCGGCGACTGGCCCGCTGCGATCGCGGCCTGCGCAATGCCAAACTCCTCGTCGCGCACGGCCTGAACCGCGTCGCCCTCGGGCACGCCGAGCAGCTTCAGTTCGGCGATGCGACCGGAGAACAGGTGCTCGTAGGCCTGGGCGAACTCGGGCTGGGCCGCGATGGTCCGCTGCACGTCGCCGCGATAGGCGGTCAGGACCTCGTCGCGCTGGGTCGCCGCCGTGCGCTCGGCTGCCTCAGCCTTCTGCGCCTCGGTCATCTGGGTTTGGCCGGACGCCAGATCCCGGATCTGCTTCTCCAGGTGCTGGACATACCCGAAGATGTCCTGGTTCGGATCGGGCGGGGTCTCGGTCTCGGGCGGGGCCTGCGGAGACGCGGCGGCGGCGGGCTTGGCCGCGCCACCCTCGGTGACCATACGCAGGCGCTCTTCCATTCGCGCCAGGGTTACGCGGAACTCATCGCGCTCCCGCTCCACGGCCTTCCGACGCTCGCGCTCCTGGTGGAACGCGCCGTGCCGGACGAACTTGCCCTTGTTCTCGTCGGCGCCACCGTCCTCGACTTCCGGATCCACGACTTCGCCGGGGGACGCAGCCTCGCCGGCAGGCGCAGGAGCGGGCGTGACGGGCGCAGGACCAGCTTCGCCACCGGCGGCCGGCACAGCGGTGCTGACGGACTCCGGAGCGGCTTCGCCGCCCGACATGGCGCCCCAGGCGGCCTCCTCGTCGGCGGTGAAGGCGTCGTCGCTGTTGTTGAAGGCGTCGTTCATGGGTGTCCTCGTGACGTGAAGGGTACGAAAGCCGGTGGGGCGCTCCCGGCCGCGCGGGGAAGGATCAGGCAGCGAGGGCCGATGCAGACTGCGCGGGCGGGCCGGCGAGAGCCGCCACCTTCGCGAACCCGTCGATCTCATCGTGCTTGGTCAGGCCGGCCTCGCGGCTCGCCTTCGCCTGCTTCAGGTTCGCCCCGGCGGTCAGATCCTGGATCTTGGCCACGGCGGTCTGCATCGCGATCTGCTGCTGCTGTTCGGCCTGTGGATCGGTGGGCGCCTGGGCCAGCAGCTCGCGCATCTTCGCGACGAACGAGGCCGGGAAGGGCGAGTAGGGCAGGACCTCAAGGAGCACCTGCGGGGTGATCATGTCCTTGATGATTGGCAGCACCGAGGTGAAGGTCTGCCAGACCACCTGCTGCTGGTTCGGCGAGGCGGGCGCGTCATCGATCACCACGTCGTAATCGCCAGCCGTCTTGTCCCGGAGCAGGGGCACGACCTTCGTCACGCCGTCGCCCATAATGCGCACCAGGCGCCCGTCCGAGAGGAAGTTCTGGATCAGGTAGAGTCGGACGCGGCCGATGTGCTTGCGGGCCCGGCGCAGCGAGTCGAACAGGCTCGCGAGCATGGTCATCGCGGCCTGCTTGCGCTGATATTCCAGCACGCCGGCCTGTTCCTGCTGCTTCTGCCCCATCAACTCCAGGTTCACCCCGGAGGAGTCGCGGATCGACATGATCGCGAACTCCATGAGCTGGTAGTGGCCCGCCGGAAGGACCGGCAGCGGCTTCTCCTTCATCCGGCCGCTCATCAGCGCGCCGTCTTCCATCCATGTCACGGCACCGGGCTTGGCGTAGCTCTCCTCGAACTGCGCTTGGTCGGGCACCGCGCCGCGCTCCATGAACACGCCGCCCTTGGCCTGGCGGTTGAGCATGTCGAGGGTCTGGCTCAGCGACTTGTTCGCGAACCGCTGCGGGTCGCGCATCGGGCGCACGATGCCGAACCAAGAGTTCCGGTTCTGGTCGCGGTCGCCCGTCATGCAGGCGTAGTGGAACTGGTCGCCGGCGGGCGAGGGCGTCTCGGCCAGGATGACGTTGCCGAGGAAGGCGCGGCGGTAGACGCGCTTCACCCGGCGCTGAACCTGGATCTCCATGCCGAGGGCGGTCGCGCGGCGCTCCAGCACCGTAGCCTTCTCGTCGTCCATCTCGGTGGACTCGCCCGTGGTCGGATCGGTGACCGTGGCGACGCGCTTGCGCTCCCACCACACCGCCTCGACGATCGTCACACGGGCGGTGCCATCGTCCGAGCCGGCAGGCCGGTCCGAGCGACGCTGGCCGGGCTGGATCTGGCTGTGCGGGCCGTCACCGTCGCGATCCTCGGCCCAGGCCGCATCGAGGTCGGCGGGGTCCGCGTCGGGGAACATCGCCTCGGCTTCGGCTTGATCCATTGACTTGGCGCGGAAGAAGCGACGCGCGTCCGAGAGGTTGCGCTTGGTCGCCGAGGCGTCCCAGATCATCTCGAGCGGGTTGACCCGGTCCTCGACGTAGGCGCCGTCCGGGTTGGTCTCGTAGTCGAGACGCATCTCGACCCAGCCCATGCCGCAGATGGTCAGGTCGATGAAGGCGTCCGATTCCTCGTCCTCGGCCTCGGCCTCATCGGCGAGGTAGCGCGAGCCCTCGGTCAGCAGCTCGTTGAGTGCCGTGTCCCCGATCTCGCGGGGCAGGTACTGGATGTCGAGGCGGCTGTTCACCTCGGAGCCGGCCACCGCCTTGATGATGGGCAGGCAGCGGTTGAACGTGACAGGCGGGCGTCCCTGCTCCTCAAGCACGGCCTTGTCTGCGGGGTCCCACTGGTTGCCCGCGACCATGTCGAAGTCGATGCGAGCCTCCTCGCGCCACTTCGAGGAGGCGTCGCGGTCCACGCGATACCAGCCCTTCAGCTTGCGATAGGTCGCTTCGCGCTCAAGGTCGGCCCGCTCGTCGGGCTCGCCGGCCACGGCGCTGCGATCGGCGTCTGTGTCCGTCATGTCGCCCATGCCGATCCTGATGGTTTGGCGTCGCTGCGCCGTCGGCGCGCGTAGCGGTCGTTCGGCCCGTCCGGCTGCTTCGGAGGCGCCTGCGGCTCGGCGATGCCCACCGCGAAGTACCGGAAGGCGTCGGCGCCGTGGCTGGCCCAATCGTGCAGCGGGTTCTTCGAGAACTGCTGCGTGGCCGGGTCGACCTCGTAGCGGTAGTTCCGCAGGGCCTGGAGGCCGTCGGCACAGAGGTCCTCATCGAACCAGCACCGGGCGAACAGGAGGCGCGCCGCGTCGATGCCGGCGGCCACGGTGAGCTTCGGGACGATGCGGACCCGGTGCCCCGCGTCCCACATCTGCTGTTCGATGGTGCGCTTGGAGGCGAGCAGCTCGTTGCGCGCATCGTGCGGGAGCCAGTGCTCGCCGTAGACGTAGGCGCGCTCCTCGGCGAACTCCTTGAGCTTGTCGATGTAGTGCTGGAGCGCGTGGCCCCGGTTCTCGTAGTAGGCGATCAGCCGGAACTCGAAGCCGACGACCTGGGCGAACCAGATCGCGGTCTTATCCGCCCGGCCCAGATCCCAGAACGTGTGCACCGGCTTCGACGGGTCGAACGGCACCTTGCCGAACCGGGGCGGCGTGGCCCTGCTCGCGGCCAGGATCTCGTTGGCGTAGATCGCGCCGTCGAGGACCTGCTTGCAGTGGCCGCCCCAGACCGTCTCGTAGGCGATGGGATCGCGGGCCTTCAGATCCAACGCTTCCTGGCGCAGGACGTCCGGGAACCACGGATTGTCCTCCCAGCCAATCTTGACCACGCGGGCCCCGGTCGGCGGGGTCTTCACGAACCGCTTGTAGGTCTCGTCCTCGGCCAGTTCGGTGTTGAAGCTGATCCAGATCTCGGAGCCGGGCTTGCGGATCGTCGGGACGAGCACGTCCCAGGAGGCCTTCGAGACGGTGCGGGCCTCCTCGACCCAGCAGATGTCCACGCCCTCGGTCGACTTCACCGACGCGACGTTGTGCCGAAGCCCCTTGAAGATGAACTCGGTCCCGTTGGACCCGAGAATGCGCTTCTCCTGCGTGTCGTACCGCTGGGACAGCCCAAGCAGGTCGACTTGCTGCGCCAGCAGGGCGTGCGCCGATTCCGCGATGGAGTTCTGAAACTCGCGGGCGCACAGGATGCGCAAGGGCTTCTGGGCGCCGAGGAGCAGGAGCGCCCGGCCGATGCCCCAGGATTTTGCGCCGCCTCGCCCGCCGTAGGTGACCTTGTAGCGCGCCGGCTCGAAGAGGAAGGCCAGCTTCTCCGGAAACTCAACCTGCATCGGGCAACGGCGCCGGCCGCACGAACGTCACGGTGATTCCGCCGTCCATCAGCGGGGCGCCATCCTTGCCCGTGGTCTCCACCTGACGCTTGTTCGTGAAGGCATCGCCGCACTCCTTGGCCACCTGCTCCAAGAGCGAGGCGACCAGGACCATGTTGCCGGCGCGCTCGGCCTTTTCGGCAAGCCGGGCCAGCGTGCGCAGGCGGACCACCTTGTGCGAGATGCCGATCGCCGCCGTGTCCGCGAGGAAGGCCTCGCGCGTGGCCGCGAAGAGGGTTCGGTACTCTTCCGACAGATGCCGGCCAGCCCGCTTGCCGGGGTCGTAGGCCTCGACCTGCTGCGGCGTGACGACGAGGTCGAACTCTTCCTTGATGGCCTTCACCACCAGGGAGGGTGTGTCGTAACAGGCAAGCTGTTGGACAATCGAGGTTTTCACCTCGTCGGGGAGCGTGTTCTGCGCCATGCGAACATCAAAGTCCCATCAAAGGGGACGCCCGCAGGTGCCACAGGCTCCCGCGATGTCCGCCTCGCACACGATCGGCGCCCGGTTGGCGGCCTCGACCAGGGCTGCGGTCTGACCCGCCGCTGCACCGACGCCGTAGCGCGCCACTACGCCGACGAACTCCTCGACGTCATGGCCCCGGATCTCGAACACCGGCTCGCCTGTCGTCTTCGAGAACCTGGGAGCGCCGAACGCGTCCTTGGCCTGGCCCGCGTGGTAGAGCTCATGCTCGATGAGGCTGCAGAACGTCGCGTCGCTGCACTGGTCCGCGTACTCGGCGTCGAAGGTCAGCAGGAAGTGCGGCATCGAGCCGAACCACCCGGTGATCTGCTGGACGAAGCGAGCCTTGGCCCAGCGATTCCCCATGAAGGCGGTCGTCTCGCACATGCCGACCACGGCGTTGCCTTGGCGGGCGTTCGGCACGGTACACCAGAGCGCGCCCAGGCGAGCGTTGCGCAGGTGCGCGTGATCCTCGTTCAGGAGCGGCGCGTCCTCGTCGATGAAGGTGGCGCGTATCCAGGTCAGCAGGTCGTGGTCCGGACGCACGGGCGTCTCGGTGATCGCGCCCTCGGCGCCGAGCAGGTCCTCGGGCGGGCGAGGGCGCTGGCGAAACGTACGCCCTAGCTCTTTCAAGAGCATGATCATAAGCTTACGCCCAGGATGGAGAAGTGCATGCCCAAATCGATTTACAAGACCGAGACCGCCGCCATATCTGGCGTCTTGCTTGATGACTTACTAACGAATTTCCCAATGCCCGTCAGTTTTCATGAGCATGAATTAGCTCTAAGATTAGGCTTTACTGTCGAAAGGATAGATAATGAAGTTTTTGGAACAACTTATAAGATCTCAGATCTTCCGTCCGGATTAACTATACTAAATCTAACCAACAATATTATCATATTTCTTCGACAAGAAGGGTATGTTTCCTTCGGAGAAGATCCGCTGAAAGATGTAGTGTTGAGTGGAAAAGGCTTGCGAGCCATGGAGGAACATCCGGACTTCGTTATAGAATCACTACTTGATCGGGGCACAAAGCAAGCGGTCAGCCCTTCCGCCGCTCGCAGCGGATCATGAGGTAGCGACGGCCCTCGCGGCGCACGTCGAGGGCGACTTCCCCGGTCAGCTCACCGACCTTGGCGCACTCCATCGGCATGGCGACGGGGCGCGTGATCACGTCGAGCGCGGTCTCGCGCGTGCAGTCGGCCGGGCTCGTTGACGACGCGCAGACCAAGATCACAGCAAGGAGAGGCAGCATGTCAGTGCCGCGTCTCGGAGATCGGCAGGCCCCACGCGGTGGCGGGACGAGCGCGCGGGCGCAGCGACGCCAGGGCGATACCGGCGAGCAGCAGGAGGGCGCAGGCGCGGGGCATCAGCGGCCACAGCCCTGCGAGAGGACGGTCTCGCCGCGATAGACCACCGTGGTGGCGACCGGCGGAACCGGAGCGGGCTTGCCGACGAGGCGGCGGAGCAGGGCGATGTACTTCACAGCCGGAACCCTTCGAGGAAGGCGCGCCGCACCTGGACGCACTCGGACGCCGAGCGGCACTCGCTGGCGATGACGGAGGCGATGCGCTCGTGCATCGCGGAGGGGGCGGACCCCGCGTAGGCGTCGAAGGCGTCAGCGGCGGCACCGAAGCTGTCGGAGGTCTGGCCCACCATGGGCGCGAGCAACTCGACGGCGTGGTCGACGAGGTCGGCGGGGATCATGCGGTGGCCTTCAGGCGATGGAGCAGGACGCTCGCGCGGCCGGCGGTGAACACGACTTCGCGGGTGTGACCCGGGACCGGATTGGCCTGGGCGGCGAGAGCGAGGGCGGCGACCCAATGGGCGGCGGTGGGCCGGCCCTGGTCGATGGTGAGGGCAAGGCCAGCGAGGCGGCGGGCGAGGGCGAGGGCGACGGCGTTCATGCGGTCCGCGCCTTCCGTGCGTCCGCCTCGCGGCGAGCCTTGAGCCAGGTCCAGTAGGCGGAAGCGGCCGGATCGCGCTGGAGATCGCGGCGGGCCTTCTCGGCCTGCGCTGCGGTCCAGTCCGGCCGTGCCGTCATCGGATCAGCGGTGACCTTTGAGGCCGAGCACGCGCCGGGTAGCGCTTTCGGTGCTCAGACGGCGCAGACGACGGAGGATGCGCGGGGGCTTGCCCTCGAAGTGGCGGACGATGGCGTCGCGGGTGCGCGCGGCGAGCACGGCGTTGCGATCCTCCTGCAGACGCAGGGCGGCGATGAAAGCGTTCATGCTGGGGACCTTTGTTCAGCCGATGATCGCGGCGTGTGCGCCTGGCTGGAGGACGTGCTGCTCGGCCCCGTTCCAGCGGAACAGGTACTCGATCGCACCGCGATATTTCGGGTTGTCGGTCAGGTAGGCGACCGTGGAGATGGACCACCGCCCGCCCTTCGGGGCCGGGATGGCGTCAGCGTTCAGGCCGTCTGCGATGGCTTGGAGGGTCCGCTTCCGACGGCGCTCCTGGAAGATCCGGCGGACCACGCGGGCCTGCTCCGGGACGATCCGAAGCCCGCCCTCCAGATCCTTCGTGTAGCCGTAGGGCGCCTGCCCACCAGCGAACCCGCCCTTGCCGGCCTTGGCGAGCCGGCCGCTCGCCGTGCGGTCCCGGATCACGTAGCGCTCGTTCTCGGCCATGCCGGCGAAGATCGCGAAGAACGTCCGGCCCATCGGGTTCGAGGTGTCGATCACCGACTCGGTGACGGATCGGAACGCGACCTCGTGCTGCTCGGCGAGGTCCGACACCGTCGTCATCGCGTGGCGGATGTCGCGCGACAGGCGGTCGATCTTGGCGACGAGCAGGACGTCGAAGGCGCCAGCCGCCGCCAGTTCGAGGGCGCGCCCGAAGGCGGGACGATCCGCCGGCTTGGTGGCGCCCGAGACGCCCGGGTCCGTCAGGACCTCAACTAGCTCGTAAGCCTGACTTTCGGCGAAGGCCCGGACCGACTTCTCCTGGGCTTCGAGCCCGTGGCCGGTCGCGGCCTGCTCCTCGGTGGAGACCCGAAGGTATCCGAGGGCGCGTGTCGCCCGGGAGGCCTTCGTCTCCGTCTGGATTTTATTCCGGGCCCGCTGGCGGCCCACGCGACGCGAGCCTGAAACCACCGACAAGCCTCTGTATTTGCTAGTGTTTTATCGCCTAAATGGCTGATTTCTATAAGGTCTTAGGAGACCTTGGAAACGGGGTCATTTCGGAGCCGATCAGGCCCGCGCCGCGACCACTCTCGGCCGACCCCGGAACGCGACGGTCGCGCGGGTTCCGGCGATTGATCCGGGCTGGAACGAGGCGACGACCGAGCGGCGCGATGCGGGTTCGCGCGGAAGATCGGCGCCGGTCAGATCGCGATGGAGCCGGCGGAGACCGGCGCGGATCTCGTCCTGCGCCTCGATCACCATGTCGACGGTGTGCCGATGGCCCGGAACCCGGAGCCGGTCGGCCATGCGCAACAGGTCGGCGACCTGCTCGGCGCGTTCGCGATCCGTCATCATCGGGTGCCGATCATGTCACGAAGCCCGGCCGCGTCCAGTGCTCGAAACGCCGAAGCTGTTGAGCGGGTTCGCGGTGTGGGGTTGAAAGTGGTGGGCAGGGACGGGGTCGAACCATCACAGCCGAAGGCGGGAGATTTACAGTCTCCGGGGCTCACCGATGCCCAGCCTGCCCAAAGGGTGTGCCAGACATGCAAACGCCCGGCGGCGGTGAGCCCCGGGCGTGTGTCGTGCGACGATGACTGGATGCAGCGTTTTGCCCGACGGGTCAAGCGTCTGAGCTACACGCTGCGAGGAAGGCACGTCCGAACGGACTGAGGACAACCGTATATTGGCCCTGGTCTCTCGCCTCGTTCTGGAGACGAAGAACCGCCTGCGCAACGTGCTCTACGTCGCGAAATGGGCCCCTATGGTTGGTCTGCTTAATGAAGCTAATTAAACCAGAGCTATTGAGGTTATCGAACAAAAGATCTGCATTGGGGATCTTCTCAACTTTGCCGCTCAGGATTACTCCTCCGCCTATGCCGGTAAACGATCTTCCGCTTGGTCGTGCCCCTAATTGGATTGATGTTTTCTCTAATTGGCGAAGTATGATCAATTCAGTCTCTGAAATGCGATGAATTACTTCAATGAAGGCAGGATGCACATTAGCGGATGTGTCACTATTCATTGCGGTAATAAGCAAAGATGCAGACATTCTCTCGACGTGCGAGCCTACAGTTTCGTAGCTTACCCCCTCAAGTATCTTGCCTAAAAGTGGAGGCGGCGGAGCAATCCGCCGATCTTCTGGCACCTTGTTCAGCGCACGAAGAACGAACGGCTCGTATTTATCCCTGATTAGATAGCCGAAGCCTCTACCCGCAACGATGATCGCTTGAACAAATTCGCCGAGTTCGGCTCCGACCACCCGCGCAGCAGGCTGAAGCAGATCGCCATAAGCGACCTTCACCAATTCCTTAGCTGCTGCCTCTGCGGCTGCGGTCGCAGGGTCTTTGTCTGGCATGTCGCTCTCCTGGCAGTGAGCGATGCTGGCACACTGGCAGGAGAGATGTCAGGGGAACGCGATCATTCTGCTGTGGCTTCGGCCGCCAGCGCCGCCGACCGTTCCAGCCGCCCGTCGACTGCGTCGGCCTGGGCCGCACACCCGTCCCGTACCGGGATCGCGCAAGTTGGCTGTGCTAAGCCTTGATCGTAAGCCGGAGTATCTTAGCGCCAGCGGAGTCGAGTATTTGGGTTAGATCCTCATAGCTTTCCTCGACGTGGACAAAAGACAATTTCCCCTTTGCGGTACCGCGGAGGCCGATAGAGGCGCCATCCCCCGCAGGGACTACGCGTTCAATCATTCCTACGTTCAGAACTAACTTTTCGGTTCCAACCGTCACTTCTACAAAGGTCATTGCGCGAAACTCCCGGTAAGCGAGAAATGCCATAGGAATTTCGATACAAAAGAGGCTCGCAGGGTTTTCCCACAAGGCCTTCGAGCCCGGCGCCAGTACTGCGTAGTTTGCGCGATGAACGGCGGGATACCCTCTAGTCCCCCGCCCGTTCTGCCATAACCGTGTATTGGTCCTGCACCGGGACCGCCCCCGGCGCCCGCGCGGTGTGCTGCGCCTCGGTTAGCTCATCGAGGAGCCAGCGGAACCGCTTGGCGATGTCGGTGGAGGCGCGTTCGCTGGTGCCGCGCCCGCGGGCCTCGGCATAGGCGCCGAAGCTGAACCCCTCGGCGAGGATAGCGCGGAGGAAGCGGACCCCGCTGTCGCCGATCACGCGGGCGGCCCGCTCGTTCATGGCCTTCACTGCGCGGGCGGTCTCGATCCGGCCGAGCATCCGGATGTCTTCGATGGTGAAGGCGTGGGAGACGTTCTGCGAGCCCTTGCCGATGTTGGCGGTGGTGCTGTCCCAGGTGCCGCCCGAGCGGACGCCGAGTTGCTTCTCCCAGAGCGCCTGGAGCATGCGGCCGACCTGGAACTGCGCTTCGGTGATCCGGCCGGCGGAGCGCTCGGCGGAGAGCACGTCGACCCGGCGATTCACGGTCGCGCTGATGAAGCTCGACGGATCGTAGGGATTGCGGACGGACGCGGTGCCGACCTCGACCTCGACGTCGCGCGCGGTGGTGGGCGCGAGGGTGACAGGCCGGCGACGGCGCGTGGAGGCGCTCTGGTATCGGGCCGTGCGGGTGGTGCTGGACGACTTCTTGGCCGACGCGGTCACGGTGGTGCCCCTGTGCAGGTCCGATCCATGCGCCGGGCCTAAATCGCGGATCGGCTGAAATCTTGGGCATTGTCAAGGAGTTGCGCTGACGCGTCACGATCTCGCGAATACGTGATCGAACGAATGATTACACCCGGAAGTCTGCTTAATGGATCGTATTAAATATTCAGGAATATTATACAAATGTTTGTTTATGTTGTCAGAATTCTATGTCCGCCTCAATTGGCGGGCATAGATCAGTTTTTTAGGTTTGCCGTTCGTACGGACAGCGAAAAGCTGGCCGCCTCGACCGTAAGCAATAGACTTGGACTTCATGTTGATATGGTGACTACCTGCGCCCTAGCAGGAGACCAAGATGAATATTCGCATGTAAAGCCGTATGCATCCACGCTGACCTTTGCTCCAGGAGACTAATCAGCCATGAAGCAATAGGGCCGTCTGCACATACGATCGTCAAGAAATGAATTCCTGAGCAAGCTGATATCAAAAAGTGCGCCATGTTAGATACGGCGGATCTCTTATAGAGTATCCTCAAGCAGTCATGGCTTAATTCCTATCATTTCATGACCGTGAGAACTTTTGTGCTCACGCCGCACACCTATGGAACGGCACATGGCCCTTTATTTTTTCGACATCCACGATGGTACGTTTCGGTTAGACGACGTGGGCGTCGAGTGTCCGGACTTCAACGCTGTGCGCTATGAAGCCAAGCGAGTACTGCCCGCCATAGCCAAGGAAATCCTTCCCGAGGATGGAGACCATCACACGCTCACCGTCCGTGTCCGCAATGAGCGTCATGAAACTGTCTATACGGCCACGCTCATGTTCAGCGGGTTTGGCACTGACCCCGAAAAGGATGATCCCAGGATCGCCGCTTAGATGCCGCCGGGCTTCAAGCCCCTGCGATTGTCCCCACTACCAATTTGCGCGGCCCAGCGCTCTGCCAGGACATTGCAGCTTCGATCAACCGTGCGATTGAACGTGCGCCGATCGATGCTCATTTCGCGGCAGTAATCCGCGATGGTGCCACCACCGGGCGGATTCGGCATGTTCCGCGCCACCGCGATCCGACGAGCCTCGCACCGGGCCCATGTGAGCAGATACCGCCGCGCCCGGCTTTCCCGGCCAAGAACCTGCGCGGAGAAAGCGATCCAGTCGAACGTACCCGGGGCAGCGTGGGGGTTGAGCATGGTGGCCTCGCCCGCCCGAGCCGAGAAAATCGGCGTGGTGGGCAGGGCCATGAACGCGGCCACGAGCCAGCGGCGAACGTCGGTGCAGGTGCAGACGGGTGGATCGGGGCCTTCGATACGACACAACGGGTTTTCAGCCAGCACGGGTCTCTTTCATAGGAGCGAGGCTTCGACCTCGGCGCGGTGGTCACAGCAGGCGTAGACGGCGAGCTCGGGCGCCCGCCGGAAGTTGTTGAAGCCGAAGGGACCGGGCTTCCCGCAGACCTCGCACGGGCTCTGGGGCGTGATGCCGGCCTGCAGGTGCCGGATCTTTGCGGCGGCCTCCTGCTCCTGCTGCGCGAGCACGTGCGGCATGTGGGTGAGCTTGGGGCGGGCGTGGCCGAGGCTCATGGGCGGGTGCCCTCATTCAGTGCGTCCGCAAATTGCTGGGAGAGCGCACGGCGCTGCTCGGAGCACCTGTCGCCGTGTCGTGCTCGCCCTGCATCGCGATTTGCCGAGCGGATCTGATCCACCAACGTCTTGATACGACCGAACTCATCGCGACCGTCCTTGGTCGCTGAGGCAAAGAATGGCACCCGGCCGAATTGATCGACCCGAAACCAAGTGCCCCTCTCCTGCGACACGATCCAGCCGATGCCCGGTGCCTTCTCGACAGTCCAAGGCGCGCTCATGCCCCGACCCTCCGCCGGTCGAGGTTCGAGATCAGGTGGGTCAGGTTCGGATCGCGGCCGGCGCTACGCAGGAGATCCATCTGCCGGTCCATCTCGCGCCGCTCTCGCTCTGCGGCGTGATCGGAAAGCGGCTCGTGCTCGATCGTCTTTCCGTCCTGGTAGGCGTCACCAAGATCATCCGGCGAAGCACGATGGCGCTGGAGGTGGTCCGCGGCCGCCTTCCGGGCTTTCTCGACCTCGGCACGCTGCTCGTCCGTCGGCGGATCGTAGACCTCGGCGGCGAGGATGCGGCGGACCCGGACGAGCTTGGTCCGGACCGACACCATGCCTTCGCGAGCCTCAGCGACGAACTCGGGCGGCATAGGCCGGAAGCGATGGTTCGGCCTCGGGATGAGCGTGGTCGCAGAGCGGATTCGTTCAGCAGCCCCGACGACCGCCACGAGGGGCAGCCCTGCCTTCGTGCAGGCCTCCACGAACTCGCCGTTCAGCGTCACGGCGTTCTCGTCGCTGGGCCCGTTACCGATGTCGAAGCCCATCAGCAGCCGGTTGATCACCGCCTCGACGTGGGTCCGGTTCGTGCACGGCTCCAACTCTCGCTCAAGCCGGCTTTGCACGGCGGAGAACAGCTGCAGCTCGCGGCTCGAAGGTGCCGCGGCGCGCGGCACGCAGAACTTGGTCGGATGGCCTTCCACCGGGGCCAGCGATCCATGGAAGGCCTCGATCCTCTCCTCGGCTTCGCGCCGGCTGATCGTCGAGGGCGATGATGTCGTCGTCAGGTCCTGGGGCACTGGTCATCTCCTCTTCGACGGCACGGATCAGTTCGGCTTGGCGCTTGGCGCGGCCGGTAGGCGGACGGGGGGAGGGTTGCCGCGCGCCGGGCGGCGGATCGCGGCCCTGATCGCGGCGGGCCCGGAGCTGCGCCGTGATCCAGTTCGAGGGGTCGACGACCTCGCGGCGGTCGGCCTCGTCGATCAGGCCGGCCACAACGTGGAGCTCTTCGTCCGCCATCGAGAGCCACGACCCGATCGCAGCCCGGGCTGAGGCCCGGCTTCGGCCCGTGATGGCGCAGAGGGTCGAGACCGCTTGCTCGACTAGGTCCCGACGATCCTGCCGGGCCTGCTTGTCGCGCTGCTCTGCCGATTCCGCAGGCTCGCTCGCGGCGGGTTCTGCACTCGTCTGACGGTTAGCCTGGAGGTTCTTCTGATGGTTCAGTGAAGGTTCTTGTCCGGCATCTGCTGCCGGGGGCCCCGGTTTCTGCTGCCGGGGGGCCTGGCATTTCCTGCCGGGGGGCTTGGCATCTCCTGCCTGGGGAGCCCCCCCGGCATTTAATGCCAGGGGGGTAGCGCTCAGATCCAGGAGAAGGCGATCGCTGGTGCGTCCCCCGTCTGCGCGCCGACGCTCCTCGCAACGGAGGAGACCGACCTCCTGGAGGAAGGCGACAGCGGCGCGAACGGCGCGGGGCTTAAACTCGGTGATGTCCCCAAGCGCCCTTTGGCTAGGCCAAGCCTCGCCGTGCTCGTCGGCAAAGTCTGCGATGGCCAGGAGAACAGCCTTGGCGGTCGGATTACCGAGGGTGTGCCGCTTGGCCCAGATGCGTGCTTCTGTGCTCATGGCCCTACTCCGCCGCCTGGAGGGCAGGCAGGGGCGCCGGCTGGTAGAGGTTCACGAAGTCGGGCCGGGGCGTGCGCTGGAAGCCCTCGCCGAACGGCGGGTAGCTGCAGGCGCGCACCAGGTCGTAGAAGGCGTCCGGCTTCTCGGAGTTGGCGCCGACGGGCCAGTCGTGATCGGTGCGCGTCGAGCGTGCCGGGGGCCGGGTCCGCAGCGTGCCGCGCGTCGCGAAGATCACGTGCTCGGTGCTGTTCCGAAAGTACCGACCGAAGCCGATGTCGGGCTTGGTCCAGGTCAGCACCGTCTTGTGCTCGAAGCCCCAGGCGTCGAGCAGCTGCGGGGCGAGCAGGATCGTGTTGTTCGTGACCCAGAGGTAGAGGTGCGCGTCGTCCTCAGCCCAATCGCGGACCGGCATGGCGAGGATGTCGGTGAACGGCATCAGCGCGTAGTCGTGCCCGGCCGCGTCCGAGATGTTGTCCTCGGCCCAGGGCGGATCGAACACCAGGGTGCGGAACCGGCCCTGCACCGGAACGAGGCTGAGCACGCGCGCCTCATCCTGGAGGCGCAGCAGCTTGGTGTAGGGCCCGTTGATCTTGCCGGTGCGGTCCATCTCCTCGAGGAGGGGACCGAACCGCGCAGGGTCGGCCACGGCCGCCCGGCAGACGTGGCCGATCTTGTCGACCTGGCGCCCGGAGATGCCGAACCGCGCACCGATCCGGTCACGGACCTCGGACGGCCCGGAAACTTTCCGGCCCTTCCGACCATGGGCCATCCGGTCGCGAGCGTCGGCTTGCTCGTCTGCGAGCAGCGCCAGACCCATGCGGTAGAGCTCGCTCGGGCGGAACGTGACGGGCGCCTTCATGACGCGAGGTCCCGGGCGAGCGGCGCGGCCGGCTCGATGCGGAACACGAGCGCAGGCGTCTCGGCGTAGGCCTTGCGGACGAAGCCCTCGACCACGGACGCGTCGTCGCCCCAGACGATGCCGTTGAAGGCGTCGGAGCACTTCGCGATGTTGTCCCAATCAGGCTTGACCTCGGGCCGGACGATGCCGGTTAGGGCGTCGGCGCGCTTCTTCTTCGAGAAGCTCTTCGGGATCGGCATGTAGGCGTAGACCGCCACGGACAACGGCCCCGACAGGGGGGCGAGCCCGCGCATGGTGGCGGTGGCCACCGCGCGCAGGTCGGCCTCGTAGGCGCGCGTCGCAGCGTCGGAGTACTGCTGCGTCCTCGGCGCACGGCCCGCGACGGTCACGACGCGCGAGCGATGCCGGCCCTTCCCACGCGGGGGGCCGGGCAGGCGGATGATGATGGGATCGGGCACCGCTCGCGCTCCCGGATCAAGCGTCGACGGATTCGCGGGATGTGTCGGCCGGCATCTCCGGTGCGGGCGGAGCATCGCCGCCGGCAGCAGCACGACGGCGCCGGCGGGGCTTGCCGCTGGTGGCCTCGCCCTGCTCCGTCTCCTCGTCCTCGTCCTCGTCGGTGCGCAGCTCGTTGAGCTTTAGCTCCGTCTCCTCCTGGAAGACGCCGTCCTCATCGATCCGGAGATCGGGCTGATCCTTGTCGGCCTGGGCCGGGGCGCGCTCGCCAAAGTAGTCGCTGGCCTCGGCGAACACGAGGATGGCGGAGCCGCCACCGTGCTCGGCGAGCTTGGTGATGTCCTCGACCGAACCGGAGGCCGACACCTTCATCTTGATGCCGTCCTTCACCGTCCATTCGCCGGTGGTGACGAGCATGTGCTCGAAGCCGGTGTGAGCGACGATGTCGACCGAGCCCCGCACCACGTTGCGCGAGATCAGCTCAACCTTTGAGATGATCCGCTTTTGCTGGGCCTCACTAAGCTTGGTCCAGGGCTCATCCATCCCCCGGATGAGGTCGAGGTACTGGTCTCGGATGTCGCCGGACAGCGTCTCGGCTTGCATCTCGACAGTATTTGTGGCTTCCATTGTCTCTCTCCACAGCACGGGCACCACGCCCGATTGCGAACCGCCCGGACCCCGCTTCGCCGCGTAGGGTTCCGGGCGGTGTTGTTTCGGGGGTCAGGCGGCCGAGGGCGCATCGTGGCGCGGGACGCGGGGCTCGCCGCGCGAGCGCAGGTCCTGGGTCGCGCGGGGCGCCTCGACGGCATTGTCCTGGCAGCGCTGGGCATCCGCGATCGCGGAGAGGGACTCGCGCAGCAGGTACGCCTCGAAGGCCCAGATCTGCCGGAACGCGTCGTCGTAGGCGTAGCGCTCGCCGGCGGCCTGGTCGTAGTTCTCGGGCGAGACGCAGGCGGACTTGCCCACGAAGGTGAAGCCGGTCTGCATGGTGATGATGCAGATCGTCAGCACGCCGGACCGGAAGTACTCGACGTCACCGACCTTCGCTGTGATGGCGTCGGCCGTGACACGGGGCGCCGTCGACCTCTCGACCAGTGCGTCGGCCTCGTTGCGGGTTAGCGCTGGGATGCCCGTGCTGTCGGGGACTCGCTCGAATCCCTTCGCCTGCTCAGTACCGTCCACCATGGTCACTTCTCCTCGTGGGACGCCCGCCACAGCGGCAGGTCGTTCAGATCCAGCGGCACCCGCGCCGCACGCGATCGAGCATGCGCAGGGGCCAGTGCCGGTACGGTCGGACGCACTGCACGGCGCGGAGCTGCTGCTCGATTGACCGCCGCTGGCAGCGTCGACGGAGCCACCGGATCGCGTGCTGCAAGAGCCGCATGAAGTTCCTCCGTCAGGGTGGCGATGCGGGCTTCTTCGGCATCGGCCGCAGCCTCGATGCGCTTGCAGAGCCGCTCGTAGGCGGCGCTGAGGTTCAGTGCGTCGCGCAGGCGAACGCCGATGCTCGGATCACGACCGACGATGCCTCGGACCCAGCTCGGCGACTTGCCGACCTGACCGGCGAGAACCTCGTACGCACCCATCTGCGAGAGGCCGCGCCCACGCAGGATCTCGATGGCCTTCACCACGCCGGGGCGTACGAAGGCGAGTTCGTCGTCGGCGGTCACCATGCGGTGCGCCCCCCTAATCTTTGCCAGCATTTCCGCAGTCTCCCGTGCTTCAAGAAGATCGAAGCAACGAAGCCAACGGAGTGCGGGAGGTTGAACGGGATACGCAGTACAGACGCGCGATCAGCGGCTTGGCGGCTCAGATGATCGCGCGAATTCAAGGACGCGCCGACCGGGCACCGCGTCAGCGCGGTTCGGTCGGCGCGCTCACGCTCCGGAGCCGCGCAGGCTCGACGGGCGTGATCTCGGAGGGGCGCGGCGCTCATAGCGACCACGCCCAGATGCAGAAGGCGACGAGCCCAATCGCGGCATCGGCCATCCCGAACGCGAGCGCCCGACCAGAGCCGGTCAGGGCCGCGACACCGAACGCGAGCACGGAAAGAGCAGCGAAGATGAGCGAGACGGGCCAGGGCATGTCAGGCCGCCCGCGCGAAGGTGAACCGAGCGAGGACGGCGCGGGCCCGCTTCCAACGCGGCGTGGCGGCAGGATCCTGATCGTCGCCAACGACAACCGGCCCGGACAGCGGCAGCACCACCACATCCCGACCAGTTTCCAGGGCGGCCAGCAGGGCCAGCAGGAGCGGGAAGCGGGCGCACCGGTCCAAGAACGCAGCGGCGACCTTCAGCCCGATGGCGCGAGCACGCATCTCGTTCGAGGCTTGGCGCATCCCGGCGCCCGCATCCGGGCAGCGATGCAGGAACACGTCGGCATCATCGGCCGCGCGCGTCAGGAAATCCGCCGACTCGCGGCAGGCCTTCGCCGCATGGGTGAGCGCTTCGGCGTTCATGCGGCAGCTCCCACCGGCCAGACGCCGTGAAGCGAAATGCGGAAGGAGGGTCCGTGCGCATGGCGGCGCGGTGTGGTCTCGGAAACATCGAGGCGCCCGGCGATCGAGCGCTTGATCGTCAGACCAGCCCAGGCGCGGAATGGCCGCGTGTGGGTCAGGTTCTTCGCAAGGACGCTTTCAGCATGCAGCGGGCCGCCATAGAGGTCGTCCCCGAACATGGCGTCGAGCAGGTCCTCTCGACCGATCGAGCGACCGACCGAGCAGCACATCGCCACGCAGATCCGGAACAGCTGGGTCGGCTTGCGGCCCCTCCCAAGGACGATGCGATCCGCACCGCGCCGGATGCACTGGCCCTCGTAGTCGACGACCAGCGCATCGGGGTTCCGGAGCGCGATCGCGGAGGCGCGAAGGGGAGCGAGGATGACGCGCATCACGCGGCCTGCTCGGTCGTGGTGGGCGTCTTCGGCGGGCGCGGAACGTCAGCAGGCCAGTCGGCGGGCTCAGGCCAATGATCGGAGAACCACTGGAGGCCATTGTGAATACGCTCGGAGCCCATATCGGCCCCGTCGCGAAGTCTCAGGATGGCGTTGCCCGACCCATAGACGATGGTGGACACGCGAGCTTCGGACCGCCCCACGAGGTTCGCGTAGGCTTCCGAAACAGTGAGGAGCTGGTCTCGAAGTCTCATGGGACGAGACGATGCGCTAAGTTTATCGCGAGGTCAACGCTAAACCTATCGCTCTGTATCCACAGATTTGCGCGATAGATTTCGCGCATGGCATCAGACGACGATCAGGCGGTCCTTACCCGCATCCAAAGTCGCATCGACTCGCTCGGCTTGAGTGAACGTGGGGCTGCGGAAGCGGCCGGGCTCAGTGCATCTGCCATACGAAACATCCGTGAGGGCAAGTCGCAGTCGCCGAGGCTCGACACGATGCGCAAGCTCGCACCCATCCTGAAGGTCTCGCCAGAATGGCTCGCCTTCGGCGTGGATGAGGACATCGCCAAGGCCCAAGAAGCCTCAGCGGCCCTCGCGCACAGTCCTTCCCTGAAGGTCATCGGCGAAGTGGCGGCAGGCCGGTGGCTCGAAGCAGATGACCATGTCGACGTGCCGGAGTTTGACCCGGTGCCGGTCAAGCCGGACGAGCGCTGGCGGGTCGAGGATCAGTACGGCCTCGTGGTGCGCGGCACGTCGTTGAACCGCGTTGCCATCGACGGCGATATCCTGGCCTGCGTGGACGCCATCGCCGCTCGTTACCGTCCCGCTGAGGACGACCTGGTCATCGTGGAGATGCGTCGGAACGCCGGCCTGCTGCGGCAGCGTACGGCCAAGCGGTACATGAAGCAGGGCAACCACGTGGAGCTCTGGCCAGACTCAGATGACCCGCGCTGGCAGAAGCCGATCATCATTCCGCAGGGGCCGACGGCGCTCGAATCCATGATCGAGGATGAAGATGGGCGGATCGAGGTGTCGATTATTGCGCTTGTGACGTGGGTGCATCGGCCCATCCAAAGGCGCAGGCGAGCCTGAGTGAGCGAACCGCTTCCTCCCGCCGACAAGCCATACCGCTATGTTGCCTTCATAGACGAGGCTGGCGACGACAACCTCCGTAGCATTCGGCCTAAAGATCCGAACGGCGGCACTGAATGGTTTGTCCTTTCCGCCGTGCTGATGCGCGCAGATAACGAGAGCGTTGTCGCAGGCTGGGTGCGAGAGATACTTGATAGTATCGGCGCCTCGCGATCAAAGGACCTTCACTTCCAGAAACTTCGCACAGAGCAGAAGCTTGCTGTCTGCGAGATGGTAGCTAGATTGCCTATACGCTGTTTTGTAGTGATTTCACACAAAGAAAATATGCGCGATCACAGCAACAAGAGAGCGGCCCGCATACCTGCTAGGAACCCGTTTTACTGCTGGATCGGCCGACTGCTGCTTGAAAGGGTGACAGCTTATTGTGGACTAAGGAACAAGAAGGAAGGTGCTCAGCCTGGAAAGCTAAAGATAGAATTTTCAGAAATACACCGAGTTTCCTACAGTCAATTTCGAGCCTATCTACAATGGATAAGGCCACAAAGCGCAGCCGGCACGCTCCACCTAAAGGGCGGCGACTTAGATTGGTCCGTCGTTGATATTGATTTGATCGAAGCGCACCCGCACACAACTCGAGCGGGTTTGATGCTGGCGGACATCGTAGCAAGCGCATTCTATCAAGCGGTCGTATCGCGCGCGGATGGAACTTGTCGTTCGGAATACGCAAGGGCGCTGAAAGCGGTTGTTGCTACACAGGACAATGATGCCGCCGGCTTTGGCGTGAAAACAATGCCTGCACTTTGGCAGCTTGAACTAAGCGCTGCGCAAAGAGAAATCTTCGAATACTATGGATTGAGCGCCCACAGACATTGGCGGTAGGCTCCTGGACCTGTTCCCTGATGGCCTTGAGTCAGCCATCCAATGTGCTGACGTCCATCAGGCTGCCGCGCCGCGACCAGGCACTCCAGCGAGCCTACCTGCGTCAACTATGGCGTCTATCGACTCACCGTCAACCAATCAGATGCTATCAGAACGGAAGGGCATCGATCACGCCTGCTGGCACCCGCCCGTAGGTAGCAATCGTGACCGCCTCGCCCTCGTCGAACTCTCCGGCACCCGTCCGGTAGAATGCGGCAGCCCCTGCTACATATCCGCCGTTGACGCGCCCTTCGGCCAACCCGCGCGCCTCGTCCGCGTCCTTGCACGTCCAGAACCGTCCCTGGATCAGCTTGCCTACCCGGTCGAGGGTGAACGCCTGCACGCCGTAGAGGTCCTTGCCCGCCATCGTCTGCTCCGAGTGATGTCAGCCCATGCTCGTCGCTGAAACGGAACATTTCAAGAACATGTTCCCGGCACCTCGTGGCTTTGATGCGAGATATTTATCGCAAACGGCTTGACGCGATATATTTAGCGCGTATACTGCCTTCATCGCCAGCCGATGGAGCCACCCGGTGCCCCAGACCCTCCCCAAGCACACGCCCTACGCTGCCTGGCTCGCTGGGCTAACCCTCCTGCCGGAGGAGGTGGATGCCTCACGCCGCGACGTCGCGCGGGTCGTAGCCGAGAACCAGGCCGCTGCGGCGCGCTTCGCCTTTGGGCATGCGTCGCTGTCGCCCGACGCTGACTTCGCTGCCTGCGAAGCGCCTGTCATGGTCCCGCAGGCAGCCCAACAGGCTCAGGCGAACCCCCGCGAGACCGCCGCCGAGTGGGGCGCTCGCATGGACCGGCAGGGCCCGCGTCCGGTCGAAAAGTTGCGGATCCCGGCCGGCTACGTCACCAGCCCTGCGATCCGGGCCATGGACCGTGCTGCGGCCGAGGCCGGCACCCGCTACGCCGAGGCCCAGAACGCAGTTCACGCCGAACTCGGTATTACCGCCGTCCCGGCCCGCGCCGGCCGCTACGGGCGGGCCGCCTGATGGCTGCCCTCACCGTCGCCGATACCGGCATCCGAGCCGAACTCATCGCCCCCGCCGGGGTCCGCCCGATTGACTGGGCCTTTCGCGAGATCGACGCGCTCGGCGGCTGGTTCGACCCGAAGGACCGCGAGGCCGTCGCTCGCGACGAGATGCTTCGGCAAGTCCTCGCGATCCTGGAGCGCCACGGCGCCGTGGACCCCTCCCTTTCCCCCGCCACCCTGAACCTGTCCGAGGCCGCGTGATGCTGTCCGACGCTCAACTCGCCTGCCTGCTCCTCGTCAGCGGCCCGCTCACGGTCGCCGCCATCTTCGGCCTCGCAGACATCATCGAGCGCGCCGTCGGCGGCCTCGCCACGCCGGTGGAGCTCGACGAAGCGCTCCACGTGCTCGCGGGCCACGCCCTGCGCATCGCCATCCTGGTGCCCGCGCTGGTCACCGGTGCCCTGGCCTTCGTGTTCGGCGGGAGGGTTCGCCCGTGACCCGCCGCTCCCTCGCAGACCGCGCACCATACCGCGTCCGACCCGGCACGCGCGCCACCGTCGAAGACCGGCATGGCGAATCCGCCTTCGTCGTCATCGAGCCCGTGAACTTCCCCGCCGACCGCATCGCCTTCGCCGAGGCCTGGGTCGAGCAGGCCAACGCCTTCGTCCGCCGCAGCGCCGCCCAGCGCTCCACCCTTCCTCAAGCCGCCGAGTGACCGCCGCCATGTCCCAACCCGCCCGCCAGGAAGTCATGACCATGGAGGAGGCGCCACCGCGCGCCGTCGCCATCACCGACACAGCCGCTATCGTCCAGATGATCGAGCGCGCCGCGTCGAACCCCGCCGTCGACATCGACAAGATGGAGCGCCTCCTCGAGATGCAGGAGCGCGTCTTCGCCAGGAACGCCAGGGGCGCCTTCGCCTCGGCTTTTGCCGCCATGCAGCAGGACCTCCCGACGATCCGGGAGCGCGGGCGAGGCGACAAGGGCATGAAGTACGCCCTGTGGGAGGACGTGAACGACGCCATCAAACCCGTGCTCGGTCAGCACGGCTTCGGGATCAGCTTCAAGATCGCCCGCATCAACGACCGGCTCGCCGTCACCGCGATCCTGAGCCACCGCGAGGGGCACAGCGAAGAGACCACGATCGAGCTTCCGCTCGACACGTCGGGCTCGAAGAACGCCGTCCAGGCCGTCGGCTCCTCGACGAGCTACGGCAAGCGCTATGCGGCGCAGGCCATCCTCAATCTGACCAGCCGCGATGGGGCGGAGAAGGACGACGACGGACGTGCCGGCGGCGGCGCCCCTCGGATCACCGACGAGCAGGCCATGGATCTGCGCGACCTCGCCACCAGCGTCGAGGCCGACCTGCCGCGCTTCCTGCGCTTCATGCAGGTCCAGTCCCTCGCCGATCTTCCAGCAACCAAGTTCGATGCGGCCGTGAAGGCCCTCGAAAGCAAGAGGGCACGCTGATGGCTGAGATGATCCAGGGCACCGCCGAGTGGTTCGCCGCCCGCCTCGGGAAGGTCACCGCCTCACGCATCGTGGACGTGACCGCGCGGACCAAAGCCGGCAAGCCGACTGCCGAGCGCGAGCGGTACATGGGACAGCTCATCGCCGAGCGTCTCACCGGCGCGCCGGCCCCGCGCTTCACCAGCGCCGAGATGCTGTGGGGCGTCGAGCAGGAGCCGGTCGCCCGTGCGGCCTACGAGTTCGAGCGCGACGTGACCGTGCATCAGGTCGGGTTCGTCCCGCACCCGCGCTACTCGCAGTCCGGCGCGAGCCCAGACGGCCTCGTGGGCGAGGACGGGTGCGTCGAGTTCAAGTGCCCGATGACGGCCACTCACGTTCGGACGATCCTCGCGCAGGACATGCCCGAGGAATACGGCCCCCAGGTGCAGTGGCAGATGGCCTGCACCGGCAGGACCTGGTGCGATTTCGGGTCCTACGACCCGCGCGTGCCGGACGAGATGAAGCTGTTCCTCGTCCGGATCGCCCGCGATGACGCTGCGATTGCCGTCATGGAGGAGCAGGTCGGCGAGTTCCTGGCCGAGCTCGACGAGCGCCTTATGCGTCTCGGCGCCCTGGTCGGCTTGGCGGAAGCCGCTTGATGACCGCGCCGGCCATCTACTGCTACTGCGCGGACTGCGGCACCGAGTGCGAGCGCACCACGGGCCGCGAGGCGGGCGCGCGAGACCCCGACGTGCTCGACGCTCAAGTCTGGGCCTGCCCGCTGTGCCTGGACGCCTGGGCACCATGCGCCCCCGACGACGCTGCGATCGGACTTCCGGCTGGCGCCGAGACCCGGAACGCCCGCGCTGCCACGCGCGAACGCCAGGTCGAGCGGCTCGTCGCCGAGGCTTTGCGGGCCAGCCCGAACGGCCGCGCGATCGCCGAGGACCGCGTCGCCTCGTTCCTCGCCCATGCCCTGCGCTTGCCTCCGGAGGAGGCCGTGCTCGACCGGCTCAACATCGAATGGTGCCGCGAGGCATGGCGAACGCTTAACAGCGTCTCCTATGCCGAGGTCCTGCGGCACGCCCAGACCTACCGTCCGAGGAAGGTCGCATGACCGCCCCATCCCTGCTCCACGCGGCGCGTAAGGCGCCCGACGCACGCGACCGTATTCTTCGGATGGCTCGCGTGATGCGCGACCTTGAGTACGCGCCCTGCACTGACGCGCACCTCCGCGCGGCCGGGTTCACCGACGCCGAGATCGAGGTCTACCAGCCCGACGCCGTCGGCGTGCTCAGCAGGCGACCCTCGCCGCTGCGCACCATCCCCACCGGCCGGATCGCCGCCAACACCATGGTGCGCAGAGCCCAGGGCATCCGCCAACGCATCAGTCAGGGAGCCGCCGCGTGAAGAAGCGCGAGCGTAACGCCCTGCAGACGCTTCGACGCATCCCGTCTCAGCTTCGTACCCGCGACCAGATCCGCAATCTGCTCAAGCTGGCGGCGAAGCAGCAGCGCGAGAACCGCACGAACGATCCCATCCGCCCGCAGGAGAAGCGCCCATGACCCGCCGCTTCGCCGCCGACACGTCGGTCCCGATGGACCGCAGCATCGGCGAGATCCGCACGACGGTCCGGCGCTACGGCGCCGCCGAGTTCACGCACATGGAGAGTGACACGCAGGCCGCAATCACCTTCACGATGCTGGGCCGGCGCGTGCTGTTCCGCCTCGCGATGCCGGACCCGAAGGCCGACGAGTTCACGCGGACCGAGACCGGCAAGCCCCGGTCGGCCAGCGTCGCTGAAACCGCATGGAAGCAGGCCTGCCGATCCCGCTGGCGCGCCCTCGCTCTGGTCATCAAGGCGAAGCTCGAGGCCGTCGAGATCGGCATCGTCGTCTTCGAGGACGAGTTCCTCGCCAACACGCTGCCCCCAGGCTCTAGCGTCACCTTCGGCGAGGCCGTGCGCGAGAACATGGCGCTTGCCCATGAGCGCCAATCGCTCGTCCCGCTACTGCCGCATATGCCAGGAGGACCCGATGCGTGAAACCATTCTCGTCCCGAGGCAGGTCGCCGAGCGATGGGGATGCTCGGAGCAACACGTCAGGAACATGGTCAACCGGGGCGACCTCGGGCACTTTCGCCTCGGCGGGAAGCTGCTCCGGATACCCCTGTCTGCCGTCGAGGAAGCAGAATGCGCGATCAAGACCAGCCCTACGACATCGGACGGCTCAAATCCGCCGGCTTCCCGGAAGGCGAGTGCGTCCTCACGTTCTGGAAAGACGGCAAGCGGCGGCGCTTCCGGCTCGGCACCAGTGACCCGGCTGAGGCTCGCCGCCGTGCGCCATCCGTCTACGCCGAGGCGCTGAGGCCGACCGGAACCACCGTGGCCGAACTCTGGGAGGCGTACCGGGTCGACAAGGCTGGGCGCCCCGTGGTCGAGATCATGCGTCACGAGTGGAAGGCGCTGAGCGCTCGGTTCAGCGAGATGGCCGGCGAGAGCATCACGATCGCGGATTGCCGGGCCTACATCGCCGAGCGGCGCGGCCTGCGCACCGCACGGCACCCGAACGGCATCAAGGACGGGACGATCGTCACCGAGCTCGGCCGCATCCGCATGGTCCTGAAATGGGCCGAGAAGCACAAGCTCATCGCCACGGCGCCGGCGATCGAGCGTCCAGCGCTTCCGAAGCGCAGCGCCGACAAGCATCTGACCGCGCATCAGGTGCGCCAGCTCGCGGAGGCCTGCAAGGCGCCGCATCTCGGGCTGTTCGTGCACGTGGCGTACGGCACCGCCGGTCGCGCCGCCGCGATCCTGGGGTTGACCTGGGACCGTGTGCATTTCGACCGGGGCAAGATCGACCTGGAGGATCCGGAGATCACGGTCGCGCACAAGGGGAGGGCGGTGGTCCCGCTGACCCGAACGCTTCGCCTCCGCCTCCTGGAGGCGCAGAGGGGCACCCGATCGGATTTCGTCATCGAGTGGAACGGGGAGCGCGTCGGATCGGTGAAGAAGGGGCTGGCAACGGCCGCGAAGAACGCAGGCCTCCCGCACGTTCACCCGCACATGCTGCGGCACTCGGCCGCCGTCCGCCAAGCCGAAGCTGGCGTCCCCATGGAGGAGATCGCCAGCTACCTTGGGCACTCGAACCCGAAGGTCACCCGGGACATCTATGCCCGCTTCTCGCCCGAGGCGCTGAGCAAGGGGGCGGCAGCGCTGGAGCTGGACGACGAGGAGCCCATCAGCCTCGTGCCGCGTCGGCGAGCTTAGCATTACAGTTGCGTTTTCGATGGGGTTCTGACTCTGTGCAGCACCATGACGCGCACATTATGGACGACCGGGACCTCTATCGAGGCGACGCTGGAGTTGTGGGCCTCGTCTCTGCGAGAGGTGAAGGGGCGCATGCGGCCCCTGTTCAGCCAGGAGCGGGTCGCCGCCTCGGCGGGAGCGTTCCTGGACGGACTGCTCGGCGCGGAGCGGCGTAAGACCGGTTGGATGCGGGCGGAAGCCGCGGGCGATCCTGGGCCTTGGCGTCAGCAGGCGCTGCTCGGTCGCGGACGCTGGGATGCCGACACCCTGCGCGACGTGGTGCGGGATTATGCCCTGGAGACGCTGGCCGACCCGGACGCGGTTCTGGTCCTCGACGAGACCGGCTTCCTCAAGCAGGGCAAGGCTTCGTGCGGGGTGCATCGCCAGTACACCGGCTCGGCCGGCAAGATCACGAACTGCCAGATCGGTGTGTTCGCAGCTTATGCCTCGCGGCACGGTCATGCCTTCATCGATCGGGCCTTGTACCTGCCCAAGACCTGGACCTCGGATCCGACCCGGCTGGCCGCCGCCCACGTGCCGGAGGGGACAAGCTTCGCGACCAAGCCGGGGCTGGCTCTGGCGATGATCGAGCGGGCGATAGCTGCGGGCGTGCCGTTCTCTTGGGTGGCGGCCGACACCGTCTACGGGGTCGGCGACATCGAGATGGCGCTACGCCGGGCGGGCAAGGGCTACGTGCTCGGGGTCAAGACCGATCACGCATTCAACTCCTGGGTCGGCAAGCCGGAGATCGCCGGCACTGCCGAGACGATCGCGAACGGCCTCGCTCCCTCGGCCTGGATGCGCCTGTCGGCGGGAGACGGAACGAAGGGCGCGCGGCTGTATGACTGGGCCTATTGTGAGTTGGCTGACCTCGATGGTGCCGACGACCAGACCGGCCTGTGGACGCGGGGGCTGCTGATCCGCCGCAGCCTGGCTGACGGCGAGCAAGCCTACTTCACGACCTGGTGCCTGGCCGGCACGCCGCTCGCGACCCTGGTGGCGGTCGAGGGACGGCGCTGGAGCATCGAGGACGCGTTCGAGACCGCCAAGACCGAACTCGGGCTCGCCCACAACGAGACCCGCTCCTGGCATGGATGGCATCGGCACGTCAGCCTGGTGATGCTGGCCTTCGCCCTGCTGGCGGTGATCCGCCATCACGCCAACGCGCCGCCCCCAAAAAGCCGAGCCCGGCCGAGACAGCGCGCCCCCTGATCCGCTGGTCGGTGCAGGAGATCCGCCGCATCGCCGTGCGGCTGGCGCAGCGGCGCATCCAGCCCGCTCACGTCATCGCATGGTCGCTCTGGCGACGGGCGCATCAGGCCGCGGCCCATCAAGCGCATCTGAAACGCCGTGCTGTAAACCAGAAGATGCGCCGACGACGCAAAGGCCGGCCGTCCACGCCGAACAAGGAACCCATTCGCAACAAAACGCAACTGTAATGTTAGGTAGTGCTCTCGGGTTCGCCGTGCCTGTTCCCCGTGAACAGTACCGGAACAATCCGGGATTTCACCGAGGGGGACGGGAGCGCGCCCTCAATGATTAGAGGCACTTGGGGCAGGGGAACAAACTTGACATGGTAGGGGTCACAGGTTCGATCCCTGTCGCGCCCACCATACACCTTCTTCGGAAGGGTATGGTTCACGAAAGGCGGCCTCAGGGCCGCCTTCGTCGTTTCAGGCCTTCGTTGAAGACGCGTGGTCGACGCCGCGCGCGCGGCGCAAGAGCGCTCGCAGGCAAATCATCGCGCAAATCATCGGGGCCGTTCGCGGCGACGTCGACCCGGATCAGGCCGCGCCGCCGAGGTTTCGCGCGGTCGTGCGTATAACAATTCCATGGTATTCCGCGTCCCGTGGCATCCACGGTTCTTGGCTCCCGTGAGGCTTCGCCATACAGGAGGAGGGGACCAGTGAGGGCAGCCATGTCCCGGCGACCGGCTTTACCGCATCGCGCGTTCGTCTCCCGCGCCCGAACCTCGCTCGGCCTCGGGCCCACCGGGAACGATACGGCAGGCGGGCCGCATCACCGCCGTCACCCGCGGACAGGCGGGGCGCGTCTCGAGATCAGCTGCCATGGCCAAGACTCCTGAATCCCGGTCGAAGGCGGCCCTCGGCGTCTACGGCCTCGATGAGATCCTCAGCGGCGGTTTTGCCCGCGACCGGCTCTACCTGCTGGAGGGGAGCCCCGGCACCGGCAAGACCACCATCGCGCTCAAATTCCTGCTGGAAGGCGCCCGCCTCGGGGAAAAGGGCCTCTACATCACGCTGTCGGAGACCGAGGAGGAGTTGCGCGACGGCGCCGCCTCGCACGGCTGGACACTCGACGAGCGGATCAAGGTGTTCGAGCTCGCCCCTCCGGAGAGCCTGCTCGACGTCGAGCACCAGCAGAGCCTCCTCTACTCCTCCGACCTCGAACTCGGGGAGAGCACCAAGGCGGTGTTCCAGGCGATCGAGACCGAGCGGCCGGCCCGCGTCGTCCTCGACAGCCTGTCGGAGATCCGGCTCCTGGCCGGCAGCTCCCTGCGCTACCGCCGGCAGATCCTGGCGCTCAAGCACTACTTCGCCCGCCAGGGTGCGACGGTGCTGATGCTCGACGACCTCACCGCCGACACCCTGGACAAGACCGTGCACAGCATCGCGCACGGCGTCATCCGCCTGGAGGAGCAGGCTCCGGAATACGGCGCCGAGCGGCGCCGGCTGCGCGTGGTGAAGTATCGCGGACAGGCGTTCCGCGGCGGCTACCACGACCTCTCGATCAAGCCCGGCGGCGTCACGGTCTATCCCCGGCTGGTCGCCCTGGAGCACAAGACCCACTTCGCCCGCACCGCGATGACGAGCGGCATCCCCGAGCTCGACGAGTTGGTCGGGGGCGGGATCGAGCAGGGCTCGAGCACGCTGATCCTGGGCCCGGCCGGCACGGGCAAGTCGCTCCTGGCGATCCAGTTCGCCCTGGCGGCGATTGCGCGGGGCGAGCGGGCCGCCCTGTTCGCGTTCGACGAGGAGATCGGCCTGCTGTTCGGGCGCATGCGCGCCATGGGCATCGACCTCGCCGCCCATCAGGAGGCGGGATCCCTGTTCATCGAGCAGGTCGATGCCGCCGAACTCTCGCCCGGCGAGTTCAGTCACCGGGTCCGGGCCTGCATCGACCAGCACGCCGTGAGGACCGTGGTGATCGACAGCCTCAACGGCTACCAGGCCGCGATGCCGGAGGAGAACGCCCTCATCCTGCACATTCACGAATTGCTGCAGTACCTGAACCGGCAGGGGGCCTCGACCTTCCTCACCGTGGCCCAGCATGGGCTCGTGGGCGACATGAAGTCGCCGGTGGACATCACCTACCTCGCCGACACCGTCGTCCTGCTCCGGTACTTCGAGGCCACGGGCCGCGTCCGGCGGGCGATCTCGGTGATCAAGAAGCGCACCGGCTACCACGAGGATACCATCCGCGAGTGCCGGATCACGGAGCGGGGCCTGCGCATCGGCCCCGTGCTGGAGAGCTTCCGGGGGGTGCTGCGCGGGGTCCCCACCCTCGTCGGCACCGAGCAGGATCCCTCGGGCATCGAGCGGGGCTGATGCCGAGAAGTACCGTCAGTTCCGAACGGGCGCTGATCCTGGCCCCCTTCGGGCGGGATGCGACCATCGCGGGCGCGCTCCTCACCGAGGCCGGGCTCACCTTCGCGATCTGCCGCGACCTCGGCGACCTGCTCGCCGGCATGGTGGCGGGCGCCGGCCTGGTTCTCCTGACCGAGGAAGCCGCCGGAATTGCGGACCTGGGCCCGGTCAATCGCTGGATCGCGGCGCAGCCTCCCTGGTCGGACCTGCCCTTCATCCTCCTCACCACGCGGGGCGGCGGACCGGAGCGCAACCCGAAGGCCAAGCACCTGTCGGAGACGCTCGGCAACGTCACCTTCCTGGAGCGCCCCTTCCATCCCACCACGCTCATCAGCCTGGTGCGCACGGCCCTGCGCGGACGCCGGCGCCAATACGAGGCCCGGGCCCGCCTCGTGGACCTCCACGCGGGCGAGCAGCGCCTGCGCGGGGCGCTCGCGGCGGAGAAGCGCAGCGCCGATCACCAGCGCCTGCTCATCGACGAGTTGAACCACCGGGTGAAGAACACGCTGGCGACCGTCCAGTCGATCGCGACGCAGACCCTGCGCAACGCGGCCACCACGGAGGACGCCCGGGATGCCCTCGAGACCCGGCTGCTCGCCCTCTCGCGGGCCCACGACGTGCTGACGCGCGAGAACTGGGAGGGCGCCGACCTCTCGGACATCATCGCGCAGGCGATCGCACCCTACGACCCGCAGGATGGCGGCCGCTTCCGGGTGGGGGGACCCGACGTCCGGCTGCTTCCCCGGACGGCCCTGGCCCTCGCGATGGCCCTGCAGGAACTGGCCACCAACGCGGTGAAGTACGGCGCCCTGTCGAGCCCGGCCGGGCATGTCGAGATCGCCTGGACGATGGGTGCGGACGATCCGAAGCCCCGGCTCAACCTGCGCTGGAGCGAGAAGGGCGGCCCGACGGTCGTGATGCCGAAGCGGCGCGGGTTCGGCTCGCGCCTCATCGAGCGCAACCTCGCCCGCGACCTCGACGGGAAGGTCGAGATCGCTTTCGTGCCCCAGGGCGTCACCTGCACGGTGAATGCTCCGCTGCGCTGAAGGCCGCCGTGAGAGCCGCGACGACATGTCGTCCCTGACCGGCGCAGGGCCGGGCGCGATTGTCTCCGGGTGTGATCGGCGCTCATCACCCGGATGGCGTAGGCTTCCGAGATCGACGCCTCCGGGCAGCCCCGCGGCCCGGAGCCTCGCGATCCATTCGAAGCCCCATCCTGGGACGTGTTCGATGAAACGCGGCGTGTTCCGCCGTCGGATAGGGCCGGGGAGCGGACTGGCGGTGGAGCGCTTCCCGATCACGTTGCGACGCGGCGCGGCCCCGAGCCTCCGGTCCGAGGGACTCACCCGCGTCCTCGCCGCCCTGCTCGTCGTCGGTCTCGGAGACACCGCCGTCCGGGCGCAGAATGCGGCCGGTCGCGTCGTGCTGGAGGAACTCTCCGTGACCGGGGAGGGCGGCGGAACGCCCGCCCGCACCGACGGAGGGGTGCCGTTCGGGGTCGCCGCGCCGCCCGGCTCGGCGCCGAGCGTCATCGAGAACCCCGTGGGCCAGGTGGTCGGCACGGTCGGACGCGCCGGCACCATCACCGACCGCCCGGCCACGAACATCGGCGCGGTCCTCCTCGACAGTCCCGGCGTCACCGTCCGGCCCGGGAGCGGCGGGCGCGACGTGGTCATCTCGATCCGGGGCAGCAATGCCCGCTCCACGGCGGTCATCCGCAACATGGTGGTGCTGGAGGACGGCTTCATCCTGACCCAGCCCGACGGCGCCTCGCGCTTCGACCTCGTGGATCCCCGCGCCTACAGCCGCATCGACGTGTTCCAGGGGCCGCAATCGGCCCTGTTCGGCAACTACGCCACCGGCGGCGCGCTCGCCTTCCGCACCCGCACCGGCCGCGAGATCGACGGCGTCGAGGTCGGCACCGACGCGGGCAGCTTCGGGTATCTCAGCAACTCTTTCACGGTCGGCGGCGCCAGCGGCCCGTTCGAGATCAGCCTGTTCGCCAGCGACGCCCGCGCGCGCGGCTACCAGGACCATGCCGCCTACGACACGCAGACGGTGAACCTGCTGGCGAGCTACACCCCGAGCCCGGACACCCGCCTGACCCTGAAGGTCATCAACAACGTGGTGCATGCGGACCTGCCCGCCCGCGCCTCGCTGAACCAGTACCGGATCAACCCCTACCAGCGCGGTTGCGCCCTGGCGGCGACGGCCGCGTCCGGCTGCACCCTGACGAACCTGCTCGTCAACGGCGCCTTCGGGGCCACCGTGCCGGTCACCGCCGCGCAGGGCGCCTTCGGGCGCGACGACCGCCGCACCATCGTGGCGGCGCGGCTCGAGCACGACATCGACGCGCAGACCACCTGGCGCGTGCAGCTCGGCTTCGACGAGCGCAACTTCGACCAGCCCTTCTACACGTCGGCCTTTCGCGGCTCGTACCCGTCCTGGAACCTCATCACCGACCTCACCCGGCGCCACGCGCTGTTCGGACTTCCCGCCACCGGCTACGTGGCGCTCGCCTACAACACCATCGACAACCACGTCACCACCTTCAACCGGGTGCTGGGCGACGGGCCGGCGCTCGGCGCTCAGATCGGCGATCAGCGGGGCGAGCAGTCCAACCTCGGCGGCCGGGCCCGCGAGGAGGTCGCGCTCTCGGAGACATGGACGGGGGTGCTCGGGATCAGCGCGACGCGGACCCTCATCACCGGCCGCAACCTTGCCTTCGCCACTTCCCCGGCGGGCCGGACCACGTCCGTGACCGACGCCCGGCGCGACATCCGCAACGTCGCGCCGGAGGCCGCCCTGGTCTACCGGCCGAGCGACGCATGGGCGTTCCGGGGGCGGGTGGCGACGGGCTACGCCACGCCGACGGGCAGCAACCTGTTCGTGACCCCCGCCGGCCTGCCGGGCAACAACACCGGGCTCCAGACCCAGGAGAACCTCGGTTTCGACCTTGGCTTCGACTGGACGCCGACCGAGACCTTGCGCTTCAGCGTCACCGGCTTCCAGGAGTTCTTCCGCAACGAACTCGTCTCGCAATCGCCCGGGGGCGGGCGCCTGAGCTACTTCGTCAATGCGCCGGCTTCCGAGCACCACGGCGTCGAGGTCGGGGCGGACTGGGCCTTCGCGCCGGGCTGGCGCGGGGTGCTCGCCTACACCTTCGACGCGCAGACCTATACCCGCTACATCGAGCAACTCAGCGCCGGGCCCTTCACCGTGCGCCTCGACAGGGCGGGCAAATCCCTACCCGGCGTGCCCGCCCACCAGCTCCTGGCCCGGATCGGCTACGATCAGGTCGGCGGCCCCCTCGATGGTCTCGGCGCCTTCGTGGAAGCGGTGGCCCAGGACGGTGTCTTCATCGACAACGGCAACCAACTGCGGGTGCCGGGCTACGCGATCCTCAACGCCAACCTGCACTACGCCACCGAACTGACCGGCGGCTACGCCCGGCGCCTCACCCTCTACGCGGAGGTGCGCAACCTCCTCGACACCACTTCCGTGGCCTCGGCCCAGACCCTCACCAGTTCCCTCAACCGCGCCACGGGCCTGCCGAACGGCGCCGGCCTCCTCGCCGCCACCACCGGCTCCATCCTGCCGGGGGCGCCGCGCAGCCTCATGACGGGCATGAAGCTCGCCTTCTGACGCCGCCCCTCGACCGCGCGGCGGCGCGGCCTCCGTCACCCCAAGGAACGGAAATGGCCGTTCAGCCGAGGCGGAGCCCGGCCCTGGCCCTGCGGCGCTGCAGGTAGAGGCTCGCCCCGAGGGCCGTGGCGATCACCGCCAGCGACATGCCCGTGGTGAGGGTGCCCAGCGCATAGATCTCCGGCGTCGTCACCGTCGTGGTCAGGCCCTGGAGTTCCAGCGGCAGGGTGTTGCGGCCGCCGATGGCCTGGCTGGTGCGGGCGAGCTCGTCGAAGGACAGGGTGAAGCCGAAAAGGGCGACGCCGACGAGGGAGGGCCCGAGGATCGGCACCACCACGTGGCGCAGGGTCTGGGGGCCGGTGGCGCCGAGGTCGCGGGCGGCCTCCTCGTAGGCGGGGTCGAACCGGTTGAAGACCGCGAACATGATGAGGAGGCCGAAGGGCAGCGTCCAGGTCAGGTGCGCGCCGAGCGCCGAGGTGTAGAGCCCCATCAGCGTGCCGTGCTCCTGCAGCCAGCCCCAGCCGGTGGTCTCGGCGGCCCACTTCACCGCCTCGTCGAGGAGGCGGAATTCGAGGCCGATGCCGAGGGAGACCACGATGGAGGGCACGATCAGGCTCGCCACCGCCACCGTGAACAGCGCGCCCTCGCCGCGGAAGCGCTTGCGGAAGGCGAGGCCCGCGAAGAACGCGATGACGACGGTGAGCCCCATCACCACGAGGCCGAGGCGCAGGGAGCGCCACAGGGCGCCCCAGATGTCGACGATGCCGAGCCCCGCCCAGAGCTTGCCGAACCAGTGTGTCGAGACCCCGTTCATCGGGAAGGTGAGCCCGCCCTGCGGGCCCTGGAAGCTCAGCACCAGGATGGTCAGGGTCGGCCCGTACAGGAAGGCCACGAAGAGGGCGAAGAACGCCGCGAGCGCGTAGAAGGCGGGGGAGCGGGGGCGGTCGCTCACGGTCAGAGTTCCTTGCGCAGGTCGATGAGCCGGGTCATGGCGACGATCATCAGCATCACGGCGCCGAGCAGCACCACCGCGTTGGCGGCCGCCGCCGGCAGCTGCAGGGCCGACATCTGCACCTGGATGACCTTGCCCACCGAGGCGATCTGCTGGCCGCCCATGACGCCCACGGTGACGAAGTCGCCCATCACCAGGGTGATCACGAAGATCGACCCGATGGCGATGCCGGGCTTGGCCAGCGGCACCACCACGTTCCACAGGGTCTGCCAGCCGCTGGCGCCGGCATCGTAGGCCGCCTCGATCAGCGAGCGGTCGATGCGCGCCATGCTGTTGAAGATCGGCACGATCATGAAGACCGTGTTGAGGTGCACGAAGGCGAGCACCACCGAGAAGTCGGAATAGAGCAGGCCCTCGATCGGCGCCTTGATGAGGCCCATCCCCATCAGCGTGTCGTTGACGAGCCCGTTGCGGCCGAGCAGCGGGATCCACGAAATCATCCGGATCACGTTCGAGGTCCAGAACGGGATCGTGCAGACGAGGAACAGCGCCATCTGCATCGTCTTGGAGCGCACGTGGAAGGCGACGAAGTACGCCACCGTGAACCCGATGAGCAGGGTGCAGACCCAGGTCAGGGCGCAGAACTTCAGGGTCGAGAGGTAGGTCCGCACGGTGGTGCAGGCCTCGGTCGTGTTGAGGCAGCCCTCGAACACGTCGCGGTAGTTCTGCAGCGTGAAGGCCGGGATGATCTCGTACTCGTTGTACTCCCAGACGCTGACCATCAGGGTCAGCGCCAGGGGCACCACGAAGAACACGAGGAACACCAGCGCCAGGGGCGCGGCCTGGAGATAGGCCAGGGCGCGGGTGCGCCGCATCCTGGCCGTGAGGCTGGCGGACGGAGCCTGGACGGGCGCCTCCGCGAGGGCGGGGAGGGCGATGTCGGTCATGCGGAGCCCCCCAATTCGATCCCGGCATCGCTGACCGGTACGGCAGCCGCCGCCCGGCTCCCGCTCGCGAACGGAGAGGGTCGGGGTGAGGTGTGGCCCATCTCCGAAGAGGTCACGCACCTCACCCTGTCCCTCTCCTGCCAGGAGAGGGGATCCGCGCTCGATGCGAACGACATCAGGATCATGACGGATGCCTCTCGTCGGTCAGAAGGCCAGGTGGCCGTCCGCGATGCGCCTGTCCGAGGGACACGCAGCGCGGAACGACGGAGCGTCTCCGCTCACGCGGCGATGAACTCGTTCCACTTGCGGACCATGTAGGTGTTCTCGTCCATCACGGCGTTCCAGCAGGCGACGGAGCCCATGCGGGTCTCGAAGGAGCCGCCGTCGCGGGTGGCGCCGGCCTTCTCGAGCACGCCGCCATCCGGACCCTTGATGTCCTTCTCGGCGGGCTTGCCCTCCATCCAGTAGGCCCACTCGTAGGGCTCCATGTGGGATTTGGCCGTCTCCAGCACCGCCGAGTAGTAGCCCTGGCGGTTGAGGTAGGCGCCGGCCCAGCCGGACAGGAACCAGTTGATGAAGTCGTAGGCCGCGTCGAGCTTGCGGCCCGTCAGGGTCTTGGGCAGGCCGAAGCCCGTAGCCCAGGCCCGGTAGCCCTCCTTGAGGGGCTGGTAGGTGCAGGCGACGCCCTGGGAGCGCACCTTGGTGACGGCGGGCGACCACATCGACTGGATCACGGTCTCGCCGGACGCCATCAGGTTCACGGATTCGTTGAAGTCCTGCCAGAAGGCGCGGAACTGGCCGGCGCGCTTGGCCTCGATCAGCAGCTTGATGGTGCGGTCGATCTCCGCCTTCGTCATGTTGCCCTTGTCGGGATAGGTGTAGTCGCCGGTCGCCTCGATCACCATGGCGGCATCCATGATGCCGATCGACGGGATGTTGAGGATCGAGGCCTTGCCCTTGAACTCGGGGTTCAGGAGTTCCTTCCAGCTCGAGATCGGGCGCTTGATCAGGTCGGGGCGGATGCCCAGCGTGTCGGCGTTGTAGGTGGTGGGGATCAGGGTGATCCACTCGGTGGCCGACCCGGCGAAGTTCTTCGAGTTCTGACCTTCGAGGTAGAACACCTTCTTCGGCGCCGTGCCCTGGTCGCCGATCTTCTTGCCGCCGACCTCGCCCTTGGTGAAGACCGGGGTGATGTTGTCGGCCTGCTTGATCCGGCGGGCATCCATGCCTTGGATGTTGCCCGAGGGGATCAGCTTCTTGAGGCTGAAGAACTCCGTGTCGAGGAGGTCGAACGAGTTCGGCTGCGTCACCACGCGCTTCGTCACCTCGTCGGTGACGACGGGGATGTACTCGATGGTGATGCCGAGATCCTCCTTCACCTTGCGGGCAATGTCGCCGGACTGGTTCACGGCGGTGCCGAGGTAGCGCAGGGTGACGGGCTCGGCGGCGATCACGTTGGGAAAGCCGGTGATCGGGCCGGCGCCCAACGCCAGTCCGGTGGCACCCGCGCCCTGGAGCAGGGTGCGGCGGCTCAGCTTGATCGTGGTCGTCATGCGGGTTCCTCTGTGGAAGCGAAAACGGATCAGGCGCTCAGGCGATGGGCCGCGGCCGCGTCCCAGCCGAGCGGCACGGTCTGGCCGAGGGCGAGGGGCGCGCCCGCATAGGCGCCGTCGTCGATCACCGCCGTGAGCGCCGTGGCGCCGGCGCCGCCGAGGCCGTCCGCCTCGAAGCCCACATGCACGCTGGTGCCCTGGTACTCGACCGAGACGACGCGGGCCGGCACCGCCTCCGGTCCGGCCTGCGGGCCGAGGCGCATGCGGTCGGCGCGCACGGCGATCTCGCTGGAATCGGGCAGGCGGATGATGTTGTGGCCGCCGATGAAGCGGGCGACGAAGGCGGTGGCCGGGCGCTCGAAGATCGTGCGGGGGTCGGCGGCCTGCTCGATGCGCCCGCCGTTCATCACCACCACGAGGTCGGACAGCGCCATCGCCTCCTCCTGGCTGTGGGTGACGTGGATGAAGGTGAGGCCGAGTTCGGCCTGGAGCCGCTTCAGCTCGGTCCGCATCCGCACCCGCAGGAACGGGTCGAGGGCCGAGAGCGGCTCGTCGAGGAGCAGGACCTTGGGTCCGGTGACCAGCGCGCGGGCGAGCGCCACGCGCTGCTGCTGGCCGCCCGAGAGCTGGGCCGGCAGGCGCTCTGCCAGGTGCGCCATCTGCACGAGGTCGAGCATGGCAAGGGCCTTGGCGCGCCGCTCGGTCTTGCCGATGCCCCGCATCTTCAGGCTGAAGGCGACGTTGTCGCGGCAATTGAGGTGCGGGAACAGGGCGTAGCTCTGGAACATCATCGCGGTGCCGCGCTCGGCCGGTGTCGCGTCGCCCACCGCCTTCGGGCCGATGACGACGTCGCCGCTCGACACCGTCTCGTGCCCGCCGATCATCCGCAGGGTCGTGGTCTTGCCGCAGCCCGAGGGGCCGAGCAGGCAGCAATACGACCCCGAGCGCACCTTCAGGTCGATGCCGTCCACGGCGGTGGTGCTGCCGTAGCGCTTGGTCAGGCGGATCAGCTCGACGTCCATGCGTGTCTCCCCGCGAGGGCCCAGCAAGCCACGGGCCAGACGGTATCTGATTCGTCCAGGATGTCCCCTTCCTCGTCCCGGATGTCCCCTTCGTTCCGGATGCCCCGCCTCCGATCAGGCGAACGGCGCGGCTTGCACGGACCGGTCGATCACCTGCCCGTGCCCGAGTGCCCCCGTGACCCGCCCATCCTCGGCGACGACCGCGCCCCGCGCGAGGGTCATCACCGGCCAGCCCGTCACCGCAAATCCCTCCCAGGGCGTGTAGTCGGCCCCGTGATGGAGGTTGGCCTGGGAGATGACCTCGCGGCGGTTCGGATCCCAGAGCGTCAGGTCGGCGTCGAACCCGATGCCGATCGACCCTTTTCGCGGATAGAGCCCGTAGAGCTTGGCGTGGTTGGTGGCGGTGAGTTCCACGAAGCGGTTGAGGGAGATGCGTCCCGCCGAGACCCCTTCCGAGAACAGGAGGGGCAGCCGCGTCTCGATGCCCGGGATGCCGTTGGGCACGTAGCGGAAGCCGTCCTTGGCGCGCGGGTTCAGCTTGCCCTGCGCGTCGTCGTAGCGGAACGGGCAATGGTCGGAGGAGACGACCTCGAACACCCCGGTCTGCAGCCCGCGCCAGATCGCGGCCTGGCTCGCCGTGTCGCGCGGCGGGGGCGAGCAGACGTACTTCGCCCCCGCCATGGCGTCCTCGGCGCCGCGCCCCTTCAGGTCCTCGGCGGTCAGCGTCAGGTATTGCGGGCAGGTCTCGGCGTGGATCTTCAGGCCGCGCGCGCGCGCCCAGGCGATCTGCTCCATGGCCTGCTCGCCCGAGACGTGCACGATGACGATGGGCAGGTCCACGAGTTCGGCATGCGCGATCGCCCGGTGCGCCGCCTCGCGCTCGACGACCTGCGGCCGGGACAGGGCGTGGCCGAAGGGGCGGGTCTCGCCGGCCTTCTCCAGCCGCTCGGTCATGTACCGGATGGCGTCGTAGCCCTCGGCATGGACCATCACCCGCGCGCCCTCCCGGCGCGCCACGTCGAACACGTCGAGGATCTGGCGGTCGTTCAGAACGAGGTCGTCGTAGGTCATGAAGACCTTGAACGAGGTGTAGCCCTCGGCGATCAGGGCCGGCAGTTCCTGTCCGAGCACGGCCGGCGTCGGGTCCGAGACGATGAGGTGGATGGCGACATCGATGTGGCACTGGCCCTCCGCCAGCGCCCGGTAGGCATGGGTCGCCTCACGTAGGGATGCGCCGCGCGGCTGGAGCGCGAAGGGCATCACGCAGGTGTTGCCGCCGGCCGCCGCCGCCCGCGTGGCGGAGGCGAAATCGTCCGCCATGACGATGCCGGGGCCGGAGGCCTGCGCGATGTGGACGTGGCTGTCGATGCCGCCCGGCAGGACGAGGAGGCCGGAGGCGTCGATCGTGCGGGCCGCATCCGTGATCCGCCCGGCCACAGCCGCGATGCGCCCGTCGCGGATGCCGAGGTCGGCGCGGACCGTGTCGGCGGCGGTGACCAGGGTGCCGCCCCGGATGGCGAGGTCGAATTCGGGCATGTCTCAGTCTCTCACACGGGCGATGATCGCGACGGGGCCACCGCCATCCGGCCCCTGGTGCTCGGCGCCGCCCGACACGAACAGGTCGGTGCGCCCGAGCGCGGCGGCCGCGACCCCGCCGACCAGGGCCCGGGCGTGCCGGGTGGCGTTGATGTCGCTGTCGTCGTTCATGATGTGGCGCCGGCCCCGGATCAGGCCGTCATGGGAGGGCTCGGCCTTGGCCAGCAGCGCGACCACGCGCTCCGACTCCTCCGGCGTCAGCTGGCCGCCGCCGGCAAAGCCGAGATCCGCCAGGGCCCCCTGGATCGCGAAAAAATCGATGCCGTCGCGCATGACCCGGTGGGCGATGGCGTGCGGGCCGGACCAGCCCCGGGCGTTGCCGAGCACGATGACCTCGTTGCGCATCAGCTCGATCCCGGCCGAGGCGCTGGCGCGCTCCGAGAAGAGGTCGCGCCGCCCCCCGATGGCGGCGTCCGCGAGATCCGCGCGGTCGACCTCGCGCAGAGCCAGGGCGATGCCGAGTGCCGAGGCGCCGCGCGACAGCCCCATCGAGGCGTAGGTGTCGTGGGTGGCGACGGTGTGCCCGCGCGCCGCCGCCTCGGCGATGCGGGCGCTGGTGAGCAGGGGGCACTTCACCTGGACGAAGTGCACGTCCGCCGGATCGTCGATCCCGGCCCGCGCCATCGCCTCCGCCACGGCGTCGGCCGTAGCCGCAACCTGCGCCATCCGGCCGATCTCCTCGGGGCGGAACTCGACGGTGAAGGCGGTGCCGACGGCGAGCGCCGTCGCGTCCGGGTCCGGCGCGGCCTCGCGGCGCGCCAGCACCAGGAGGTGGGGCGAGAGGCCCCCCTCGGTGCCCCCCGACATCACCAGGGCGACCCGTGCGCCGACGGCCTCCGGCGCGCAGCCGAGGGCGGGCGCGAGGGCGCCCTCCAGGGCCATCACGGCGAGCTGGCGGGTGAAGTCGTTGACGCAGCCATTGCCCTCGGTCTTGCCGAAGATCGCCACGATCTCGTCCGCCGCCACGGCCCCGGATCGGATCAGGGCGACCACCGCCGCGACGTCGGCGGGATGCCGGGTGGGCACGCGGAAGACGAGGCATTCGGGCATGGTGCGTCCGGTGAAGGGCAGGGTGAGACGAGATCGAAACGGGGGTACGGCGGGAGAGGCGCCAGATTAGGATGGGCCGGCGTCCCGGAGCGAGTGCTGGTTTGCGCACGCGGCGCTCCCGAACCGGCAACGCGGGCCGGCACCGGGCGGTATGCCTCTTGCCGGGCGCCCCCGCCGGTCCAGGCCGGCCTCGCCGCCCAAGATCTCGGCAGAATGCCGCCAAGATGTGCAACCCCGCCCGCGAAGATCCGCCCTCACCGAGGCAGGTCGCCGCGTTGCGATGCGCCTGACGGCAGCCTCGGAAAGCTGCGCGTCGGCCCCCGGTCGCGGCAGAGCACCCCGCCGCAATCCCTCGGCGTGCGGACACACGCCAGACAACCCAGACGCGTATAGGGTATGACCCGGTTGCGCATTCCGGCACGCGCGCGGTTCCGCGGGACCGCTCGCGTCGCCTCAACGGTCGGACGGCCTCTCCCGCATGCTGATGGATCATCGCCACCAGGACATCCTGTCCCGCCTGCACGGGACCGGGCGGGTCGGCGTCGGAGAGCTGGCCCTGGTCCTGAGGGTGTCCGAGGAGACGATCCGCCGCGACCTGAAGACCCTCGAAGCACGCGGCCTCGTCCGGCGCGTCCATGGCGGCGCGGTTCCGCCCCGGCTCGACCGGGAGGCCTCGCCGCAGGCGCGCGGCAAGCCGAACACCCGCGAGACGGGGCGCGTGGCCGTGCTGGCCGAAGCCCTGGTGCGCGACGGCATGTCGATCTTCATCGACACCGGCTCCGCGACGCTGGCCCTGGCCCGGCGCCTGACCGGCCGCAATCTCACCGTCACGACCAATTCCATCGACGTCGCCCTGCATCTCGGGACCGGGCCGGCGCGGGTCAACCTGACGCCCGGCACGTTGCGGAGCAGCGACCATGCGCTGGTCGGCTACGAGACCGTGGCCTATGCCCGGCGCTACCTGTTCGACATCGCCTTCATGGGGATCGCCGCCTGCGACCTCGATCTCGGCTGGATGGACGACGCGGAGCACGAATCCGTCCTCCGGCGGACCCTCAAGGGCCAGGCGCGCCGGGCCGTGCTGCTCGCCGATTGCCACACCTTCGGCCGGCGGGCCACGCTTCGCACCTTCGGCCTCGGCGAGCCGCTGAGCATCGTCACCGACAGCCCGCCCCCGGCGCCGTTCCGGGACGCGTTCGCCCGGCACGCGATCGACCTCATCCATCCCTGAGGCCGCGCCCCCGGCCTCCGTCCGTCGCGGCCGGGGACGGTCGCGTTCCCCGTCCGTGACGGGGCGCTCCCCCTGGCGCTGTCGTCTTCCGGGGCCGCGCGATGGGCCGCCTCCGCGTCCCGGCGGAGCCGGCCCCCCGACCGGACGGCGCGCGCGGGGCGTCACCTCGGGTCGGGCGGGCCCTCGCCCTTGCCGACGAAGGGGATGCCTTCGATGGGGCATTCCTCGGTGCCGACGCCCTGGCGGGTGATGGCCCGGACCGCGTCGCGGGTGGCGTCGGGGTCCTCGATCCAGCGGCGGTAGAAGTCGTAGGGGCATTCCGACAGGCCGTGCCGGTTCTCCTTGGAGGCGATCATCCCCGTGTAGCCCCGGTGGAGCAGCTTGAAGAGGTGGTTCTCGGATTGGCCGTGGGCGCGGGAATCGCGGATCAGGAACTTCGAGAGGGCGGCGTACTGGATGCCCATCGGCTCCTCGCCGCACTCGCCGAGCGTCCGCCCGTCGAAGCCGATCACCGCCGAGTGGCCGAAATAGCTGTAGACGCCGTCGAAGCCCGCCGCATTGGCCACGGCCACGTAGGTGTTGTTGGCGAACGCCATCGCCTTCGACATCAGGATCTGCTGCTCTTTCGCCGGATACATGTAGCCCTGGCAGCGGATGATGAGTTCGGCGCCGCGCATGGCGCAGTCGCGCCAGATCTCCGGGTAGTTGCCGTCGTCGCAGATGATGAGGCTGACCTTGAGCCCCTTGGGCCCGTCCGAGACGTAGGTCCGGTCGCCCGGATACCAGCCCTCGATCGGGGTCCAGGGCATGATCTTGCGGTACTTCTGCACGATCTCGCCCTGGTCGTTCATCAGGATGAGGGTGTTGTAGGGCGCCTTGTGCGGGTGCTCCTCGTGGCGCTCGCCGGTGAGGGAGAACACGCCCCAGACCCGGGCCTTGCGGCAGGCGGCGGCGAAGATGTCGGTCTCCGGCCCCGGGATCGTGGTGGCGGTCTCGTACATCTCGGCCGCGTCGTACATGATCCCGTGGGTCGAGTATTCGGGGAAGATGACGAGGTCCATGCCGGGCAGGCCGGCCTTCATGCCGACCACCATGTCGGCGATCTTCTGGGCGTTCTCCAGCACCTCCGCCTTCGTGTGCAGGCGTGGCATCGTGTAATTCACGACGGCGACGCCGACGCTGTCGGCGCTGGACGAGATATCTCCGTGCATCATGGCGTCTGTGCTCCCGTTATCCGGACATGTCCCTCTCCCGTTTGCGGGAGAGGGTTTGTCGCGTCAGTGGCTGATCATCCAGGGCCGGGCGTTGGGAAAACTCTTGGCGGCCGTCGGGTTGGCGTTCGCCTTCATTCCGCTCTTAGTGCCGCAGCATCCGCAGCCGGGGCCGTGAGCGGAGGACTTGCGGGGCGCGTGCTGGCTCCGCTCGTTCGTCGCGTGCGCCTTGCGCCGGCCCGCATCCATGGAGGCGAGGTTCGGCGCGGTGAGGAAGGCGCGCCCGCAGGACGACCCGCAATCGGGGCAGTCGTGCGGGTCGCGGAACTGGGCCATGGGGCGCAGCACCGTGAAGGGCCCGCAGGCCTCGCAGGCGTAATCGTAGACGGGCATGCTCAGAGGTCCGGCGAGAGCGGCATCTGGATCGAGCCGTCGAGGAACTTCGTCGGACCGTCGGCACCGGGATTGATGTCGAAGTCGAAGATCTTCGTGGGAATCCACAGGGTGGCGCAGGCGTTGGGGATGTCGACGACGCCCGAGATGTGGCCCTGGACCGGCGCGGTGCCGAGGATCGAGTAGGCCTGGGCGCCCGAGTAGCCGAACTTCTTCAGGTACTCGATCGCGTTGAGGCAGGCCTGGCGGTAGGCCACCGTGACGTCGAGGTAGTGCTGCTTGCCGTGCTCGTCGACGGAGACGCCCTCGAAGATGAGGTGGTCGTCGAACTTCGGGGTGATCGGCGACGGCTTGAAGATCGGGTTCTTGATCCCGTACTTCGACATGCCGTCCTTGATCAGGCTGACCTTGAGGTGGACCCAGCCCGCCATCTCGATGGCGCCGCAGAAGGTGATCTCGCCGTCGCCCTGGCTGAAGTGCAGGTCGCCCATGGAGAGGCCGGCACCCGGCACGTAGACCGGGAAGTAGATCTTCGAGCCGCGCGACAGGTCCTTGATGTCGCAATTGCCGCCGTGCTCGCGCCCCGGCACCGTGCGGGCGCCCGTGGCCGCGGCCTTGTCCTTCGCCTCGCCCTTGAGCCGGCCCATATGGGCGGTCGGCCCGAAGGGCAGGGTGGCCAGCGCCGGCACCCGGTTCGGGTCGGTGTCGAACAGCGCCTTCTCGCGGGTGTTCCAGGTCTCCAGCATCTTCGGATCGGGCAGGCAGCCGATCAGGCCGGGATGGATCAGGCCGGGGAAGCGCACGCCGGGGATGTGGCGCGACTTCGTGAACATGCCCTCGAAGTCCCAGATCGACTTCTGGGCCTGGGGGAAGTGCTCGTCTAGGAATCCGCCGCCGTTCTTCTTGGAGAAGAACCCGTTGAAGCCCCACTGGCTCTCGGGCTTGGCGCCGATGTCGAGGAGGTCGACCACGAGGAGGTCGCCGGGCTCGGCGCCCTCGACGCCGATGGGGCCGGAGAGGAAGTGCACGATCGACAGGTCGATGTCGCGCACGTCGTCGGCGGAATCGTTGTTCTTGATGAAGCCGCCGGTCCAGTCGTAGGTCTCGACGATGAAGTCGTCGCCGGGCTTGACCATCGCCACCATGGGGATGTCGGGGTGCCAGCGATTGTGCACCATGTCGTTGTCGTAGGCCGATTGGGTCAGATCGACCTTGATCAGGGTCTCTGCCATCGTCACGTGCTCCCTTCCCTGGGTGAGGACATGCGTCCCCGTTCGCGCGCGCCGGTCGTCCGGCTCCGCGCAAGAGGTGGTGTTCGGATTGGGAGAGGGCCCGGCGAGGCCCTCGGAAAACTCAGACCGAGAGGAAGCGCGCGACCTGGGCTTCGTCGATGTCGGCGCGCAGGCTCTCGTGGACGATGTGGCCATTCTCGATCACCAGCACCCGGTCGGCCACGTCGAGGGCGAAGCTGAGCACCTGCTCGGAGACCACGATGGAGAGGCCGCGCTCGTCGCGGATCTTCTTGAGCGTTCGTCCCATCTCGCGAATGATCGAGGGCTGGATGCCCTCGGTGGGCTCGTCGAGCAGGAGCACCTTGGGGCGACTGGCCAGAGCGCGCGCGATGGCGAGTTGCTGCTGCTGGCCACCCGAGAGGTTGCCGCCGCGCCGGCCCTTCATCTCCAGGAGCACCGGGAACATCGTGTAGAGGTCCTGGGGCACCCGGCGCTCGTTGGTGACGGTGAGCCCCGTCTCGATGTTCTCCTGCACGGTCATGGCGGAGAAGATCATCCGGCCCTGCGGCACGTAGGCGAGGCCGCGGGCCACGCGCTGGTGGCTCTTGAGGCCGCCGACCTCGGCGCCGTCGACCCGGATCGAGCCGGACTTGACCGGCACGATCCCCATCAGGGTCTTCATCAGCGTGGTCTTGCCCATGCCGTTGCGGCCCATCACCGCCACGATCTCGCCGGGCGCCACCGCGATGTCGAGGCCGTGCAGCACCTCGCTCTGGCCGTAGGCCGAATGCAGGTCGCTGATCGCCAGCATGGGCTGGAGGCCGGCCTGGAGGGGCGGCGCGAATGCGGGGGCAGGCGTGGTCTGGAGCATGGCGCCGTTCCCTCTCAGTGGCCGAGATAGACTTCGATGACCTTGGGGTCGTTCTTGACCCGCTCCATCGAGCCCTCCGACAGGACCTTGCCCTGGTGGAGCACGGTGACCCGGTGGGCGATGTCCTCCACGAACTTCATGTCGTGCTCGATGACCAGCACCGAGCGGCCGACGATGATCTGGTTGAGCAATTCGGCGGTCTTGATGCGCTCGCCGACGCTCATGCCCGCCACCGGCTCGTCCAGCATGAGGAGTTCGGGATCCTGGATCAGCAGCATGCCGATCTCGAGCCACTGCTTCTGGCCGTGGCTGAGGAACTCGGCCCGCTCCAGCAGCTGGTCCTTGAGGAAGATCATCCCGGCGACCTCCTCGATGCGGTCGCGCACCTGGGCATCGCGCTTGAAGGTGAGCGCCCCGAACACCGAGCGGCCGCGCGGATAGGAGATCTCCAGGTTCTCGAACACAGTCAGGTCGTCGTAGATCGAGGGCGTCTGGAACTTGCGCCCGACCCCGGATTGCACGATGGCGCTCTCGGAGAGCTTCGTGAGTTCCTGGCCCTTGTACTTGATGGAGCCGGAACTGGCCTTGGTGCGACCGCAGATGAGGTCGAGCACCGTGGTCTTGCCGGCCCCGTTGGGGCCGATGATGACCCGGATCTCGTTCGGGTCGACGTAGAACGAGACGTCGTTGACCGCCTTGAACCCGTCGAACGAGACCGTGAGGGCTTCGACGGCGAGGAGGAAGTTCTTCTCGACGGGGTCGGCGCCGATGATGTGACCCGGCAGGAGCGCGGCGTTCATGGGAGACGGTCCTACTCGGCCGCGTGGGGGAGGGCGACGGCGGGGGCGGGCTCCAGGGCCTTCACCCTGCGGGTCAGGCGCGGCTCCACATAGGTGCGGTAGATGCCCGCCAGGCCGTTGGGGAAGGCCAGCACCACGGCGATGAAGAGGGCGCCGAGGCCGAACAGCCAGAGTTCCGGGAAGCTTTCGGAGAAGCTGGTCTTGGCCCAGTTCACCAGCAGCGTGCCCCAGACCGCCCCGAAGAGCGACAGGCGCCCGCCGACGGCGGCGTAGATCACCATCTCGATGGAGGGCACGATGCCCACGAAGGAGGGTGACATGAAGCCGACCTGCAGGGTGAACATCGCGCCCCCGATGGCGGCGAACACGGCGGCTAGGCAGAACGCGAAGGTCTTGAAGCTCGCGACCTGGTAGCCAGAGAACCGGACCCGGTCCTCCTTGTCGCGCATGGCGACGAGGATGCGCCCGAGCTTCGAGCGCTTCACGACCTGCGCGAACAGGATGCAGGCCACCAGCAATCCGCCATTGATGAAGTAGAGGATGTTGTGGGCGCTGTCGGTGCGGATATCCCAGCCGTTGAGCGTGCGCAGGTCGGTGATGCCGTTGATGCCGCCGGTGTAGCCCTGCTGGCCCACGATGAGGATCGTCAGGATGGCGGCGATGGCCTGGGTGATGATCGCGAAGTAGGTGCCGCCGACCCGGCGCCGGAACATCGCGGTGCCGATGACGAAGGCGAAGAAGGCCGGCACCACGATCACCGCGATCAGGGTGAAGGGCAGGCTCGTGAACGGCTTCCAGAACCAGGGCAGTTCGGTGATCTGGTTCCAGTCCATGAAGTCGGGGATGCCCGGCGTCGACTGGATCTTGGTGTTCTCGACGCTGGAGGCTTCGAGCTTCAGGTACATGGCCATCAGGTAGCCGCCGAGGCCGAAGAACACGCCCTGGCCGAGGGAGAGGATGCCGCCGAAGCCCCAGCAGATGACGAGGCCGAGGGCCACGAAGGCATAGGTCAGGTACTTGCCCACCAGGTTGAGCCGGAAGGCGTCGAGCAGCATCGGCAGCACGAGGAAGATCACGGCGGCCAGCAGCGCGAGGCTGATCCACTCCATGGGCTTCATGAAGGGGTTGTCGTGGACGTTCGAGTCGGTGGCGCGGGTCATGGCAGAAAGCTCCTCAGCGCCGGACCTTGAGGGTGAAGAGGCCCTGCGGCCGCAGCATCAGGATGCCGACGACGGCGAGCAGGGTGATGACCTTCGCGGTGGAGCCGGACAGGAAGAATTCGAGGGTCGACTGGGTCTGCGAGATCGAGAAGGCCGAGGCGATGGTGCCGAGGAGCGAGGCGGCGCCGCCGAAGACCACGATCAGGAAGGTGTCGACGATGTAGAGCTGGCCCGAGGTCGGCCCCGTCGAGCCCACCATGGTGAAGGCCGAGCCGGCGATGCCCGCGATGCCGCAGCCGAGGCCGAAGGTGAGGCGGTCGACCCGCTCGGTGTCGATGCCGACGGCCCCCGCCATGGGCCGGTTCTGCACCACGGCGCGGACCTGGGCGCCGAAGCGCGAGCGGTACATCAGCAGGGCGACGCCGGCGGTGATCAGCAGGGTGATCGCCATCACGAACATGCCGTTGATCGGAATCTCGATGGTGTCGGTGACCTGCACCGAGCCGATCAGCCATGACGGCAGCTCGACGCCGACCTCGCGGGCGCCGAAGATCGTCCGGTAGGCCTGTTGCAGGATCAGCGACAGGCCCCAGGTGGCCAGCAGCGTGTCGAGGGGCCGCTTGTAGAGGTGGCGGATCAGCGCCCATTCCACCAGCATCCCGAGGGCCCCCGAGGCCACGAAGGCCAGGGCCATGGCCACGAAGAAATAGGCCGGGAACAGGGCCGGCAGGTGCGTCTGGAAGAAGCCGGAGCAGAGATAGGTCATGTAGGCGCCGAGGATCATGAACTCCCCGTGCGCCATGTTGATCACGCCCATCTGGCCGAAGATGATCGCCAGCCCCAGCGCCATCAGCGTGTAGACCGAGAACAGGATCAGCCCGGCAAAGCCCTGCATCACGAAGATCGAGCTGAGGTCCGTGAGGGAATAGTCGCCGAGCATGTCTTTCGACCTTCCGAAGGATGCGGCCGACGCGTTGCAAGCATCAGGCCGGTGGAGGAGGCGCGGCCCTCCGGTGACGAATCACGACAGGCTCCCTCTCCTGGAAGGAGAGGGGACCCGCGCCGGACGAAAAAACGGTCTCCGACGGGCGCGGGCGGATCGTCCTACTGGTAGCCCTTGGGGAAGGGGTTCGGCTCGATGAGCTCATTGCTCTCGTAGACCACCTCGAACTGGCCGGACGGCAGGGCCCTGGCGACGCGGGTCTTCGACCAGAGGTGATGGTTCGGGTGGATCTTGACGTAGCCTTCCGGGGCTTCCTTGAACTCGATGTCGGCGGAGGCCGCCGCCACCTTGTCGACGTCGAAGGAGCCGGCCTTCTCCACCGCCATCTTCCACAGGAACGGCCCGAGATAGGCGGCCTGGGTGACGTCGCCGATGACGGTCTTCTCGCCCCACATCTTGTGGAAGGCGGCGACGAACTTCTCGTTGTTGGGATTCTTCAGCGACTGGAAGTATTTCATGCAGGAATAGGCGCCCGCGATGTTTTCGCCGCCGATGCCGTCGATCTCGTCCTCGGTCACCGAGATCGTCAGCAGGGTCTGCTTGTTGAGGTCGATGCCGGCCGCCTTCAGCTGCTTGTAGAAGGCCACGTTCGAGCCGCCGACCACGTCGGTGAAGATCACGTCCGGCTTGGTGAGCTTGAGCTTGTTGATCACCGAATTGAATTGCGTGTGGCCGAGCGGGAAATATTCCTCGCCCACGACCTTGGTCTTGAGCACGTTCTCGATGTGCTTGCGGGCGATCTTGTTCGAGGTGCGCGGCCAGATGTAGTCCGAGCCGATGAAGAAGAACGTCTTGGCGCCCTTCTCCTTGGCGACCCAGTTCAGCGATTCGAGGATCTGCTGGGTGGCTTCCTGGCCCGTGTAGATGACGTTCTTGGACTGCTCCAGGCCCTCGTAGAAGGTCGGGTAGTACAGGAGGCCGTTATACTGCTCGAACACCGGCAGCGCGGCCTTCCGGGAGGCCGAGGTCCAGCAGCCCATCACGGCGGCGCAGTGGTCGTTGACGAGGAGCTTCTTGGCCTTCTCGGCGAAGGTCGGCCAGTCGGAGGCGCCGTCCTCCTGGATGATCTTGATCTTGCGGCCGAGCACGCCGCCCGCCTCGTTGATCTGGGAGATCGCGAGCTTCTCGGCCTGGATCGAGCCGGTCTCGGAGATCGCCATGGTGCCGGTGGCGGAATGCAGGATGCCGACCGTGACCTCGGTGTCGGTCACGGCGAGGCCCGTGGTGTTCACCGTGGCGGTGGCCGGCCCCGCCGCGAAACTCATGCGCGGCATCAGGGCGATGGCCGGCACGCCGGCGAGACCCATGAGAAGCCTGCGCCGCAGCGCCGATTGCAGGCCGTTGCCCTTGTCCACTGCCATCGTGCCCTGAACCCCTGATCGTCGTCGCATGGCCGAGTGCGTGGCCGTGGATCGATGAAGCAAAGGCTAGGCCGTAGGGTGCGCTGCGGTCGATACGCTGTTTTGCGTATGTCCGGGCGGCGCGCCGGAGCCCATGCTGGTGGACCGCTCACCCCGTCGCGCCGCCGGTTCCGCCCGGACAGGCTGTGCGCGCAGGCCCATGCGGGGCACGGTCCTTGCTGAGTTCGGGCGCAGCGCATGCTAGCGTCCGCGCCGAACCCGATGACCGAACACCAGCGCATCCTGCCGATCCGGCGCGCCTACAACCGCCTCGTGGCCGACGAGACGCTGGAGGACTATGCGCTCCGCTTCACCGCCAAGAAGGCGCGGCGCTGGTCGGGGTTCCGGGTCGCCCAGACGGCGCTGGGCTCGCTCTCCTTCCTGGCGCTCGAGGCGATCGGCGGCACCCTCGTGCTCACCGTCGGCTTCACCAACACGCTCTGCGCCCTCGTCGTGGTGAGCGCGATCATCTTCGCCACCGCGACGCCGATCAGCCTCTACGCCGCCCGCTACGGGGTCGATATCGACCTCCTCACCCGGGGGGCCGGCTTCGGCTATATCGGCTCGACGGTGACCTCGCTGATCTACGCGAGCTTCACCTTCCTGTTCCTGGCGATCGAGGCGGCCATCATGGCGCTGGCGCTGGAGCTCTGCTTCGGGCTGCCGCCGAGCCTCGGCTACCTCGTCAGCGCGCTCGCGGTGATTCCGCTGGTGGTCTACGGCATCTCCCTCATCAGCCGGTTCCAGCTCTGGACGCAGCCGGTCTGGATCGTCCTCAACCTCCTGCCGCTCGCCTGCATCGCCTGGGCGGGCGACGCGCCGGTGGCGGACTGGCTCGGCCATCCCGGCGCGGACGGAGCGGGCGGCTTCGACTGGGCCCGGTTCGGGCTGGCCACCGGCATCCTCCTGGCGCTCCTGGCCCAGGTCGGCGAGCAGGTCGACTTCCTGCGCTTCGTGCCCGCCCTCGAGCCCGAACGGGCGGGGCGCTGGTGGGCGGCGGTGCTGGGGGCCGGCGGCGGCTGGATCCTGCCCGGGATGCTCAAGATCCTGCTCGGCTCGTTCCTGGCCGTGCTCGCCCTGGCGCACGGGGTGCCCGCCGAGCACGCCGCCGAGCCGACGCGGATGTACGCGGTCGCCTTCGGCTACGTGCTGCCCTCGGGGTTCGGCGCGGTGGCGCTGATGACCCTGTTCGTCGTGGTCTCGCAGCTCAAGATCAACGTGACGAACGCCTATGCGGGCTCCATCGCCTGGTCGAACTTCTTCTCGCGCCTGACCCACAGCCATCCCGGCCGCGTGGTCTGGCTGGTCTTCAACGTCGCCATCGCGCTCCTGCTGATGGAGCTCGGCATCGACAAGACCATCGTCAGCACACTCTCCCTCTACGCCGTGGTGGTCTCGGCCTGGGTCGGGGCGCTGGCGGCGGATCTGGCCATCAACAAGCCGCTGGGCCTGTCGCCGCCCGGCATCGAGTTCAAGCGCGCCCATCTCTACGCCATCAACCCGGTCGGCACCGGCGCCATGGCGCTCGCGATCCTCACCGGGTTCGTGGCGCATGCGGGCTGGATCGGCGCCCTCGCGGTGCCCTTCGCGCCGATGCTGGCGCTCGCCGTCGCGGTCACGGCGGCGCCCGCCATCGCGTTCGCCACGGGTGGGCGCTACTATCTCGCCCGGCCCCCGAAGACCGATTGGCACGGGGCCGCCGAGATCGCCTGCCGGGTCTGCGAGCACCCGTTCGAGCCCGAGGACATGGCCCATTGCCCCGCCTATGCGGGGCCGATCTGCTCGCTCTGCTGCTCGCTGGACGCCCGCTGCGGCGACCTCTGCAAGCCGCACGGGCGCCTGGAGGCGCAGGCGCAGGCGGTGCTCGCCCGCGTGGCCCCGGCCCGCACCGCCGCCTGGATCGGCGCACCCCTGGGGCGCTACCTCGCGCTGATGCTCACCCTGGTGGCGGCGGTCGCGCTCATCCTCGGCATCGTGCATGCGGGCGCCAGCGCCGAGCATCCCGAGCACCGGGCGGTGCTGGCGGGGGCGCTGACCAGCGTGTTCCTCATCCTGATCGTGATCCTCGGCATCGTCGCCTGGCTCTTCGTGCTCGCCCAGGAGAGCCGCCGCGTCGCCCTGGAGGAGACCGCGCGCCAGACCGGGCTCTACCAGGCCGAGATCGAGGCCCATAAGGTCACCGACGCCAAGCTGCAGCAGGCCAAGGAGGTGGCGGAGGCCGCCAACCTCGCGAAAAGCCGCTACGTGGTCGGCATCAGCCACGAGCTGCGCACGCCGCTGAACGCCGTGCTCGGCTACGCGCAGCTGCTCGAAGGGGATCCGAGCATCCCGGCCCCGCGCCAGAACGGCATCCGGGTCATCCGGCGCTCGGCCCAGCACCTGTCGGGGCTGATCGACGGCCTCCTCGATATCTCCCGGATGGAGGCGGGCCGCCTGCAGATCCACCGCAACGAGGTGCGGCTCGCCGACTTCCTCGACCAGATCGTGGACATGATCCGGCTCCAGGCCGAGGCCGCCGCCCTGGCGTTCCGCTTCACGCGCCCGGACACCCTGCCGCTGGTGGTCGCCACCGACGAGAAGCGCCTGCGCCAGATCCTGCTCAACCTGCTCTCGAACGCCATCAAGTTCACGCCCGCCGGCCACGTGGCCCTGGACCTCACCTACCGCAGCCAGGTCGCGGTCTTCACCATCCGCGACACCGGCCTCGGCATCCCGCAGGCGGACCTGCAGCGCATCTTCGAGCCCTTCGAGCGGGGGTCTATGGCCGCCGCCCGCGCCACGCCCGGCACCGGCCTCGGTCTCACCATCGCGCACCTGCTGGCCCAGGTGATGGGCGGCGAGATCACCGTGGAGAGCGAGGTCGGGCGCGGCACCTGCTTTCGCGTCCGCCTGATGCTCGCCTCGGTGGCGCGGCCGAAGCCCGGCCTCGCGCCGCAGGCCGGCGCCCCGGCGGCGGTCTATGCGGGCGCCCGTCGCACCATCCTGGTGGCCGACGACGATGCCGCCCATCGCGGCCTGATGCGCGACATCCTCGAACCGCTCGGCCTCGTGGTGTGGGAGGCCGAGGACGGCCCGGCCTGCCTGGCGCTGGCCGCGACGCGAGCGCCGGACCTGTTCCTCCTCGACATCGCCATGCCGGGCATGAGCGGCTGGGCCCTGGCCCGGGCCCTGCGCGAGGCCGGCCACGGCGCCCGCATCGCGATGATGTCGGCCAACGTACACGAGATCAGCCCGGTGCGCGGCGACGATGCGCCCCACGACGCCATCATCGCCAAGCCCTTCGACCTGCGCGATTTCCTGGACTGCGTCACCGGGCTCCTCGGCCTCGACGGGTCGCCCTCGGAGCCGCCCGCCCCGGCAGCGGCGCCCGCGCCCGCTCCGGCGCCCGACCCCGGGGACGTCGCCGACCTGCTGCGCTTCGCGCGCATCGGCCACGTGCGCGGGATCGAGGCCAAGCTCGGCGAGATGGAGCGCCGGGCCGGGGCCCCCACCGCCTTCACCGCGCAGATGCGGGGGCTCGCCGAAGCCTTCGACCTGCGCCGCGCCCAAACGATCCTCGAGGGCTTGCGGAAGGCCGCCCCCGATGTCTGAGGCGCAGCGCGACATCGTCCTCGTGGTCGACGATTCCCCCGAGACCCTGAGCTTCCTCACCGAGGCGATCGAGCGCTCGGGCGCCACCGTGCTGGTGGCGGTGGCGGGCGACCTCGCCCTGGCGCTGGTCGACGAGATCACCCCCGACGTGATCCTCCTCGACGCGATGATGCCCGGCATGGACGGGTTCGAGACCTGCCGGCGCCTCAAGGCGAAGGGCCATCTCGCCCATGTCCCGGTGATCTTCATGACGGGCCTGTCGGAGACCGAGCACATCGTGAAGGGGCTGGAGGCGGGGGGCGTCGACTACGTCACCAAGCCCATCGCGCCCGACGAGATCCTGGCGCGCATCCGGGTGCATCTCGCGGGCGCCCGGGCGGCACAGAGCGCGCGCGCGGCCCTCGACACCACGGGCCGCACCCTGTTCGCGGTGGACCGGGACGGCGCGGTGCTGTGGTGCACGCCCCAGGCCGCGCGCCTGCTCGGCGGCTTTTCCGAACCCGGAGCCCCGGCCCGGCTGCCGCCCCCGGGCATCCCCTGGCTGCGGGGCTGCCTCGCCGGTCCGGGCGCCCCCCTCACGCTGACCGACCGGTCCGGCACGGCCTACACCGTGAGCTTCCTAGGCGTCACGGGCGACGAGATCCTGCTGAGGCTCGCCCGCGACGGCACGCAGGCGGGAACCCAGGCGGGACTGGAGCGCCTGCGCCTGCGCCTGCGGGTCACCGGCCGCGAGGCCGAGGTGCTGCTCTGGCTCTCGCGCGGCAAGTCGAGCCGCGACATCGGCGAGATCCTGGGCCTGAGCCCGCGCACGGTGACGAAGCACCTCGAAGGCATCTACGAGAAGCTCGGGGTCGAGAACCGCACCGCCGCCTCGGTCATCGCCGCGCGGCACCTGCAGGATCTCGACTGAGACCGGATCGGTCGATCGCTCCGGGGCGCTTCACGACCGAACGGGATTTGTCGTCATCCCCTCTGTCCACCGTGAGGTCTCGGCGTCACACGCACCGGGGGACCCGCGGGTCCCCTCTCCCGAAGGAGAGGGAGCCCTGTGGCGCTTCACGACAGAACCGGGACCGGCCGGACGGGCGCGCGGATATTTCGAGGCCCGCCCCTCGCTTTGTCACCGCGCACACCGATCTATCCCATCAGGACAAGGCGGGAGGCTCGCGATGAACTGGATGACGTGGCTGGTCGGTCGGTGCGTGGACCTCACGGAGCGGGTCGTGCCGGGTCTGGAGCGGCGTGAGCCGGGGCGCGGCGCCGGAACCCCGGCCCTTCGGGGCCGGGTCCGCGGCTCGGCCTCGGAACCCTCCGTCCTGCAGCCGGGCCCGGCACCGCGGCCGGACTAGCGGGCGGCCCCGCTCAGGCCAGCGCGCGGGCGGTGGCGCTGACCTTGCGCACCGAGTCGTCGACATCGCCGGTGGCGCTCGCGATCGCGTCCATGTTCTGACGGACCATCTCGACGCTCCGGGCGGCGGTCTGCATGTTCACCGCCATGTCGCGGGTCACCGCCGCCTGTTCGGTCACCGCCGAGGAGACGCTCAGGGAGATCTCGCTGAGATGCGCGATCGTCTGCCCGATCGCCTCGATGGCCATCACCGCCTCGCCCGTGGAGGTCTGCACCGCCGCGATCTGCGTGCCGATCTCCTCGGTGGCCCGCGAAGACTGGTTGGCCAGGGCCTTCACCTCCGCGGCGACCACCGCGAAGCCCCGGCCGGCCGCGCCGGCCCGCGCCGCCTCGATGGTGGCGTTCAGCGCCAGCAGGTTGGTCTGGTCCGCGATGGAGCGGATCACGGAGATGACCTCGCCGATCTTGTCGGCGGCCGAGGTCAGGCCGGCGATGATGCCGCCGGCCGCCTCGGCCCGGACCACGGCGTCATCGGCGGCGGCCTTCACCCCGATGGCATGGCGGCTGAGTTCCTCGATGGAGGCGGAAAACTCCTCGGCGCCCGCGGCCACCGCCTGGACGTTGGTGGATGTCAGGGCCGCCGCCTCGGCGGTGGTGTTCGCCTGACGGCTGACATCGGCGATGGAGCCCGTGATCCCCCCGAGATCCCGGTCGATGCTGCGCTGACCGTCGGCGCGCCGAAGCCGATCGTGCACCTGCGCCGTCACGTCGATGGCGAACTTGACCACCGCGACGGGCTTGCCGTCCGGGCCGAGCACGGGGTTGTAGGCCCCGTGGATCCAGACCTCGCGCCCGCCCTTGGCCATGCGACGGAACTCGCCCGCCTGATAGGTGCCGTTGGCGAGCGACGTCCAGAAGGCCGCGTAGGCGGGGGTGTCCCGGTCGGCCGGGGCCATGAACTGGCTGTGATGCCGACCCTTGATCTCGTCGAGGGTATAGCCGACGGCCGCCAGGAAGTTGGCGTTCGCGCCGGTGACGATGCCGTCCGTCGTGAAGTGGACCACCGCCTGCGAGCGGTTGATCGCCGCGATCTGCCCCTCATAGGCCGCATTGCGCAGGGTCTGCGCGGTGATGTCGGAGGCGAACTTCACCACCTTGATCGGCTTGCCGCGCCGGTCGAGGATCGGATTGTACGAGGCCTGGAGCCAAAGGTCGCGCCCGCCCTTGGTCACCCGGCGGAACTCGCGGGACTGGAATTCCCCCCGGCGCAGATCCTCCCAGAATTGCCGATACGCCGCGGAGCCCCGGTCTTCGGGGGCGACGAACAAGCTGTGATGCTGGCCGCGCACTTCGGCGAGCGTATAGCCGACGAGATCCAGAAAGATCTTGTTCGCGTCCCGAATGATTCCATCCATCCCGAACTCGATCCGGCCTTGCGAGCGATCGAGTGCGTCCAGCGTAGCGTGAACACCAGAGCCCAGCATGTCTTCGTCTTTCTTCCAGTTGCCGGGCCTGCAAATCAACCGAATCCAGATCCATGCGGCACTAGACAAAACTATTCAGTAATCATTGATTTTGACTTAAAACGGTAACACAGCCTCTCCTTAATCCGTCGCAATTGAAACTTTTTCGGACGTAACCGTACGAAATTGTCCAGCTGCCTTCGAGGAATCGCCGCCTCCGAGGAATCGCCCCCTCGGATGAACCGGCCGCCTCCGATGAACCTTGGCCGCCGTCTCATGCGTTAGGCCGTCGACCACGACCCAGACGCATTCCGCGAGACAGTGCCGATGACACGCCCCCTATCCGCCCCCCCGACGATCCGGTCCGCAGCCGCCCCGCGTCGGCGTTTCCGGATGACGGTCTGCCTCGCCGCCCTGGCCGGCCCGCTCCTCGCCCCCGGCCTTGTCCGGGCGCAGTCCGGGCTCGCCGTCCCGGGGGCGGCCCTCACCAAGGTCATGAGCTTCGAGCATCAGGTCACGGGCGTGACCGTCGCGAAGGACGGGCGGATCTTCGTCAACTTCCCGCGATGGACGGAGGATACGGAAGTGTCCGTCGCCGAGGTGAAGGACGGCAAGCTGGTGCCGTTCCCGGACGTGGCCTGGAATTCCTGGCGTAACGCCCGCAAGGACGAGGTCTCGGCGAACGACCACTGGGTCTGCGTCCAGAGCGTGGTGGCGAGCCCGGACGGAAACCTCTGGGTGCTCGACCCGGCCGCCCCCGCCATGGCGGCCCTGGTGCCCGGCGGCGCGAAGCTGGTCGAGATCGACCTGAAGACGAACCAGCCCGCCCGCACCATCGCCTTCGACGAGAGCGTGGCGCCACAGGGCTCCTACCTCAACGACGTACGCTTCTCCCCCGACGGCAAGACCGCCTATCTCACTGATTCGGGCGCGAAGGGGGCCCTGGTGGTGGTGGACCTCGCGAGCGGCCGGGCCCACCGGGTGCTCGACGGCGACCCCTCGACGCAACCGGACAAGAGCGTGACCGTGACCTATGACGGCAAGCCCTTGCGCCGGCCCGACGGGCGCGGGGTCGAGTTCGCCGCCGACGGCATTGCCCTCTCGCCGGACGGCAAGACGCTGTACTGGCAGGCGATCAAGGGCAAGACGCTCTACAGCCTGCCCACCGAGACCCTGGCGGGCAGCATCACCACGGCGCTGATGCCCACCGCGCTCGCCGACAAGAGCGTGGCCGGCCGCATCGAGACCATCGGCGAGAACGGCCCGGCGGACGGCCTCATCATCGCCCGCACGGACGGCCGGATGTACGTGACCTCGCCGCAGGACGATTCGATCAAGGTCCGCGACCTGTCGGGCAAGGGGAACACGCTGGCCACCGTGGTGCAGGACAAGCGCCTGCGCTGGCCCGACACCTTCGCGGAGGCCCCCGACGGCACCCTCTACGTCACCACGTCGCACATCCAGGATTCGGCCTTCTACAAGCCCGACGCGCCGGCGGCCCTGCCCACGGAACTGTGGAGCTTCAAGCCCGCCCCGGCGGAGGCCGCCGGCTCGACGCCGCCCGCCCCGAGCGCCCGCTGAGGAACGGCGCGCCGCCCGCGCGGCGCGCCCTTCGACACCGCACCCCAGAGGTCTGATGCCGACGCTTCCACGACGCCCGCTGCCGGGGGGACGCATGCTGCTCGGAAGACGCACGGTACTCGGCGGCGCCGTGGCGGTCGCGGCCCTGGCCGCGTCGCGTGCCACGGCGGCGCCGGTCCTGCGGGCGGAGGATCCACGCTTCGCCGAGGTGGTGGCCCCCGGCACGCCCCTGCGGACCCTCTATGCCGCCGGGCGCTGGTGCGAGGGCCTCTGCTATGCGGGTCGCCTCGGGGGCCTGATCGCCAGCGACGTCCGGGCCAACCGGATGCTGCGCATCGCCGACGACGGCGCCGTCAGCCTGTTCCGCGATCCCTCGAACAATGCCAACGGCAACACCCTGGACGCCGAGGGGCGGCTCGTCACCTGCGAGCATCGCGGGCGCCGGGTGGTGCGGCGCGAGGCGGACGGACGCCTCACCGTGCTGGCCGACAGCTTCGCGGGCCGGCCGCTCAATTCCCCCAACGACGCCGCCCTGGCTCTGGACGGCGCGATCTGGTTCACCGATCCGGTCTTCGGCATCACCATGCCGGACGAGGGCCTGACGGCCGCCCCCGCCCAGGGCGCGCGGCGGGTCTACCGCATCGATCCCGCCTCCGGCCGGGTCGAGGGGATGACGGACGCGGTGGGACAGCCGAACGGGATCGCCTTCGCCCCGGACGGGGCGCGCCTCTACGTCAGCGATACCGGCGCCGCCCTGAAGAACCCCGAGGGCGCCCGCGCGATCCTGGCGTTTCCCGTGATCGACGGACGCCGCCTCGGCCCGCCGGAGGTCTTCGCGGAGCTCGAAGCCGGCGTGCCGGACGGGCTCGCGGTCGATGCCGGCGGCCGGGTCTACGCCGCCTGCTTCGACGGAGTCCGGGTCTACGCCCCGGACGGCACCCGCCTCGGGCGCATCGCCACCGCCACGGACGCCGCCAACGTCGCCTTCGGCGGCCCGGACGGGCGCCGCCTGTTCATCGCGGCCGGCGGATTCATCCACGCCATCGACCTCCAGGTGGCCGGCCCCGCCCGGGGCTGAACCACCCGATCCCCGACCTCAAGCGGATTCCGTCATGCCCCTCGCTCGCCGTGACCTCCTCGCCGCCGGCCTCACCGGCGCGGCGACCCTCTCCCTCGGCCGCGAGGCCGAGGCGGCGGGCCCGCCCGCCGGGGCGACCGTCGCCACCCGCCGGTCGGCGGGCGGCCTCGAACTGGCCTTCACGGCGAACGCGCCCTCGACCCCCACGGGGCTGGCCATCGCGCGGAACGGCCGGCGCTTCGTCATGATGCCGCGCTTCGACGCCAAGGTGCCCTACACCCTCGGCGAGGTCATGCCCGACGGCGCGGTCCGGCCCTATCCGGACCTCGCCACGAACCAGCCCGACCCGGAGCAGCCGCAAGCCCGCCTGTTCCACGTGCCGAACGGGGTCTTCGACCGCGACGACACCCTCTGGTGCCTCGATGCCGGCCTGCCGGACGGCTCCGGCCCGCCGGTCAAGGGCGGCGCCAAGCTGGTGCAGATCGACCTGTCGGAGAACCGCATCCGCCGCGTGGTGCCCCTCGAGGCCGGCATCACCCCGACGTCGTCGCTGAACGACCTGCGGGTGGACATCCGCGACGGCCATGCCCGCGCCTACGTCACCGACCAGGGCCAGGACGGGGAGGGCGCGATCCTCGCCGTCGACCTCGCCAGCGGCCGGGTGGTGCGCCGCCTCGCGGGTCACGCCAGCACCAAGTCGCAGAAGGGCCTCCTCAAGATCGTGGAGGACCGCCCGGTCGTGCAGCGGAAGGGGGAGGGGCCGGCGCGCCCGGTCCAGGGCGGCGCCAACGGCATCGCCCTGAGCCCGGACGGGCGCCGCCTGTACTACGCCCCCCTGATCGGGCGGCGCCTCTACGCGGTCGACACCGCGACGCTCCTCGACCCGGAGGCCAGCGACGCGGCGGTCGCCGCCGGCGTCGCGGATCTCGGCGAGAAGGGCATGACCGGCGGCCTCACCACCGATTCGAAGGACCGGGTCTACCTCGCCATGCAGGAGTTCAACGCGGTCGGCCGGCGCGACCCCGACGGCACCGTGACGATCCTCGCCTCCGACCCGCGCCTGATCTGGGCCGACACGTTCTGGATCACGCCCGACCGCTGGCTCCACATTTCCGCCGCGCAGGTGAACCGCCGCCCGGAATACAACGGCGGCCAGGACCTCCAGGCGCCGCCCTATATCGTGTTGCGCATGCGGATCGACGCCGATCCGGCCTGAGGAAAGGGCTCCGCGCAGCATGATGCACCACACGCGACGGTTGAAACGCCGCTTTAAGCCCTCGCTCCTATCACGGTCCCGTGAGGATGGCAGAGGGGCCCCGAGGGATGCCGCAGCGAAGAGCGACGATCGATGCCATTCGCGGACTCTGCCTCGTCAACATCTTCGTGACCCACATCGAGAACGGCGCTTTCGCCCGTCTCTCTCCGTCGCGGCTCGGCTTCTCCGATAGTTCCGACATCTTCGTCCTGCTGAGCGGGATCTCCACCGCCCTCGCGGCACAGCAGGCCTCGCGACGGCGGCTCGGGGAGATGGCCGCCCATCTCTGGCAGCGGGCCGCGCGCCTCTACGCGGCCGAGGTCGTCCTAATCCTGTCGACCCTCGCCCTGCTCGCCGCCATCCTGGCCCTACGCGGGGTCGAGGGCGTCCAGGCAGCCGAGACCGGACTGCTCCGGGACCATGGGCTCGCAACCCTGCTCTGGCACGCGCTGACGCTCGGCCAGAACGTGGGCTATTCCTGCGTCCTCCGGCTCTACATCGCGCTGATGCTCCTCGCGCCCCTCCTGCTGCGCCTCGCGCTCTGGCGCGTCTGGGCGCCGCTGCCGCCCGCGATCCTGCTCTGGGCCTTGGCCGGACACTGCGATTGGGTGGTCCCCAACAGCCTGTCGGGCATCCCCTTCACCCAGACGATCCTGCCCTGGACCCTGCTCTTCACGATCGGGATCGTGATCGGACAGGGCCTGAACCTCGGCCTCCGCCTGCCGCGCAACCGCTGGCTCATCGGCCTCGCCCTCGGCTACCTCGCCGGTAACATACTGTTCTATCTGCTGATTCCCACCTGGCCGGCGGCCCAGGACTGGATCGCGACGCGGAACGACCATTTCTGGCTCGGCGGCAGCAAGACCTATCAATCCCCCCTTCGGGTCCTGCACGTCCTCGCGCTCGCCTACCTGGTGATGGCCGTGCCGAAGGCGCCGCTGATCCGGCTGCTGCATCAGGTTCCGCGCGACCATGGGCTCGCCCGGCTCGGGCGCCGTTCCCTGCCGATCTTCACCATGGGTGCCGTCGCGGCCGTGGCCGCCAGCGAACTCCTCGATCTCGCGGCCCTTCGCCTGAACGGCGCCCCGGTTCCGGTGCTGCTCCTGGAAGCCGCCCTGATCGGGCTCTTCGTTCACCTTGCACTTCGGTTCGACCGGCTTCCGCGCAGACCCGCTTCCGGGCCGGAACCCGCGCTCCGGGGCCCAACCACGCCCTCCCTCGGCTGAACGCGTCCCAGGTTACTCGGACCAGCGCAGGGCGGCGGCGGCGGCCAGCGTGCCGGTCACCCCCGCGATGAGGCTGAGCGCGCACAGGATGGCGAGCGGCGTGGTGAAGGGAACCGTGCCGCCGAGCGCGGCCTCGCTCGCCGAGACGCCGAAGATCAGCGTCGGGATCATCAGCGGCAGCACCACCACGGCGAGGATCAAGCCGCCGCGCCGGATCGAGGCGGTGAGCGCCGCGCCAACCGCACCGACGAAGGTGAGCGCGGGGGTGCCGACCAGGAGGGTGAGGGCGGTGGCACCCATCGCCCGGCCGTCGAGGGCGACGAGGAGGCCGAACAGCGGGGAGGCCAGTGCCAGCGGCAGGCCCGTGGTGAGCCAATGCGCCAGGACCTTGGCGAGCACGATTCCCTCGAGGGGCACCGGTGACCCGGTCATCAGGTCGAGGGAGCCGTCCTCCTCGTCGGCCTGGAACAGCCGGTCGAGGCCGATCAGGGTGGAGAGCACGGCGGCCAGCCACAGGATCGCGGGACCGATCCGCGACAGCAGGTTGAGGTCGGGCCCGAGGGCGAACGGCACCAGGGCGACGATCATGAGGAAGAACACGAGCGAGAGCGCGCCCGACCCGCCGACGCGGGCGGCGAGCGCGAGATCGCGGGCGACGAGGGCCCGAAGGGCGCGGCTCACCACCAGACCTCCTCCGCAGGAGCGCGTTCAGAGGGAACCGGGGCAGGGGGCTTGGCCGCCTCGATCCGCAGTTCCCGTGCGCCTTCCAGCCCCAGGGCCTGGTGCGTGGCCGCGATGACGAGCCCGCCCCCCGCCCGGTGGCGCGCCATCATCCCGGCCAGCACGGCCTGGGAGGCCGTGTCGAGGGCCGCCGTCGGCTCGTCGAGGAGCCAGAGCGGCCGTCGGCAGACGAGGAGGCGAGCCAGCGCCACCCGGCGCCGCTGGCCGGCGGAGAGGTAGGCGACGGGCAAGCGCAGGGCATGGCCGAGGCCGAGTTCCTCCAAGGCCGCGCGCGGGCTCGCGGTCGGCGCCCCGAGGAGGTCGCGGGCGAAGGCGAGGTTCTCTTCCGCCGTCAGCGGGCTCTTCAGCCCGTCGCGATGGCCGACCACGTGGAGGCATTCGGACAGGGTCGCCTCGCCGACCTCGCTCACCGCGACCGTCCCCGCCTCCGGCTTGAGCCGACCCGCCAGCACCGCGAGCAACGTCGACTTCCCCGCTCCGTTGCGGCCAGTGACCATCAATGCCTCGCCCTGCCTGAGGGTGAAGGACAGGTCCGAGAAGATGCGTCGGCCAGAGCGGCGGACAGCAAGGTCTTGGGCGGTCAGCCGCACTGGGGATCCTGAAACATAAGCCCTGAATCTCGAGCCTCGTCGAACCGGCTACGGGTAGACGTCGCGCCGATGGACGATCCTGATCACGAGGATGCGCAGGGCATTGTCCGCGATCACGCGAAAGTCACCGATCCGGAATTTCCGGAAGTTGCCGAGCCGAGAGCCCTTCAGGGCTTCGCCAATGGCACGCGGATCATCCAGTGGCGAGACCCGGTCGCGCAGAAAACTCCAGGATGCGCCTGGCCGCCTCTTGGTCGAGCCTGGCGAGTTGGCGTTCCGCGGAACCTGCGAACTCAATCCGCCGCGCCATAGCGTGACAGCAGGTCCTTCACGGGAACGGGGTCGCTTTCGCCGCCCTGGACTGCCGCAAGGCGCTGCTCGACGGCAGCGAGATTCTCTAGGTTCTCCAGGTGCCTGAGGATGGCGCCGCACGCGTGGTCATCCTTGCTTCGGCCCGTGCGCCGCGCAAGGGCCCCCAGGCCGTCTTCGATCTCGGGAGGCAAGCGCAGGGCGAGCATCGCGGTCGCGTTCGTAGGCCCAGAATTCAATGGGCGTGCCCCCGTTGGCGGAGATGCGCCCGAACAGATCCCACGCGCTGTCAGGCCACCGGTAGCGGCCAGTTTCGAAGTGTTCTATAACGCGCATAGGCTGCGCCGCGCGAGTTTCAGGGCGTCCAAATCGCCCTTCGCGCATCACCCTCGTCCGGGCACCCCCGGGGCGGCGCGCGCTTCCATAGCGCTCCCAGCCGAACACGTGTTTTCGTGGCGCAGGTTATGCCTGCGCGTGTTCGACCAACCGCTCGTGAGGAACGATATCGCCGTGGCATCGCTCGACAGCTTCCAGTCTCGCCAGACACTCACCGTCGGAGACAAGTCCTACACCTACTACTCGATTCCACACGCCGAGAAGGCCGGTCTCGCCGACGCCACTGCGCTCCCCTTTTCGATGAAGGTCCTGCTCGAGAACCTGCTGCGCTTCGAGGACGACCGCTCGGTCAAGAAGGACGATATCTCGGCCACCGTCGCCTGGCTCGGCAACAAGGGCAAGACCGAGACCGAGATCGCCTTCCGTCCCTCGCGCGTGCTGATGCAGGATTTCACCGGCGTACCGGCCGTGGTGGATCTCGCCGCCATGCGTGATGCGATGGTCGCCCTCGGCGGCGACCCGCAGAAGATCAACCCGCTGGTGCCGGTCGACCTCGTGATCGACCACTCGGTGATTGTCGACGAGTTCGGCACCCCGAAAGCCCTGGCCGACAACGTCGCGCTGGAATATTCGCGCAACGGCGAACGTTACACCTTCCTGAAATGGGGCCAATCGGCCTTCGACAATTTCTCGGTGGTCCCGCCCGGCACCGGCATCTGCCACCAGGTGAATCTGGAATACCTCTCGCAGACCGTGTGGACGAAGAGCGAGGACGGCACCGAACTCGCCTATCCGGACAGCCTCGTCGGCACCGACTCGCACACCACCATGGTCAACGGTCTCGCGGTGCTGGGCTGGGGCGTCGGCGGCATCGAGGCCGAGGCCGCGATGCTGGGGCAGCCGCTCTCCATGCTGATCCCGGAGGTCATCGGCTTCAAGCTGTCGGGCAAGCTGCCCGAGGGCACCACCGCCACCGACCTCGTGCTCACCGTCACCCAGATGCTGCGCAAGAAGGGCGTCGTCGGCAAGTTCGTAGAGTTCTACGGACCCGGCCTCGACGACATGGCGGTGGCCGACCGCGCCACGATCTCCAACATGGCCCCCGAATACGGCGCCACCTGCGGCTTCTTCCCCATCGACCAGAAGACCATCGACTTCCTCACCGTCACCGGCCGCGCCGACGACCGGATCGCCCTGGTGGAGGCCTACGCCAAGGCGCAGGGCATGTGGCGCGATGCCCAGACCCCGGACCCCGTCTTCACCGACACGCTCGAACTGGACATGGGCGACGTGCGCCCGTCGCTCGCCGGCCCCAAGCGCCCGCAGGACCGCGTGCTCCTGGACGGTGCCAAGCCGGGCTTTGCCCAGTCCATGGAGACCGAGTTCAAGAAGGCGGCCGACATCGCCAAGCGCTACCCGGTGGAGGGCGCGAACTACGACATCGGCCACGGTGACGTCGTGATCGCCGCGATCACCTCCTGCACCAACACCTCGAACCCGAGCGTGATGATCGGTGCCGGCCTGCTCGCCCGCAACGCGGTGGCCAAGGGCCTGCGCTCGAAGCCCTGGGTGAAAACCTCGCTGGCACCCGGCTCCCAGGTGGTGGCCGAGTACCTCGAGAGCGCCGGCCTGCAGGCGCCCCTCGACGCGCTCGGCTTCAACCTCGTCGGCTTCGGCTGCACGACCTGCATCGGCAATTCGGGCCCGCTGCCGGCGCCGATCTCGAAGGCGATCAACGACAACGACGTCGTGGCCGCCGCCGTGCTCTCGGGTAACCGCAACTTCGAGGGCCGCGTGAACCCGGATGTGCGGGCGAACTACCTCGCCTCGCCGCCCCTCGTCGTCGCCTACGCGCTCGCCGGCTCGATGCAGATCGACATCACAACCGAGCCGCTGGGCACCGGGTCGGACGGCCAGCCCGTCTACCTGAAGGACATCTGGCCCTCGACCGCCGAGGTGCAGGAGTTCATCGAGGCCAACATCACCTCGGCGCTGTTCAAGTCCCGCTACGCCGACGTGTTCGGCGGCGACGATTACTGGAAGGCCGTCGAGGTCACCGAGGCCGAGACCTTCAAGTGGGATTCGACCTCCACCTACGTGCAGAACCCGCCCTACTTCGTCGGCATGCAGAAGACCCCGGCCCCGGTGGAGGACGTCATCGACGCCCGCATCCTCGGCCTGTTCCAGGACTCCATCACCACCGACCACATCTCTCCGGCGGGCAACATCCGGGCGAACTCGCCCGCTGGCGCCTACCTGCAGGAGCATCAGGTCCGCGTGCAGGACTTCAACCAGTACGGCACGCGGCGCGGCAACCACGAAGTCATGATGCGCGGCACCTTCGCCAACATCCGCATCAAGAACCAGATGGTCCGCGACGAGAGCGGCAACGTGGTCGAGGGCGGCTGGACCCTGTTCCAGCCTTCCGGCGAGCGGATGTTCATCTACGACGCCGCCCAGAAGTACCAGGCGGAGGGCACCCCCCTCGTCGTCTTCGCCGGCAAGGAATACGGCACCGGCTCCTCGCGCGACTGGGCGGCCAAGGGCACGAAGCTGCTCGGTATCCGCGCCGTGGTGGCCGAGAGCTTCGAGCGCATCCACCGCTCCAACCTCGTCGGCATGGGCATCGTGCCGCTGGTCTTCCAGGGCGAGACCTCCTGGGCCTCGCTCGGTCTTAAGGGCGACGAGACGGTCTCGATTCGGGGCCTCTCGGGTGAGTTGAAGCCGCGCCAGACCATGATCGCGGAGATCACCTCGGCCGACGGCACCAAGCGGGAGGTGCCGCTGACCTGCCGCATCGATACCCTCGACGAGCTGGAATACTTCCGCAACGGCGGCATCCTGCCCTACGTGCTGCGCTCGCTCGCGGCGTAAGACACCGCGAACCGCGATGATGAGGCCTCGCCCGAAAGGGCGGGGCCTTTTTCGTTTCCGCGTGCACGCTTGACGCCAAGCCGCACGCGGTCGAAACGCAGTGCCAATGCCTGCAACCGCGACCGTGCAAGGGATCTCAGGTGCTTCACCTCTCCGATGATGTCTCGCCGGCCTCGCCGCGCTCGAACCCTTCCCCCTCCGTGGGAGAGCTGTGAGCATGCGCCCCATCCTTCTGACCAACGCTACCTTGTGCGATCCGGCCACGGGCCGGCAGGGGCCCGGCCACGTCCTGGTGCGCGACGGCCTGATCCACGATGTCGGCTGGGGGCCCCTTGCTGGAGTCCCGGACGGGGCGGAGACGATGGATTGCGGCGGCCACGTCCTCAGCCCCGGCCTGATGGATCTGCGCGCCTTCGTGGGCGAGCCCGGCGCCGAGCACCGCGAGACTTTGGCGAGCGCCAGTGCGGCCGCAGCCGCCGGCGGCGTCACCACCCTGGTCTGCATGCCCGATACCAACCCGGTGATCGACGGCCCCGCCATTGTCGACTTCGTGCTGCGCCGGGCTCGCGATACGGCGAGCGTCAACGTGCTGCCGGCCGCCGCCATCACAAAGGGCCTCGCCGGTCAGGAGATGACCGAGTTCGGCCTGCTGCAGGAGGCCGGGGCCGTCGCCTTCACAGACGGCCTCAGGGCCGTACGGAACGCTCAGGTGATGCGCCGTGCGCTGACCTATGCCCGCGACTTCGATGCCCTTCTGATGCAGCACGTGGAGGAGCCCGACCTCGTCGGCGACGGCGTGATGAACGAGGGCGAGATGGCCTCCCGCCTCGGGCTCCTCGGAATTCCGCGCGAGGCCGAGACGGTGATGCTGGAACGCGACATCCGCCTCGTGCGCCTCACGGGCGCCCGCTACCACGCGGCGATGGTCTCGTGTGCCGATTCCATCGAGATCGTGCGGCGCGCCAAGGCGGACGGGCTGCCCGTGACCTGCGGCGCCTCGGTGAACAACCTCGTCCTCAACGAGGGGGATATCGGACATTACCGCACCTTCTGCCGGCTCTCGCCGCCCCTGCGCCACGAAACCGATCGGCTCGCCCTGGTGGCAGCCCTCAACGAGGGCGTGATCGACGTCGTCGTCTCCGACCACAACCCGCAGGACGTCGAGACCAAGCGCCTGCCCTTCGCCGAGGCCGCCGACGGGGCGCTGGGGATCGAGACCCTGCTCGGTGCGGCTCTGCGCCTCGTCCATACGGGCGACATCCCGCTGCCGCGCCTGCTCGCGGCGCTGACCACCAGCCCGGCCAAGCTGCTCGGGCGCGCGGCCGGACGCCTCGCCGCGGGCGCCCCCGCCGACCTCGTGCTGATCGACCCGGACCTGCCCTACGTCCTCGACAAGCGCCGGCTCAAATCCCGCTCCAAGAACTCGCCCTTCGACGAGGCCCGCCTCCAGGGAGCCGCCGTCCTGACCCTGGTCGGCGGACGCATCGTGTTCCGGGCCCCCGACGAGACCGAGGCTGCCGCGTGACCCCCTTCGAGACGCTGTTCTGGCCGCTCCTGCTGGCGGCCCTGGCGGGGGGCTACCTCCTCGGCTCGATCCCGTTCGGGCTGATCCTGACGCGCATCGCCGGGCTGGGGGATGTGCGGGCGATCGGCTCGGGCAATATCGGCGCCACCAACGTGCTGCGCACCGGGCGGAAGGGGCTGGCCGCCGCCACGCTGCTCGGCGACGCGCTGAAGGGCACGGCCGCCGTGCTCATCGCCGGGCGGTTCGGGCTGGAGGCCGCGCTCGTGGCCGGTCTCGGCGCCTTTCTGGGGCACCTGTTCCCGGTCTGGCTCGGCTTCAAGGGCGGCAAGGGCGTCGCGACCTTCCTCGGCGTCCTGCTGGCGCTCAGCCCCCTCGGCCTGCTCGCCTTCGCGGCGATCTGGCTCGGCCTCGCCTTCACGCTGAAATACTCCTCCCTCGCAGCGCTCGCCGCCTCGGCCCTGACCCCCGTCGTCCTCTGGGGGCTGGGACAGCCTTCGGTTGCATTTCTGTTTCTCCTGCTCGCCGCCCTGCTATGGTGGAAGCACGCGCCCAACATCCGCCGACTGCTCGACGGGACGGAAGGGCGCATCGGGCAGAAGGGCTGAGGCTCGGCGCCCGCTCCGGAGGGGAGGGCGATGCAGCTCACCGATGCCCAGCGTCTCGACTGGCTGCGCCTGATCCGCAGCGAGGGCATCGGCCCGCGCACCTTTCGTACCCTGGTGAACCGTTTCGGCGGGGCCGGTGCGGCCCTGGAGGCGCTGCCGAGTCTAACCGGCCGCAGCGGCAAGCGGGTGACGCCGCCCACCCGCGCGGAGGCCGAAGCGGAGATCGCCGCCGCCGCGCGCCTCGGCGCCCGCTTCGTCGCACTGGGGGAGGCGGATTATCCCAAGCTGCTTCAGGCAGCGGATTCCGCGCCGCCGCTCGTCGCCATCCGCGGCGCCGCCGTCATCCTGAACCGGCCCGGCATCGCCATCGTCGGCTCGCGCAACGCCTCCGCGGCGGGACTCGCCTTCACCGAGCGGCTGGCACGCGGCCTCGGGGACGCGGGGCTCGTCGTGGTCTCGGGGCTGGCCCGCGGGATCGACGCCCGCGCCCACAAAGCCGCCCTCCTGCCCGGCACCGTGGCGGTGCTGGCGGGGGGCCACGACCGGATCTATCCGGCCAACCACGCCGCTCTGGTCGAGGCGATCCTGGAGGCGGGGGGTGCGATCGTGGCCGAGATGCCGATGGGCTGGGAGCCGCGCGGGCACGACTTCCCGCGGCGCAACCGCATCATCTCCGGCCTCGCCTACGGCACCATCGTGGTCGAGGCCGCCCGCCGCTCGGGTTCGCTGATCACGGCCCGCTTCGCCCTGGAGCAGGGCCGCGAGGTCTTCGCCGTGCCGGGCTCCCCCCTCGATCCCCGCGCGGAGGGCACCAACGACCTGATCCGCCAGGGCGCCACCCTGGTGGCCGAGGTGGAGCACGTCACGGAGGTGGTGGCGCCTCTGATCGACAGGGGCGCCCTCGCGCAAGGGGCGGGCGGGTTCCGCCAGGGGGAGGGCGGCTTGGCGCTGGCTCGGCCCGACCTCGCCGAGTCCCCGATCTTCTGGGACGAACTCGACGTGGAGCGGACCACGGTGTTCCCCGACGCCCACGAGCCGCCCGAACCGGCGGACGACCGCGCCAGGCTCATCGCCTACCTGAGCCCGACCCCGATCGGCACCGACGAACTCGCGCGCGCGGCCGGTCTCAGCGCTCGCATCGTCCAGACGACCCTGCTCGAACTCGAACTCGACGGACGCATCGAGCGGCACGGCAGCGGCGCGGTGTCGCTCCTGCGATAAGGCTTCGCGATGAGGATCAGTCCTCGTCCTCTGGCTCCGACCCGAGGGCGTGGCGCATCTGGTCGAGGCAGCCCTGGAGGATGTAGGCGGCGGCCAGCATGTCCACCACCTCGCCGCGCTTGGCCCGCGAGGCATCGGCCGCGATGAGGGCGCGGGTGACGGCGGCCGTAGATAGACGCTCGTCGCAGTAGAGGACGGGCAGCGGCAGCAGCGGCTTCATGTTGCGCACGAAGGAGCGGGTCGATTGGACGCGCGGCCCCTCGCTGCCATCCATGTTCAGCGGCAACCCGATCACCAGGCCACCGACCCCATGCGCCTCGCACAAGGCGCGCAGGCGCGCGACATCGGGGGTGAACTTCACCCGCCTGATGGTCTCCAGGGGTGACGCGATCTGGCGCCCGACATCCGACAGGGCGAGCCCGATCGTCCGGGTACCGAGGTCGATTCCGATGAGGCGGGGACCACCCTGCGACGCCTCCGCGAAGGCCCGCATCTCGGCCTCGTCCATGTCCGTCGCCCTCCCGTGAAGCCCCCTCCTGAGGGATCGGGCGTCGGTGGGCAAGGGCGATCGCTGGGCAAGGGCCATCGGTGGGCAACAGCGTCGGCCCGATCAGTGCGGGCCGGAGGCGCCCTCGGTCCCGTCTCCGACGAACGAAGCGGGGAGGGGCTCGGCGCCCATGCCGAGGATGCCCCGCACGGCCGGCCCCTGGCTGCGCCGCATCAGGTCCACGAGGTCGGCACCCCCGAAACGGATCGACTCGAGGTCGGGCGCGAGGACCCAGATCTCGTACTCGTCGCGCCCCGGCACCACGTCCCAGAACAGGAACGCGCCTGCCTCCGACTGCCCGAAGAAGCACGCCCGATCGATCACGCTGGGATTGTCGCCCTCCACCTCGAAGCGGTGATCCGCGCGCTCGCCCAGCACAGTGGAGATGCTGTGCGCGATGAGTTCGGCCCGCCCGACGAGGTCAAGCTCCGGGTCGGGGCTCGGGGTCGCCACACGGAAATAGCCGTTCGCGCGCCCTGCCCCGAGGGTTCGGCAGAAGGCGCGGTAGCTCTCCGGAAGCGCGAAGCCGAGTTCCGATTCGGCCCGGTCGAGGTCCGCGTCGGTCGCAAACGGACCCGGCACACAGGGCGCGAACACCGTCTCCCACATGGAAAGTATCCTTTCGTACGGGTTAACCCTAAGAAAACGTCGTCATGCCCTTGGCGGAGCGTCCGGGCCATAGCATCGTTAAGAAAGCGTTAACGCTTCGGGAACACCGTCTCCATGCCTCGCCCGACCTCGGAGACCCAGCGCGCCCGTCGACGGATGCCGCTGCGGCACAAGCTGATGCTGGCACTGGCCTGTGGAATCCTCCTCATCGGGTTCCAGCATGCGGAGCCGGGTTCGCGCCGAGCTGGGATCATCATCGAGGTGCCGGCCGTGCTGCACCATGTGATCACCTGACGCCGTGATCACCTGACGCCTGACCCACGCGGCCGCCTGGCCGACCATCCTGGACCGTGGTGGCGTTGCGAGCGCGCGAAGGCGGGTGCTATAGCCCGGCGCGACCCCCGCCCCACGGGGCGCGCTTGAGGATCTGAAGACAGCATGTCGGTCGACGCAACGACGGTGAGGCGCATCGCGCACCTGGCGCGCATCGCGGTGAGCGAGGACGAGGTCGCTCCCCTGCAGGGCGAGCTCAACGCGATCCTGGCCTTCGTGGAGCAACTCGGGGCCGTCGACGTGACGGGCGTGGAGCCGATGACGTCCGTGACGCCGATGGCGATGAAGAAGCGCCGGGACGTCGTCACCGATGGGGCCAAGGCGGATGCCATCGTGGCCAACGCACCCGAGACCGAGGACCACTACTTCCTCGTTCCGAAGGTGGTCGAGTAGGCGCGATCCGCCTGATGTGACGAGACCGCGCCCCGCGCGGGACGACGCCCGGCGCCCAATGTACGGCGACGGCGGCACCCCGGGGCCCCAACAGGACGAGCGGGCATGACGAACCTCAACGAACTCACCCTGGCCGAGGCCCGCGACGGGCTCAAAGCAAAGGACTTTTCGGCAACCGAACTCGCCGGGGCGCATCTCTCCGCCATGGAGAAGGCGCGGGGCCTCAACGCCTACCTCGTGGAGACCCCCGAGCAGGCTCTGGCAATGGCCGGAGCCGCGGATGCCCGGATCGCCTCCGGCGAGGCACGTCCCCTCGAGGGCATCCCGCTCGGCATCAAGGACCTGTTCTGCACCGAGGGCGTAGTCACCACCGCCGGATCGAAGATCCTCGAAGGCTTCACCCCGGCCTATGAATCGGCCGTGACCGCCAACCTCTGGCGCGACGGCGCCGTGATGCTGGGCAAGCTCAATCTCGACGAGTTCGCCATGGGCTCGTCCAATGAGACCTCCGCCTACGGCGACGTGGTCTCACCCTGGCGCCGGTCCGGGTCGGACGCCCGGTTGGTGCCGGGCGGCTCGTCCGGCGGTTCGGCGGCGGCGGTGGCAGCCCACCTCTGCCTCGGGGCCACCGCGACCGATACCGGCGGCTCGATCCGCCAGCCCGCCGCCTTCACCGGCACCGTCGGCATCAAGCCGACCTATGGCCGCTGCTCGCGCTGGGGCACCGTGGCCTACGCCTCCTCGCTGGACCAGGCCGGCCCCATCGCCCGCACGGTGCGCGACTGCGCCATCCTGCTCGGCTCCATGGCCGGGGCGGATGCGCGGGACACCACCTGCGCCGACCTGCCCGTACCGGATTTCGAGGCAGCGGTGGCGCGCGGCGTGAAGGGCCTGACCATCGGCATCCCGAAGGAGTACCGGGTCGAGGGCATGTCGGCCGAGATTCAGGCGCTCTGGGACAGGGGCGCCGCGATGCTCGAGGCGGCCGGCGCGACGATCCGCGAGATCTCCTTGCCGCACACGCAATACGCCCTGCCGGCCTACTACATCGTCGCCCCCGCCGAAGCCTCCTCGAACCTCGCCCGCTACGACGGCGTGCGCTACGGCCTGCGCGTGCCGGGCAAGGACATCGCCGGGCTCTACGAGAACACCCGCGCCGCCGGCTTCGGCCGCGAGGTGAAACGCCGGATCATGATCGGCACCTACGTGCTCTCGGCCGGCTACTACGACGCCTATTACGTCCGCGCCCAGCGCATCCGCACCCTGATCAAGCGCGACTTCGAACAGGCCTACGCCTCCGGCATCGACGCGATCCTGACGCCCGCGACACCGTCGGCCGCCTTCGGCATCGGCGAGAAGGGCTCGGGCGACCCGGTCGAAATGTACCTGCAGGACGTCTTCACCATCACCGTCAACATGGCGGGCCTGCCGGGCATCTCGGTGCCGGCGGGGCTCGACGCGCAGGGGCTGCCGCTAGGCCTCCAGCTCATTGGCCGGCCCTTCGACGAGGAGACGCTGTTCGCCGCCGCCCAGGTGATCGAGGATGCCGCCGGGCGGACCAAGCTGCCCGCCGCGTGGTGGGCATGAGTCGCCCCCGATGACCGTCCCGGTCTATCCCTTCGACGTCTGGATCTGGGCCGCCTTCGATCCGGTGCTGATCGCCATCGCCCTGGTGATGGGCTGGAAGTCGGACCAGTTCGTGAAGGTCATCCTCGTGTCGCTGATGGCCTTCGCGATCTCGGTGCTGGTGTCCTGGGCCGTCACGGCGATCGGCATCCCGTGGCCAGCCCCGATCAGCCACGACGGACCGACCTTCTTCCCCATCCGCTGGATCGCGGGTTTCCTCTGGGGCACCCTGGGGTTCCTGGCGCACCAGCTCTACCGCCTGCGCGCTTGACCGCGCCGGCTAGCACTTCCACCATTCCGGCGCGTCCGCGCGCCCCGCAGAACTGAGTCCGGGCCATCATGACCGCAGCCGTGAACCCCAAGAAGCTCATCAAGGGCGGCCTGCACGACTGGGAGGTCGTGATCGGCATGGAAATCCATGCCCAGGTCACCAGCCGCTCCAAGTTGTTCTCCGGCGCCTCCACCGAGTTCGGGGCGGAGCCGAATGACCACGTTTCCCTGGTGGACGCGGCGATGCCCGGCATGCTGCCCGTCATCAACGAGGAATGCGTGGCCCAGGCCGTGCGCACCGGCCTCGGGCTGAAGGCGCGGATCAACCATCGCTCGGTGTTCGACCGGAAGAACTATTTCTACCCGGACCTGCCGCAGGGCTACCAGATCAGCCAGTTCAAAGACCCGATCGTCGGCGAGGGCGAGGTCCTGGTGGACCTTCCCGACGGCGAGTCGATCACCGTCGGCATCGAGCGGCTGCATCTGGAGCAGGATGCGGGCAAGTCGCTGCACGACCAGAACCCGACCCAGAGCTTCGTGGACCTCAACCGCTCGGGCGTCGCCCTGATGGAGATCGTCTCGCGGCCGGATCTCCGCTCCTCCGAGGAAGCCCGCGCCTACGTAACCAAGCTGCGTACCATCCTGCGCTACCTCGGCACCTGCGACGGCGACATGGAGAAGGGCTCGCTCCGGGCCGACGTGAACGTCTCGGTGCGAAAAGTCGGCGCGCCGCTCGGCACCCGATGCGAGATCAAGAACGTCAACTCGATCCGCTTCATCGGCCAGGCCATCGAGACCGAGGCCCGCCGCCAGATCGCGATCATCGAGGATGGCGGCACCATCTCCCAGGAGACCCGCCTGTTCGACCCGAGCAAGGGCGAAACCCGTTCCATGCGCTCGAAGGAAGAGGCGCACGATTACCGCTACTTCCCCGACCCGGATCTGCTGCCGCTGGAATTCGACCAGGCCTATGTGGATGCCCTGGCTGCCGGCCTGCCGGAACTGCCCGACGCCAAGAAGGCGCGCTTCATCGAATCCTACGGCCTCAGCGCCTACGATGCCGGCGTGCTCATCGCCGAGCGCGCTTCGGCCGACTATTTCGAGGCGGTGGCCAAGGGCCGCGACGGCAAGGCTGCGGCGAACTGGGTCATCAACGAGCTGTTCGGGCGCCTCAACAAGGAGGGCAAGGACATCGAGACGAGCCCGGTCTCGGCGACCCAGCTCGGCGCCATCGTGGACCTCATCGGCGAGGGCGTGATCTCGGGCAAGATCGCCAAGGACCTGTTCGAGATCGTCTGGTCCGAGGGTGGCGATCCGCGCCAGATCGTTGATACTCGCGGCATGAAGCAGGTGACCGATACCGGCGCCATCGAGGCGGCGGTGGACGAGATCATCGCCAAGAACCCCGACAAGGTTCAGCAGGCCAAGGAGAAGCCGACCCTGCTCGGTTGGTTTGTCGGGCAGACCATGAAGGCCACCGGCGGCAAGGCCAACCCGGCAGCGGTGAACGCGCTGCTGAAGGCCAAGCTCGGGATCGAGTAGCCTTACGCCGCGCTGGATCTCACCGGTGCTGACCAGGGGTCGCGGTCGGTAAGACTTAGAATAAGGGTGAAAATTTGGATCTGCGATCCACGAGCACGATCCGAAGACTTCAGCCGAGCGACGCGGCAGCGTTCCGAGTGCTCCGTCTCGACGGCCTTGCCCGCCACCCCGAAGCCTTCGGTGCATCCTGGGAGGCTGAAGAGGGTCAGCCACTCGCGTGGTTCACGAGCACCCTGGAGAACCAGGCTGTCTTCGGCGCTTGGCGTCGCGACAATGAACTCGTTGGTGTAGCCGGCCTCTACGTCCCGGACGCACCCAAGCTTCGGCACAAGGGAACGCTCGGAGGCGTCTTCGTCAGGCCGGACGCGCGCGGAGGAGGTGTCGGAACAGCCCTCATCGCGGCTGTGATCGACCATGCGGCGACATGTGTCGAGGATCTCGGACTGTCTGTCGGCGCAACCAACACGACCGCGATCCGGCGCTACGAAGCTGCCGGCTTCGTGCCGTACGGCCTCGAACCGCGCGCCCTTAAGGTCGGCGACGATTACTATTCGGAAGTCTTGATGATTCTCAGCCTCAATCGCACCGATTGAGGTCGATCATTCGGCGGCGGAAGCGGCCGAGGTGGGGCTTGGTGCATGTCTGAAGTCGTGCCGTGCTGGCCGCTTCTGCGCCCCGGAGACCGCTTCCGTCCCGTTATTCGCGTGTGTGCTGCTCAACGTCCGGGTCGAATCAACCCCGGATGATCGCCGCAGCCGCCTGCTGGGGTGGCGTCATTCCCAAATCTCCTGCGTCCGGTCGGTCGTGATCGTTATCCGATCAAGGCCTCCTCGTTGCTTGAGTTGTGCTTTGCCGTCGAAGCACCGGATCAGACTGCGACCCAATCTGTCAGGCGTCAAGAGCCTATTTGCGGGATTTCGCGACTGTATCCAGTCCCGATGGAACGCCCTTAAAAATCAGTGCCTTCCCAGTCTCTTGGCGTGGGATGCAACCCTTGGACCCGGGGTCACAGCTTACGGGGTCGGCGCCACGGCGCCGCTCAAGCGGGCACGCAGGCGTGCGAGCCAGTCGTCGCGATAGGTGCCGGGCTCGCCCACCGAGACCGTGGCGGTCATGCCGGCCACCAGGGTGAGGCCCTCGGGCACCCCCTCGATACGGATGCGCACGGGCACGCGCTGCGCCAGCCGCACCCAGGTATAGACCGGATCGACATTCGGCAGCCCCTGCGTGCTCGCGGTTGCGTTGGCGGTGCTGATGCCCAGCGTGATGCTGTCGACCGTTCCTCGGATCAGGGGGTCGTAGCCGAGGAGTTCGGCCGTGACCGGATCGCCCACGTGGATGTGAGCCATCTTGGTCTCCTCGAAGTAGCCGTCGATCCAGAAGGAATCGGTATCGATCACCGCGATGTTGACCGTACCGGTGGTGGCGTAGTCGCCAGGGCGCAGGAGCAGGTTCGTCACCCGGCCGTTCACCGGTGATCGCACCTGGGTGCGCTGAAGATTGACCTTGGCCTGCGAGAGCTGCGCTTTGGCCGAGGCGACGGCGGCCTCCGCGATCCGGGCGGTGCCGGCATATTGCTGCTTCTCCTCTACGGAGGTGGAGAGAGTGGTGAGCGCTTCGCGCCGCGCGGCCTGCGTGCGCTTGACCTGAAGGTCGGCCTCCCGGTTGTCGAGTTCGGCCTGGGCGGAGGCGACCGAGACCTCGAAGTCGAAGGGATCGATGACGTAGAGCACGTCGCCCTTTCGCACCTGCCGGTTGTCGGAGACGCGCAGCTCGGTGATTTGGCCCGAGACCTGGGGCGCGACGCTCGCCACCTGCACGCGCACCCGCCCATCGCGGGTCCAGGGCGCGGTGACGTAGAACTGCCAGACCAGCGCCGCCGCCACGACGGCGCAGGCCAGGATGATTCCGGTCACGAGGAGGCGGAGCAGCCAGCGACCGCGACCGGGCGGGCGCGGGCGCGTGTCCGGGGGCTCGGACGTGGAAGGTGCGGCGGTCTCGCCGCGCATGTCGTCGGCCATCGTCAGAACAACACGATCAGGAGGGCGAGGATACAGACGTAGAGGCCGGCCTCCGCCAGGGGCGGATTGGCGACGTAGCGGCTGATACGCAGCCGGGCGGAGACGAGGCGCAGGACCACGAGGATCGCCAGCGCTCCGGCGGCATAGGCGACAAAGGGCGAGACCAGCACGCCACCGAGATCGAGGTCGCTGCGCATCAGGCCGCCATCACGCCGAGGCGGCGCAGGAAGCGCCCCTGGACCTCGGTGACGTGCGCGGCCGTGGTCAGGTCGCTGACCGCGCGGGCGAGATGCAGGCGTGTCTCCGGCGCTGCCGTGCCGCCGGCCGCCAGAAAGGCGCGCGCGGCGTCCCGCATACCGGCGGCATCGACCGCCACGATGGCCGTGCGGGCGCGCTCGACCGCCGCCGCGAGCGACGCGTCGCACGCCAGGCCGCGCAATTGCGCATGGGCGCGCGCGGCGGCGGATTCCATCCGCGCGAGGTCGAAGGCCCGGTCCAGGCTGGCCCGGCGGACGGCACCGCTGCCCGAACTCCAGCGGGCGAACTGCAGAAGGCGATCGCTGTTGAGGCTGGTCCGGGTCGTGGCGTCGCCGCCCTGCCCGGCCAACGCGTCCACCAGGGCGCGGCGCGCCGAGTCGAGGGCGAAGGCCCGGTGCCGTGCGTTCGAGACCGGCAGGATCACCCGCACCGTGAAGAACAGGATCAGCGCCGCCACGACGACCAGGAAGGCATTGCTAAGAAAACCCTGCGGATCATAGGTCTGCGGGTTGGCGGGCGAGAGCAGAACAGGGAAGAACACCAGCAGGATGAAGCCGATCCCGAAGGTCGGCGGGTTGAGGCTGAGAAAGCAGGCGGCGAAGACCACCGGCGCCATGGCGATGGCCAACAGCGGGAATCCCTGTACGCCCGCCAGCGCGCCGAACAGCACGATCCCGGCACAGAGAGCGGCCACCGGCATGCCGATGAGCACGCCCTTGGCGAAGACCCGGGGGTCCGGCGTGATCGACGACAGCGCGCAGGTGGAGGCGACCTGCACCAGGGCGAAAGAGGTCGCGGGCCAGCCGGCGGCGATGAAGAACAGCGCGCTCAACCCGAATGCGATCGCGACGCGAAGGGCGCCCCGCAGAGCTTCCGGCATGTCGCGATGGGTGGGCAGGGGCACGTTGCGCAGGGGTTGCCCGCCCCGCGCCAGGACACCGTAGCCGTCCTGCGCGAACACCGCCGCACGGGCGAAATCGAGCGACCGCTGCAGGGCCAGGATCTCGTCCAGGGGAGTCTCATTCGCGCGGGTGGCCGATCCTACCAGCGCCGCGTCCACCAGTTCGGACAGGCGCGCCACCGCCGCATCGGGGTCGGCTTCGGCCTCGGTCAGGCCCACGCAGAGGCGCCGTGCTTCCGCGACGGCGGGCGAGGGCTCGGACAGGCGCGCGATCGCGGCCCCGAGGTGGCGGGCAGCGGCGGCCATGACGTAGAGCGCCGCGATGGCGCTGCGGGCACCGGCTGCCCGGTCCGGCCCGTCGTCGAGTTCGCCTGCGATGGCGCTGGTGTCCCCGCGCATCGCCGCGATCTTGCGAATCAGCGCGGCGGCGCGCTCAGAGCCGGGATCGCCCCGCGTCAGGGCCTCGCGCGCGAAGGCCTTCGTCTCCGCGATGGCCCCGCCCAGGGTATCACGCACCGAGCGCCAGATGCTGGGGCTACCCAGCGCGTCATTGATGAAGGTGATCGCCACGATGCCAAGGGTGATCGCCGCGACCCGGTCGACGGCGGCGTCGAAGGTGTTCTGCGGCGTATCGATATGCGCGATCGCGATGATCGCCACGGTGTAGCCGGAAAGCATGGCCCCGTAGGCGCGGGTATCCTGCAGGAAGTGGGCGGTGAAGACGCAGAGGCCGAGCCAGGTGGCGAAGGCGACGAGGAGCAGAACCCGATCCTGGGCGAACAAGGCCATCAGGCCG